>CACXXD010000074.1 GCA_902771445.1 uncultured Prevotellaceae bacterium
GTAACTTTGCAGCCGTTATGATACAATTATCAATGAAACGCAGTTTCTGCTTCTTGTCATTGCTGTTTCTGCTTACAAGCTGTTTCAAGGACGAACCCAAGAACATGGAGTGCGACATTCTTGAAGCATGGGTAGAGGGCGATGACCTTTCTTCGCATTTCTTTCAACAGTCAGACATGCGCATTGCCAATGTGCCGTCGGATGTCCACCAGCTGGCCTTCACCGTAAAGTCGCAGGCTGAGCTGCCACTGTTGAAGGTGTTCTTCAGCATTACGCCCGGTGCAACGATTGTGCCAGCCAACGGCTCTGCACAGGACTTCAGCAAAGGCCCTGTGGTCTACACTGTCACTTCGGAGGACGGAGCCTATAGCCGTCGCTACACGGTGAGCTTCACCAACCCGGCAAAGCCTGCTGTGGAGGAGAGCAAGATGAAGTTCGACTTTGAGCACTATGAGCTGAACAAGGACGAAAAGACCGTCAGAAGTAATCGTTATTACGTATGGTATGAAGAGTCTGCCGATGGCTCACGCAACGACAATGTGTGGGCGACAGGCAATGGCGGCTTTATCTTGGCCAAGCCCAATGCTCAGCCTGAAGACTATCCCTCTGTAGCCGATGCCAATGGCTATGAAGGCGCCTGTGTGCGTCTGACCACTCGTGATACGGGTTCGTGGGGCCAGACATTCAAGAAGCCAATCGCCGCAGGCAACCTGTTCTTCGGCGAGTTCGATCCCCAGTTTGCCTTTACCAATACCCTTCTGACAACCAAGATGGGTATCCCCTTCGACGAAGAGCCCGCCAAGGTGACGGGCTACTACAAGTATCGTCCGGGCGAGGTGTTTACCGACAAGGACGGCTTGGAGCACAAGGACCGTGTGGACGCGCCGAGCATCTATGCCGTGTTCTATCGCAATCAGAATGCACAGGGCGAGAAGGTCGTGCTGCATGGCGATGACATCAGGACCAACGAGCTGATTGTGAGCATGGCCGAAGTGGCAGAGCTGCCAGCCACCGACGAGTGGAAACCCTTTGAAATGACCTTCAAGTCGCAGACTCCTGTCAATGCCGAGCAGCTGAAGAACCGTGGCTACAGCATGGCACTGGTGTTCTCGTCGAGCAAGACGGGCGACGAGTTTGTGGGAGCTGTGGGCAGTACCCTGTACATCGACAAAGTTGAGATAACCTTTAAACCGAAGGAGGAGAACCAATGAGACGAATAGCTGGATTGATTTTTTGCGCCCTGTCGGTGTCGCTTACCGTCTCGGCAGCCTGCGAGCACGGCTGCGAGGGCAACTGTGAACACGAAGGCTTGCAGCTGAGAGCCCGCATTGGCTATAACATCGGCGGTACGGCCCCGTTGGGCATGCCTGCCACTATCCGCAGTCTGGAGGCATACCATCTAACACCCAGTTTTATGGCCGGTGCCGATGCCATGCTGCCCTTGGGCAACCGATGGGGCATTCAGGCCGGACTGCACGTAGAGAACAAAGGCATGGACGGCGAGGTGACCACAAAGGGCTATCGCATGAAACTGAAGATGGACGAAGACGAGATGGAAGGTCTCTATACAGGACACGTGCGCCAGAAGGTGCGCCAGTGGATGTTCACCCTGCCCGTGCAGGCCACCTGCCGACTCGGCTCGACGGTCATGCTGAAGGCCGGACCCTACGTGTCGCTCTTGTTCAGCAAGGACTTCAGCGGCTATGCCTCAGACGGCTATCTGCGCAAAGACGACCCCACGGGGCCGAAGGTGGTGATGGGTTCCACCGAAGACCAGTGGGCCACCTACGAATTTCCCGACGACATGCGCCGACTGCAGTTTGGTGTTGCCGTGGGAGCCGACTGGCAGTTGCTGCAACGCTTCGGCCTCTCGCTCGACCTCTCGTGGGGACTGACGGGTCTCATGAAGAGTGATTTTAAGACAGTGGAGCAGACGCTCTATCCCATTTACGGAACAATAGGAATTTTTTATAGAATAAGGTAAATTTTTTAGCGTATGAAAAAGATTTTTACTCTGATGATGGTTGTGCTTGCCACAATAGCCGCACGCGCAACCGATTATAACGAACCAATCGTCGTGTCGGTCAACGGCGAAGCCTCCGAGCAGCGAGGCGTCATCTCTGTCGAGGAGAAGGACGGACTGTATGACCTGACCATGAAGAACTTCGTGCTCATGAGCGAGGACGGGGCTACCGGCGTGGGCAACATCTCGCTGAAAGGCATCAAGTCCTATAAGGCGGGCGATGCAACCCTCTTGTTTGCCAACGACGTAGTGACGATTACCGAGGGCGACGATCCCAACGTCATCGTCTGGCTGGCCCCGATGCTCCCCCCCGTACCCGTGGAACTGTCGGGTAAGATTGAGAACGGCCATTTGCGCTGCTTCCTCAACATCGACCTGATGGCAACGTTGCAGCAGCAGATCAAGGTGACCATCGGCAGTGGCTACCAGCTGAGCAACCAGAGCCTTGAGGACTGGCACACAACGACTGAGGCCTATGTGGAGCCCAATGCCTGGCACTCGTTCGAGAGCGCATCGGGAACCCTGGCTCCCTTCGCAGGCCATCATATCGAAAAGTCGGCCGATGCCCACAGCGGCAAGGCCAGTGCACGTTTGTACTCGACCTCCATCTTCGGCATCATTGCCAATGGAACCATGACCACCGGACGGATGAATGCAGGCTCGTTCTCGGCTACCGACCCCGCCAACCACGCTTTCCTCGATATGAGCCAGAGCGACGTCGACGGCAATGGCGATCCCTTCTATTCTCCGCTCTATTCGCGCCCCGACTCTATTGCCCTGTGGGTGAAGTTCAAGCAAGGCACGGCCAATGCTGCCCATCCATTCGCCACGGTCAGCGCCGTGATCACCGATGGCACCTTCTATCAGGATCCTGAGGACAAGGAGTATAGCAATGTGGTGGCCAAGGCCAAGTATAACACCATCGCAGAGACCAGTGAGTGGGTGAGGGTAGTGGCCCCCTTCAACTATGTGTCGGAGACACTCGCTCCAAAGGCTGTGCTCGTCACCGTATCGACCAATGCCGATGCCGGGCAGGGCAGCAATGGCGACGAACTGCTGGTCGACGACATCGAGTTCGTCTACAATGCCAAGATGACCGGGCTGAAGATCAAGGGACAGGACGTTGCCGACTTCGACCCCGATAAGAAAGAATATGCAGTAGAGGTCAGCGGCGAAGTGACCGAGGCCGATGTGGAGGCACAGCTTGACAGTCGTGCCGCACTGGTGCAGAAGACGATAGAGGCTGTTGAAAACGGCTATCAGCTGACACTCAAAGTGCTGTCGGGCGATATGGCCACGGCTACCGTCTATGTGGTGAACATCAAGAGCACCGCTTCGGGCATCAAGAGCATGGTGAGCAGCACTGCAAAGAACAATGACTGCTACAATCTGAACGGACAGCGCGTGATGCAGCCCCGCAAGGGACTCTACATCGTAGGCGGCAAGAAAGTCGTGATGAAATAAAAAAGCGGCGGTCGTCAGGCCGATAAGTACAAACGACATCCATCCAATCGGCGATGGATGTCGTTTTTTTGCTGTTTTATGCCGTTGCCTGCCCCGTTTGATACAATAAAAGTCTGAAACTGTGCGTTATAAAATCGTGTTAAGGCGAAATCTATTGATATTGGCGCTGCTGATGGCGGCTTTTGCGCAAGTGAAAGCCCAGTACGAACCGTCGTTCAGTCACTACTGGGCGATGGAGACGTCGTTCAACCCCGCCGCTGTGGGCAAGCAGGACAAAATCAACGTCGACGTAGCTTACAACATGTCGCTGCTGGGCTTCGAGAACAACCCGAAGACCATGTACGCATCGGCTGACCTGCCCTTCTACTTCCTGGGTGCCTATCATGGTGTTGGTGCCAAGCTCGTGAACGACCAGATCGGTCTCTTTGCCCATAACAGCATTGCCATCATGTATGCCGTCAGACTGAAGATGTTGGGCGGAAGCCTGAGCATCGGTGTTCAGCCCACGCTGATAGGCGAGAAGTTCGACGGCTCGAAGGTCGTGACCGAAGAACCCAACGACCCCGCTTTCAGCACCTCGGCACTGACAGGGTCGGGCTTCGACCTGGGCGCAGGCCTCTACTATCAGCATCGGTACTGGTATGTCGGTGCGTCGGTCATGCACGCACTGGCTCCCAAGGTCGAGCTGGGCGAAAACAACGAATTGTCCATCTCACGTACATATTATTTCACGGCGGGAGGCAATATTCGACTGAGAAATCCGTTTCTTTCAATACAACCATCAGTCTTGGGCCGCACCGATGGTGTGGTCTATCGCGCTGACGTGACAGCCCGACTAACCTATCAGCACGAGAAACGACGCCTGTATCTTGGCGTGGGCTACAGTCCCACCAACTCAGTTACCGTCTATATAGGCGGAAAATTTCATGGCATCAACCTTGGCTACAGCTACGAAGCCTATACCAACGGACTGAAACTGGGCAACGGCAGCCATGAGCTGAAAGTGGGCTATCAGACCGACTTGAACCTTTTCAAGAAAGGGCGCAACAGGCATCAGGCTGTGCGCATCCTGTAGTCGGCAGATGATAAACGACGAAGAAAAAAAGAAAACAGAATATATGAAGAAAATTGTGATAATGGGATGTTGCCTCATGGCTGTGCTGCTCCTGACAGCATGCTTTGGCGGCAAATCGACGACAGCCTCGGGCGGCGAGTTGACCGGCTCGGGCGGTCGCTCGTTTTCTGAACCTGCACCCTATGGCATGGTGCTCATCAAGCGCGGTCATCTGCGCATGGGACTGGAGAACGTCGATTCGCTCTGGGGAAAACAGACACCCGTGCGCGACATTTCGGTAGACGGCTTCTGGATGGACGATACGGAGATCACGAACTCGGAGTATCGCCAGTTTGTCAACTATGTGCGCGATTCTATTATTCGTGAGCGTCTGGCCGATCCTAACTATGGTGGCGACGAGACCTACAAGATTGAGGAAGACAAGAACGGCGATCCCGTGAAGCCGCACCTGAACTGGAAAAAGGCATTGCCCAAGAAACCCAGTGAAGACGAGTTGCGTGCGCTGGAGAGTGTCTATGTGACCAATCCCGTGACGGGCGAGAAGATGCTGGATGCCAGTCAGATGAACTATCGCTACGAAATCTATGACTATACCACAGCAGCCTTGCGCCGCAACCGACTGAATCCGGTGGAGCGCAACCTGAACACCGATGTTCGGGTGAATCCTGACGAGCAGGTGATGATTTCGAAAGACACGGCATGGGTCGACGAGGAAGGAAAGATTGTGCGTCGGACCATCAATCGCCCGTTGTCTGGGCCGTGGGACTTCCTGAACACCTATATCGTGAACATCTATCCCGACACGACCTGCTGGGTGAACGATTTCCCCAATGCCGACAACGAGGTCTACATGCGCAACTATTTCTCCAACCCGGCCTACAACGACTATCCTTGTGTGGGCGTGACATGGGAACAGGCCAATGCGTTCTGCGCCTGGCGTACCGACTTCTTGCTGAAAGGACTCGGTGCTTCGGCTCGCTACGTGCAGCGCTATCGCCTGCCGACAGAGGCCGAATGGGAGTATGCTGCCCGTGGAAAGGACCAGAATGAGTTTCCGTGGCAGAATGAAGACGTGGCCAGCGGGCGAGGATGCTTCTTTGCCAACTTCAAGCCCGACGACGGTAACTATACCAAGGACGGCAACCTGATAACCAGTAAGGTGGGCATCTATTCGGCCAACTCGAATGGTCTCTATGACATGGCTGGCAATGTGGCTGAGTGGACTTCGACCATCTATACTGAAGCAGGTGTCGATGCAATGAACGACATGAACCCGCAGCTCAGCTATAATGCGGCACTCGAAGACCCCTACCGACTGAAGAAAAAGAGCGTGAGGGGTGGTTCGTGGAAAGACCCAGAGAGCTACATCCGTTCGGCATGGCGCTCCAGCGAGTATCAGAACCAGCCGCGCTCCTACATCGGGTTCCGTTGCGTGCGCAGTCTGGCCAACACGTCGAGCGAGAAAGTGAAGCCCGTGAAGGCCACCAAGAGAAAATAGGCACGAAGGAGTTGCACACCGTATCACTCCCGAATCTAAGCGTAATCAGAAATTCAAAATCGTCAAATCGTTAAACAGACATGACAAAATATAGTAAATATAACATCATCTATCTCCTGCAGAAGTGGCTCGACAGCGTGCCGGGACAGACGTTCATGAACTATGCCTACAGCTGGGGCGCCTCTATCGTTATTCTGGGTGCGCTCTTCAAGTTGACCCACCTGCCCGGAGCCAACTTCATGCTGTTCCTGGGCATGGGTACTGAGGTGCTTGTGTTCTTCATCGCAGGCTTCGACCGTCCGTTCGACAAGACCGAAGACGGTAAGGATCTGCCCACGCATGTGGTCGACGATGATGTCGAGATAGCTGCTGGCCAGGGGCATGGTGGCACGGTCATCATTGGCGGTGGAGCCGTGGGTGGTACATCCGCAAGCGGCGAGGTTGCCGTAGGCGAAGGCGGTGGTTCCATCAGCTTTGCTGGCGGCGGTGGTGCTGTGAGCGGTGGTGGTGTCGCTGGTGGTGGTGTCATCGGTGGCGGCGGCTTCGTCGGTGGAGTGCCGGGTGTTCCCACGCCTGAGGTTCCCGATATTGATGCCGACGAGATGGAAGAGGCTACATCTAATTATGTGGAGCAGCTGAAGAAGTTGACTGAGACCCTGCAGAAGGTGTCGGAGCAGAGCGAACGTCTGACCCGTGACTCGGAGGAGATGGAGAACCTGAACCGCACGCTGACGGGCATCTGCAAGGTATATGAGATGCAGTTGAAGGGAGCCAGTCAGCAGATTGGAACGATTGACCAGATCAACGAGCAGAGCCGACGCATGGCCGACCAGATAGCAGAACTGAACCGCATCTATACCCGTATGATTGAGGCGATGACGGTGAACATGCCTCAGAACCCTCTAAGTTAGGTAAGTAAGGAATATGGCTATAAAGAAAAGACCTGTATCTCCGCGCCAGAAGATGATCAACCTCATGTATGTGGTGTTGATGGCTATGCTGGCTTTGAACGTCTCAAATGAGGTGCTCAACGGCTTCTCTATTGTGGAGGAGAGCGTGAACCGCACCACGATGAGCTCGCAACAGGAAAATCAGGTGGTCTACGACGACCTGGAGATGCAGATGAGGCTGAACCCTGCCAAGGTGAAAGAGTGGTACGACAAGGCGCAGGAGGTGAAGCGCATGAGCGACTCGCTCTTTAACTTCGTGGCCGAGCTGAAGCTGGCTATCGTTCAGGAGGCCGATGGTAAGAACGGAGTGGTGGAGAACATCAAGAACAAGGAAGACCTTGAGGCGGCCAACCAGGTGATGCTGGCACCCGGACGCGGAAGGGGCGGCGAACTGTACGATGCCATCAACTCGTTCCGTAAGCGCATCGTGAAGATGACTCCCGACATGAGCAAGCAGCAGATTATCAGTGTCAACCTCTCTACCACTGTTCCTAAGGAGAAGCAAACGCTGGGCAAGAACTGGCAGGAATATATGTTTGAGGACATGCCCGTGGCTGCGGCTGTCACGTTGCTCTCGAAGATTCAGAGCGACGTGCGCTATGCCGAGGGCGAGGTGCTTCACAAACTGGTGCAGAACATCGATGTGAAGGATATTCGCGTAAACGCGCTGAATGCCTTTGTGATTCCTAATTCGCAGACCATCGTGAGGGGCGATAAGTTCTCAGCCCATATCGTGATGGCCGCCGTCGATACGACTCAGATTCCCGATGTCTATATAGGCAACCAGAAGATGGACCTGAAGGACAATCTCTATGAGGTGGTCTGCGGACGGACGGGTGACTTCACTTTGGCCGGACATATCGAGACGGTCAATGGCAATGGCGATAAGATTCGCCGCGACTTCGAGCAAAAATATACGGTGGTCGATCCGAGTGCCACGGTCAGTGCCGACCTGATGAACATGCTGTATGCAGGCTATTCCAATCCCATCAGTGTGTCGGTGCCGGGTGTTCCCTTGAACAAGATTTCGGCCACGATGACGAATGGCACGTTGCAGCCTACAGGTCCGGGCAAGTACATAGCCCGTCCGGCCAAGATAGGACAGGATGCAACCATCACCGTCATGTCGACCAATACGGGGCGTCCGCAGCAGATGGGACAGTTTACGTTCCGTGTGCGCAAGTTGCCTGATCCTACACCTTATATAGATATGAAGGACGAGAAAGGCAATCCCGTGCGCTACAAGGGCGGTGGACTGGCTAAGTCGAGCTTGATGGGTATCGACGGCATCGGTGCCGCCATCGACGATGGTATCCTTGACATCGGCTTCCGTGTGCTCTCATTCGAGACCGTGTTCTACGACAATATGGGTAATGCCGTGCCGATGGTGGGCGAGGGCGACAAGTTCTCTGCCCGTCAGAAGGACACTTTCCGCAAGCTGACGCGCAATCGTCGGTTCTATATTTCGCGTGTAAAGGCTATTGGTCCCGACGGCATTGAGCGAACATTGCCCAGCTCGATGGAAATCATAGTGAAGTAAATATGAAATTAAAAGATTATACAATTAAAACAGGAACGAACGATATGAAGCGCAGCATTTTGATATTTGCATTTCTTAATCTTTTAATTGCGGCAGCTGTTGCACAGCCCAAGAAGAGCAGGGTGCAGCAACAGCAGCAAAAGACAGCCCAGCAACAGCAGAGTGGTGCGCAGGGCGGCATGACGCAGCGCATGCGAGTCATGTATCCCACGGCTGTCGATATGCCCGAGGATGTGGTGTGGCGCCGCGACATCTATCGTGAGATCGACCTCAATGTCGATTCTAATTCCGGTTTGTATCATCCCACGGAGCCTGTTGGCAAGCAGATGAACCTGTTTACCTACGTGTTCAAACTGGCTTTGAATGGATATATCCCTGTCTACGAATACCGTCTGGATGGTACCGAGGTGCTGGATGAGTCGGCCAAGGTCAGCATGAAGACTATTCTTGACAACTATCACATTTTTTACGAAGAGAAAGACGGCAAACTGAAGGTGGACAACAGTGACATTCCCTCGTCGGAAGTGAAGATGTACTATCTGAAGGAAAGTGCCTATTACGATCAGGCCAACTCGTCGTTCCACATCAAGGTGTTGGCTTTCTGTCCTGTGCTGATGCGTGAGGACGACTTCGGAGGCGAGTCGGCCAAGTATCCTTTGTTCTGGGTGAAGTACACCGATGTGGAGCCTTTCCTGAGCCGGCAGTCCGTGATGACGAGCGACGTGAACAATGCGGCCACGATGAATCTGGACGACTATTTCACCATGAACCGCTATAAGGGCAAGATATATAAGACCAACAATATGCTGGGCAAGACCCTCTCGCAGATAGCAGGCAACGATTCAACAAAATTGTCGGCAGAGCAGAAGCGCATCGAGGCCGAACTGAAGAACTTCCGTGACAACATCTTTGGCGACAAGGCAAAGCGCGACTCGCTCGACAGCATTGCCAATCTCGATCCGAAAGTGCAGAAGAAAGTAAAGGCGAGGGGCGGTAGCACGAAGACCACAAAGGTAAGTACCAGACGGACAAAGACTCCCAAAAGCAGTGGCAGTTCGTCGGGAACCTTGAGCGTGCGTCGCCAGCGTCATTGATTTTTAGTTGATTTTTTCTTGTTTAACCAATAATTTTAGCTTATGAAGAAATTATTTACAGCAATGGTGGTTGCACTGATGGTTGCAGTGCTTCCTGCAAAGGCTCAGTTTGGTTTCGGTGTGCGTGGTGGTCTGAACCTGACAAATGTGACGTTTAGCGATAATATCGCCAGCAATTTAGCATCATCCAATCGTGCAGGCTTCTTCATCGGCCCGACTCTCAAGTTTACTGTACCTATCATAGGTATTGGATTCGATGTGTCGGCTCTCTACGATCAGCGCAGTTCAAAGATTGACGATCAGACAGTGGATGAGCGGAAAGTGGTGTTGCCCATCAACGTTCGTTACGAGAAAAGCTTTGGCAACGTGGCAGGCATCTTCTTCAAGGCTGGCCCTCAGTTTGGCTGGAACGTAGGCGACAAGACCTTTAAGCTCAGCAAGGAAGCTTTGGGCGAGTTTGAACTGAAGAAGTCAAATGTCAGCTTGAATCTTGGTCTCGGTGCCATGTTGATCCGTCATTTGGAAATAGGTCTTACCTATAATATCGCTTTGGGTAAGACGGGTGAGGTGACCTATACCGATGTTGTGTCAAAAATCCCTCAGAGTCTTGCTAAGACCCGTTCGAATGCCTGGCAGCTGAACCTTGCCTATTTCTTCTAAATGATTCCACTGTCAATTCCCTTGTGGATATAAAAGCAGGCTTCTGTTTTCAGAAGTCTGTTTTTTTATGCGTTTTTCCTGCTAAAAAAAGATTATTTATATATCAGACAGGTTCGCGAATCAATATTTTTGTGTATATTTGCACACTGTTTTCAATAAGATTACATTTTCATGATGCGAATTGTCACATTTATAGTATTTGCTTTCATGCTTGTGGCGCAGTCAGCACAGGCACAGTTGGACAAATCGAACAAGCCCCTGCTGAAGATAGGACTGACGGCAGGCCTGAACCTTGCGCAGATGCGGGTGGGAAGTGCAGATATGAAGCAATATGCCGAAAAGCCGCGTCCTGGCTTCCAGGTTGGTCCCACGCTTGCCTTTTACAAGCCGTCGGGCATCGGTTTCGACTTGTCGGCACTCTACGACCAGCGTGGCGCTCAGGCATCCTACGACAGCAAGGTGAACGTGAAGTACCAGACGGTTCAGGTTCCTCTGAACATTCGCTATGGTGTCAATCTTGGCAACATGATTGCCCCTTATATCTTTGTTGGCCCTCAGTTTGCTTTCAATGTAGGCCGCAAGGAGCGCTATCTGGCCACGGGCATAGGCCGCTCTACCGGACATACAATGATACGCAAGTGGGAGGCCCAGTCGACTGCCGTGAGCATGAATTTCGGCATCGGCCTTTTGGCTATGGATAAGGTGCAGGCCCGCTTTTGCTATAACTTGCAGCTGACGAAGAACGGATGGTTCAGCCAGTATGACACCGTGACCGGAGTTACTGCAAAGATGTACGTTGGCCGTCTCAATTCCTTTCAGGTTGCTGTTACCTATTTCTTTAATTGACCTACGCCGACATAATACTGCCTTTGCCTCTTGAGGGCTATTTTACTTATGCTGTGCCAGCGGAGTTGCAGGATAAGGTACAGTTTGGCATGCGGGTGTTGGTGCCTTTCGGAGCCAAGAAGCATTACATCGGTATCGTGGCCTCGCTGCACGACAAGAAGCCCGAAGGCTTTGGGGTAAAGTCGCTTGAACAGGTGCTCGATGACTATCCCATCCTCTTGGAGAGTCAGTTCCGCTTATGGAAATGGATTGCCGACTACTACATGTCGCCCATCGGTGAGGTCTTCAAGGCAGCATTGCCGTCTGGACTGAAGGCCGAAGACGGCTATAAGCCGCGCACAGAGACTTACATTCGCCTTACCAAGCCCTACCAGAACGAACAGTTCCTTCACATCGCCCTCGACATGCTGGCCAGGGCCGCCAAGCAGCAAGAGGCTTTCATCTGCTATCTTCAACTCTCCGGCTGGGACATGATAGGATCTTCCGAGGCATCGCCATCCTCATTTACTCCTGTAGAGATTACACGTGAAGAGTTGATGAACTTCTCCGGGGCCACCCTGCCCATCATCACGCAGTTGGTGAAGCGAGGCTTGCTGGAGACCTACGAGGTGGAGGTGGGCCGACTGAACAATGTGGGTGAGCCTCATTTCGACAATATCAAGAAGTTGAACAAGCCCCAGTTGGAGGCTTACAACAATATCCTTTTCTCTTTCCTGAAAAACAAGGTCACGTTGCTGCACGGTGTCACATCGAGCGGAAAGACCGAGATATACATCCATCTCATCATGCGCGAGCTGGAGCAACACCGCCAGGTGCTCTATCTCTTGCCAGAGATTGCGCTGACCGTTCAGATGATGGACCGCCTGCATCGGGTGTTTGGCAACCGACTGGGCATCTATCACTCCAAGTACAGCGATGCTGAGCGCGTAGAGATCTGGCAGAAACAGTTGTCGGCTAATCCCTACGATGTGATTCTTGGTGCGCGTTCAGCCGTGTTCCTTCCATTCCAGCGTCTGGGACTTGTCATCGTCGACGAGGAACATGAGGGCAGTTACAAGCAGCAAGACCCGGCCCCTCGCTATCATGCCCGCAGTGCGGCCATCATGCTTGGCATGTTCTCTTCGCACGATTCTCAGTCAGTGCGACTGTTGCTCGGCACGGCCACTCCTTGTCTGGAGACGTACTTCAATGCCAAGACAGGCAAGTACGGTCTTGTGGAGCTGAAGGAACGCTATCAGGGCATAGAACTGCCGGAGATACAGGTGGTCGACATGAAAGACCTGCAGCATCGGAAGATGGTGCGAGGTGCTTTCTCGCCATTGTTGCTTGCCCGTGTTCACGAGGCCTTAGACCGTGGCGAACAAGTCATTTTGTTTCAGAACCGTCGCGGATGGGCGCCGATGATAGAGTGCAAGCAGTGCGGCTGGGTGCCTCGCTGTGAGCACTGCGACGTATCGCTTACGCTCCACAAAAGCATGAACCAGCTGACGTGCCACTACTGCGGCTACACCTATCAGATACCGACCGAATGCCCTGCCTGTGGAGGGAAAGAGTTGCAGGGTAGGGGATATGGCACGGAGAAGATAGAAGACCAGGTGCGCGACATCTTTCCCGAGGCTCGTGTCTCGCGCATGGATCTCGACACCACACGCACGCGCAATGCCTACGAGCGCATCATCAACGACTTTGCCTCTGGCCGCACCAACCTGCTCATTGGCACCCAGATGATTTCCAAGGGCCTCGACTTCGACAAGGTGTCGGTGGTGGGCATTCTGAATGCTGATGCCATGCTCAACCAGCCCGACTTCCGGGCCTACGAACAGGCATTCATGATGATGTCGCAGGTCAGCGGACGTGCCGGGCGCAAGGGCAAGCGCGGACTTGTCATCTTGCAGACCAAGAGTCCCGACCTTCCCGTCATTCGGCAGGTGGTGCAGAACGACTACGCATCTTTCTATCACGACCTGCTGGCTGAGCGCCGTCTGTTCAGCTATCCCCCCTTCCATCGGCTCATCTATGTCTACCTGAAGCACAAGCACGACCAGGTGGTCGAGACGGCAGGCATGGAACTTGGTTCGCGGCTTCGCCAGTGGTTTGGCGCCCGTGTGTTAGGCCCCGACAAGCCATCGGTGGCTCGTGTGAAGACCCTCAGCATCCGCAAGATTGTGTTGAAGTTGGAGAATGGCATCGACATGCCCAAGGTGCGCCAGTATCTTGCTTTTGCCCAGCATCAAATGTTGCAGGACAAACGCTACAGCTCCCTCCTTTTCTATTACGATGTCGATCCCCTTTAGCATCGTCTCCGTGCGCCGTCATTCATGATGGCCATCGGGTCAAGCGTTTCTTTTGATACTTTTTCCGTCGCATTCCATTCGTTCCGCGCCCTTCAGTTGTTCCATGATGGTTCCCAGTTCCAGAAAATGCACCTTCAGTGCCGATGAATTGGGGTAGCGGTTGAAGAACACGTTGTTGCTCATATAGAGATCGATGGCCGCAATATCTGGCAGGGACAACGCATTATTATAATAATGCAGAATGCTTCGCAATACCCGTGGCAGCACCTTGATGCCCGTTCGTCCGTCTCTAAACTTCAGCACGGCAATCACGTGATAGTGGCTTCGTGTGTCTTGCAGCTGTTCGGTTTGTTCCTTCGTGCTTTTGTGCGACACGCTGAGATTGCGGCCAAACTTACGGTTGATTCCGTTCATCATTTGCAGGAAGAGCGGGCCGTGCGACGAAGCATCCTCCAGTTTGTTATAGCCTATGTAGTAGTGAATCATCTCATGGATGATGGTATCCTCCAGTTCCTGTTCCGGCAGGTCTATGCGTGTGTTGATGCGCAGTCTGAAGTCATACAGCTCAGGCTTCCCGAACGGCCTCCTTCGTTTCTTGTAGACGCATTGTCCCAGAAACGTCTTGGCATTGCTCAGTTCAATGGGAATCCTGGGCAGTTTGCCCTCGAATATCAGTCGGTTGAACTCATCAAACTTCTTTTCTATGTATGGAATTGTTGCTTTCATCTATTCTGCAATAGCCCACTCTTCTGGTGTGCGTGTGTCTGCATTAAACTTTACTCCCACCTTCATCACTCGTCGCCCGTCGGTGGAGTAGGGCATGGCATAACCCTTGCTGTCTATCTGCTGCAATGCCTGTTGTGCTGTTCCGTTTACCTTCAGTTCGAAAATGTAGATGGTGTCGGGCATCCACACCACCATGTCGATTCGCCCTCTGAAGCATTTTACCTGTGTGCGCACGTAGACGTTGAGCATCGAGAAGATGAGATACATCGTGTATTCATAGAATCTCTCTGCCGTAGCGGCATCGGCCAGTTTCTGTTTGAAGCCCTCCACGTATGGCACTCCGGCCAGAAACGCCTGCATCTCCCGCATGGCCAAGTCGACATCCTGTTTCTTCAGTGCACGCCAGAACTTCACGGCAAAGCCCACCTGAACGTCTTTGGGCTCCAGCCCTGTGTAGATCGACAGCAATCCTTCGGCATATCCTGAGCGCACCTCCTGAT
The DNA here is from genome assembly GCA_902771445.1 of uncultured Prevotellaceae bacterium. Taxonomy (GTDB): domain Bacteria; phylum Bacteroidota; class Bacteroidia; order Bacteroidales; family Bacteroidaceae; genus Prevotella. The sequence goes on from CACXXD010000074.1 coordinate 14,671, forward strand.
TTGGCAGTGACAAGGTGTAGATGAACGATTCGCGGTCGTAGTCCTTGATGGTCAGATAGCCGCTCTGGTATAGCAGCGGTAGAGCTGTGGACATGTTTTCCGTGGGCTGGTCGAATGCCGATGCAGGCACCTCCTGCACTTCCACGTCGGTAATGTCGGCCTTGTAGTGTTTCAGCTGCTGAATCAGATAGGAAGGTGTCCCCGTGTCAAACCAGTAGTTGGCTATGCGCCCTTGCTGGAATGCCGACAGCAGACTGTAGGGGTTGTATATGTCGACCGATTTCTCAGAGAAGTGATAACCGTCGTATCTCTGTTTCAGCTTCTGTTGCATCTCTTCTGTGGTGCATTCGTTTTCTTCCGCCAGTTGCTCAATGTCGTCGGCCATCACGCTCTGCAGCTCCTGTTCCGTGATACCGCAGATGGCCGAGAAGGCCGGATTCATTGTGACGTTAAGCATATTGTTGAGCGTAGAGAAGATGCTCAGTTGCGAGAATTTGGTGATACCTGTGATGAAGCAGAACCGCACCATCGCCTCACTGGCTTTCAGTGGAGAGTAGAACTCCTGCATCACCTGCCGCATGTCGTTCATCGTCTGTTCGTCGTGCAGCACCTCAAGCAGTGGCGCGTCATATTCGTCTATGATGACAACAACCTGCTGTTTTGTTCGCTCGTAGGCACGATGGATGAGGCCCTGCATCACCCCTCCGGGTGTCACCTCGTCCGCGTCGCTGCCGTACAGTTCCCGATAGGGCTTCATCAGCAGGAGCAGTCTTGCCTTGAGCGCTTCGGCTGACCCCTGTGACTTGGCTGTGCTTAAATCCAGGCGTATGACGGGGTAGGATTTCCATTCATGTTCCAGCTCCATCAGCTTCAGTCCCTTGAAGAGCTCCTGTTCTCCGCGGAAATATGACTCCAGTGTCGATGTGAGCAATGACTTGCCGAATCGGCGTGGCCGGCTCATGAAGACAAATGTGGCATAATGGGCCAGCTTCCATGTCAAGTCGGTCTTGTCGATGTATAAATATCCTTCGCGTATGATGCGTGAAAAAGTCTGAATGCCTATCGGATACCGTCTTTGTGTCATCATATCAGCTATATTTTTTGCAAAAATACAAAGATTTCTTCAATAATGCAAGTCTTTGCTTTTGGTAACATGAAAAAAATTGGGGAGAATGAAAAATCCGCTTCGAAACGAGTCGCATTTTGTAAAGAAAATTCATAGAAAAAAGCACCTTCTGGAAGTTGCAATCTAGAGTCGAGGACGCGCAGCTCTGCACATCATGCCAGAGCCGTCGTTTTGAGATTGATATTAAATCAAAGTGGGTTTACAGTCATATCAAACTGAGTTCTTACTTCCGTTACGTTCTGATTCAAGTCATAACCCAGTTTGATATGACTGCCAACCCACCATGATTCAATACTAATCACAGCGCGACTGCCGTCGCTTCTCTCTCAGAACTGTTCGAAAGGTGAATCTTTAAGAGG
>CACXXD010000075.1 GCA_902771445.1 uncultured Prevotellaceae bacterium
TTGCGCCGATACTTGATGCAAAAGTACAAAAAGAAATGGAGAACGAAAAGAAATTCATCAATTTTGTTTGAAAGCAATGCTTAAAACTTTGCATAAGAGCACTAAAAATCCCACGCAAACCTGTTCAAACACGATTTACGTGGGATTCTCAGCCGTTTCTTCAAACTTTGACGAAAGGAATATTCCTTATTGACAGCCCGCTATTCTATACAACTCATGATGAAATCGACGGCACCGTTCACGCCGAACTTGCGCACATTGATTGACAAGTCATAGTTGCGGGCATCCTGCCACTCGCTGCCCGTGAAGGTCTTGGTGTAGAGCTCACGCGAATAGTCGTTGTCAACTATCATTGCGCCTGCATCACTCTCAGAGATGTCATACTTGCGGCCTATGCGGCGCTTGCGACAGTCATCGTCGGCATGAATAAAGATTTTCAGACAATTGGGATGATTGCGGAAGATGTGGAAGCCGCAGCGACCAATAATCACGCACGACTCCTCGCGTGCAATCTTGCGGATGGCATGAGCCTGCGCCTCAAACAACTGATGCGAGGTCTGGTCTTGCTCCTGTCCGTTATACTCAGCCCCTGCCATATACTGACGATAGAAATTGGTAAAGTCGTCACGCCACAAGGGGTTGCGTGCCTCAATCTTCTCTACGGCATCCTCAACGGCACAATACTTGCGGGCCACCTCATTCAATATCTGTTTGTCGAGCAGTTTCACACCCAACCTACGTGCCAGTTCGGCTCCAATCTCATGGCCGCCGGTTCCAAACTGGCGACTGATGGTTATAACGAATTTCTCTTCACTGTTCATAAGCAGCTTTAGGTTTAAAGGTTAATACTTATTCGGCAAAGTTACGAGAAATCAGTGATATTTGCAACTTTTTTCTCACATTTTTATTTTCTGAAGACAAAAAACAGAATTGTCACCGATAAATGAGTGGCCCGCCTCCTCAAAAAAGGGGCGGGCCACACTATAGTCAATCTTGTTCTTCGTTCAGGTCCAGCTCTACGCTGCTGTCGTAGGAACTGGTGGCCTTCAGGTTGATGACCGGGCGAATGAAGTACTCCACCTCTACCGTGTCCTCAATCAGCCGGAGTATCTCCATCGGATCCTTATAGGCCATCGGGCTCTCGTCGATCGTACCCGTTCCCACCGAAGTAGAATAGATGCCCTTCATCGACTCACGGTACTCTTCCAGGTCGATGAGCACCTTGGCATCGGAGCGTGAGAGCAGTCGTCCGGCACCGTGAGGTGCACTCTGGTTCCAGTCCACGTTACCCTTGCCACGGGCAATGATCAGACCATCGCGCATATTGAACGGAATGACCAGCTTCCTGCCTGCGGGAGCGGCCACAGCCCCCTTGCGCATCATCTTCATCGAGAAGTCGATGTAGTTGTGGGTGGTGTAAATCTGCTCCACGATATTGGCATTCTTGCCACTGCCCTGGCTGATGGCCTCGAGCACCAGACGGTCGATGACCTGATGGTTGAACTCGGCATAGGCCTGAGCCACCACCATATCGGTGATATAGCCCTTCATGGCCTCTCCTACCAGGAACCCGTTGGTCATGCCAGTCTGCTTGTTAGCCTCCATCTTCCAGTACTTCCACACCATCTGACCGAGGTTGCGGCTGCCACAGTGTACGGTGAAGGCATAGTTTCCTTCTGGTGTCTCGCCCACCTCGACGAAGTGGTTGCCACCGCCCACAGTGCCAATGCTGTTGTAGAACATCGACTCCTTCTGGGCCAGGCGCTTCAGCATGGCCGTGATGCCTCTTTCCGAAACATCCATTGCGCCCACCATCTCAGGCCACTGCTGACGTGCCTGCTGCAAGCGCAGCTGCAAGTGCTTGTAGAGTTCGGCGTAAGGATAGACGGCCTTCGGCTGGATGGTCATGCCGAACTTCACGTTCTCGCGGATGTACTTTTCTATCTGTGCATAGTCCTCGGGACAGATGGGCAGATCCGTGATGGCCGTCGAGACCGAGCAACCGATGTCGCCACCCACATGGTCGGGGTTCACGTGGTCGGTAAACGGAACGGTGAAGCCCACCACTATGTCCTTACCTGCATGCACGTCGGGCATGATTCTTATTTTGGCTCCCTCGAACATGGGGTTGTCCAGGAAATGATATACCATCGAGAGGGCCTCTTGCTCTATGTTGTCGGTGAAGATTTTGCAGTCCTTGCAATACTTCCCTTTCAGTTCTAACATTGTCGTATCTTGTTTTTTTATGCACAGTCTGCCTGCACGACAGGCACGGCTGCAACTGTTAATAATGATTGCTGATGATGAAAAAACTTCTCGTCATGCCATGCTGTGATACGACCTGCACCTATACCTTCGTCTCGGTGCGGCACGACGATAAAAAATAAGTGTTTCTGCGAAGGAAGGGAATGAACCCATGCCACCGTGGCCGTCTTTTTCCAATCAGCCATGCGGCCAGCTCTGATGTGTGCTGGTGTTCTTTTCTCTTGTGGGGCAAAATAATTACATGATGTTCTGTGAGTCTGCTTACTCTTGTCTGTTTGTTTCGGGCTCCTGTTTTGTTTGTTCTCTGAAGTAATGAGCCGAAACCCTACAAACTCACTCTTCAGATCAGTGTCTTGACCGACACGTTTTTCTGATTGGATATTACCATGTATTTAAAACTTTTTGAATTTTGGTTGCAAAATTATAAAATCTTTTCTATTCTGCAAATTTTTTCGTGATTTTTTACAGGAAAAGTGGTCTGTTTTTTTTTTTTCCGTTACCTTTGTAGCTGATTTTTTTGCATACATTCATTATTATATTAAAAACATAAAACTAATATGAACGAACAACAAACAATGAAGCCATACGTCATTGGCTTGGATTTGGGAGGAACAAATTCAGTGTTCGGCATCGTCGATGCACGCGGTGAAATCAAGGCAACCACAGCCATCAAGACCGGGGGATTCAAGACGGCTGAAGAATACGTCGATGCTGCCGTCGACGCACTAAACGTCATTATCGAGCAGGTGGGCGGACTCAGCACCATCAAGGCAATGGGCATCGGCGCACCCAATGCCAACTACTACAATGGTACTATCGAATTTGCGCCCAACCTGCCTTGGGCGCACAACGGCATCGTGCCTCTGGGCAAGATGTTCAGTGAGCGACTGGGCAACATCCCCGTAGCACTGACCAACGATGCCAATGCGGCTGCACTGGGCGAGATGGTCTACGGTGTGGCACGCGGCATGAAGAACTTCATCGTCATCACGCTGGGTACGGGTGTCGGTTCGGGCATCGTGGTCAACGGTCAGCTGCTCTACGGCAGCGACGGCTTTGCCGGCGAACTGGGCCACGTGACGATGGTGCGCGGAGCCGAAGGACGCAGCTGCGGATGTGGCCGCACGGGCTGTCTGGAGGCCTATTGCTCTGCTACGGGTGTGGCTCGCACGGCTCGTGAGATGCTGGCCAACTCCACTCGCCCCTCCCTTTTGCGCGAAATGAATCCGGAGGACATCACCTCGCTCGACGTATCGATAGCGGCAGGCAAGGGCGACGAACTGGCCAACGAGATCTATCAGTTCACTGGCAAGATGCTGGGTGAGGCCTGCGCCGACTTTACAGCCTTCTCTTCGCCCGAGGCATTCATCTTCTTCGGTGGCATGGTCAAGGCAGGCGAACTGATCATGAAGCCTATCCGCGAAGCCTACGATGCTCATGTCATGCCCATTTTCCGTGGCAAGGCGCAGTTCCTCGTCAGCGGCCTCGACGGTGCATCAGCTGCCGTACTGGGTGCCAGTGCCGTGGGATGGGAGATTCAGCAATAGTTCCCCCTGCAAGTGCAAAACATCATAATGGCGGCCCATCCAGCGAGGATGAGCCGCCATTTTCCATTCAACTTTCTCAAGTGGCTGTAATATTTTATATTCTCATGGCTCTACTAATTGGACACCCTACTTCCGCACTTGAATTATGTATTTTCTTGACAACAACCCCTCTGAGAATCGCATGAAATTCAGCAAACTGAAAGTCGCTTGCAAATATGCGAGTATTGGAAGGGGTTGTGTATCTCTCTGATTTGTAGCGTGTTGCGAAATTCTATTTCGCAAAAAGGACTGTTTTCGTCCATGAGACTTCGTCTTTCGAACAGCTCTGAGCGGTCTTCGTGCTGAGATTTGTATTGAATCATAGTGGGTTTACAGCCACATCAAACTGAGTTCTTACTTGAATCAGAAAGTAACGGATGCTAAAACTCAGTTTGATATGGCTGCAAACCCACTTTGATTCAATATCAATCACAAAACTGCCGCTAAGACACGAGCTGAGCACTACGGTTTCTCGCTTCCAGAATGCACTTTTTTGTGAGTGCTTTTTTCTATGAATAATTTTGACAAAACTACGGTGGATCAAGGTACAGGACAAGGGGCTGTAACCTTAAATCGTCCCGATTTATTTTTTTACCGCTACTCAGAGGGCTAAAGGCTATAAAAAAAGCCCATCAAACACGCACGTATGAAAAATAATGTGTAACTTTGCAACGGTCTAACAAAAACTACTATTTTTTCACCATCATAATAAAACTATCTAAGCAAAAAAATGAAAAAACTGATTTTACTAACTTCCGTGATGCTGGGCCTCACAACAGGCGCCAACGCACAACGACCCACTGACAAGCTGGATCGAGGACTGGTGGCTGTGCCATCGGGCAGCGGCAGCTTCGTCAGCTGGCGCATCTTCGGTGAGGAATACTACGACACGGAGTACAACCTCTACCGCAACGGAGTGAAGGTGAACAGCACACCGCTGAAAGTATCAAACTTCACCGACACGGGAGGCTCGGCTGGTGCCACGTATCAGGTGGCCGCAGTGGTGCGAGGCGTGGAGCAGGAGAAGTGCGCCGAAGTGAAACGACTCTCACAGCAGTACATCCAGTTTGCCGTGAAGCCCGTCGAGGCCCGCGACGGCAGCGACATGACCGCTGACTGCAACATCAACGACATCGCATTGGCCGACCTCACGGGCGACGGCGTCTCGGAATTCATCATGAAGCGCAACTACGGTGCCGACAACGATGCCTCCGGGGTCTATCCCGTCGGCAACAACACGCGCTACAACCACATCGAGGTCTACAACCTGAAAGGCGACCGGCTGTGGTGGATCGACTTGGGGCCCAACATGGTCTCCGGTCCCGATGAGCAATATGATGCCGTGGGCTACGACTGGGACGCCGACGGCAAGGCCGAGGTGCTCATGCGAGGGGCCGACAACATGATTATTCACCACCCAGACGGAACTGTGACCAACATCGGCAACATGAACGTAAACACACGCAACACCGTGCGACACGACGATGCCAATGGTGCCTATACCAACTCGGGAGCTGAGTATCTGCTCTACCTCGAGGGGGCCACGGGCAAGCCATACGCCATAGGCCCCAACGGACAGCTCTGGATGAACTACCCGCTGCCACGCGGCAATGCCAGCGACTGGGGCGACGGCTACGGTCACCGATCAACCAAGCACTACTTCGGAGCACCGTTCCTGGACGGGCGACATCCGTTCATCTTCCTGGCCCGAGGCTGCTACACTAAGCACCACATGAAGGCTTTCAGCGTAGATCCCACAACCCATCAGCTGTCGCTCTACTGGGAGTGGGCCAACAACAACGGATGGAGCGATCCCTGGTATGGCAACGGCTATCACAACTTCGGCATTGCCGACGTGGACTGGGACGGACGCGACGAGATCTGCTTCGGCTCGATGGTCATCGACGACAACGGCAAGGGCCTCTCTACCACCGGGCTGGGCCACGGCGACGCACAGCACTGCAGCGACTTCGACCCCTACCGACACGGACAGGAGATTTTCGCATGCAACGAGGACGAGCCGGCCATGAACTACCGCGATGCCACAACGTCGAAGATTTACTACCGACTGCAGTCTACGAGCGACGACGGTCGTGCGCTCTGCGGCAACTTCTCTAACGACTACCCCGGAGCCATCGGCCACTCGTCGCAGTCTGGCACCGTATCGTGCGTGGCCGACAAGGTCATCAACGGAGCTCCATCGGGCTTCACCAACAACTTCCGCATCTACTGGGACGGCGACCTGCTTGAAGAGGGACTCGACGGAGCCTCATCACGCGAGGGAGCAGCCCGCGTGTTCAAGGCCGACGGCTCCATCGTCTTCACTGCCGAAGGCACCGCCAACTGCAACTGGACGAAAAACACCCCGTCGGCAATGGGCGACGTGCTGGGCGACTGGCGCGAAGAGATCATCGTGCGCACCAGCGACAACAAATATGTGCGTGTCTACACAACCAACCTGGCTACGAAGTGGCGCAACTACACCCTGTGGCACGACCACCAGTACCGCCAGGGCATGGTGTGGGAGAGCATGGGCTACAACCAGCCGCCTCATGCCAGCTACTACCTGGGTGAGCTGGAGAACATCACCATTGCTCCACCACCCCTCACCATGACGGGTCGTACTGAAGTGGCCAACGGCGGAACCATTGGTTCGGCACTCAGCGAACAGCACGTGCTGGTGTGCGAGACCAACGACACCAAGATCAGCGTGGCCGAGGGGGCCAAGCCCTACATGGTGACGTTCAACGTTCCGTCGTGGGTGCAAGGCACCAACAGCAACGTGACCAACGGCAATCCCAAGATCAACTACACTTACTACACATGCGACGTGACGGGTGCTGCCTTCACAGGTGCCATGCGACTGGTGAAGCAGGGCGACGGCATCCTTAGCCTGCCCAAGACCGACAACACCTACACGGGCGAGACCAACATCTGGGCAGGCACGGTCAACTTCGACGGCACGCTGCGCAACTCTACGCTGTGGCTGAATCGCTTTGCCGAGCTGAACAGCGACGGAGGGGTGTTCCGCTGCATCAAGATGGACTATGCCGCCAAGCTGCGCCCAGGTCGGGCCGACAACAAAGGCAGCATCAGCACCGACTCGCTGCTGCTGGGCTTCGGCTCACGCGTGGTGCTCGACCTCTACGAAGACCTGACCGCCGACCAGCTGAACACCAAGCTGCTGACCATCGAGACCAAGGACTGGCAGTACGGCCCGCAATACAAGATGCCCATCTTCGAAGTGGCCTACCACGGCACTGGCGACGCCATCGAGCCGGGCAAGTACCTCATCGGTTCGGCTGAGACCGTGAAGGGCAGTCTGAGCGACATTCGCATCGAGGGCATCGGCGCGACCACCAAGGCAACACTGCTGCTCGAAGAGGGCAAGCTCTACATGAAACTGGAGGGAATGCGCAGCGCCACGACCATCGCTTGGACGGGCAGCGAGAGCGGTCTGTGGGATTTGGACAACACCACCAACTTCATGAAGGGCAGCGACAAGTCGACTTTCGTCAATGGCGACAATGTGCTGTTCGGCGACGAGGCACAGCAGTTCACGGTCAACATCAACAGCGACATCGTGGCCGACACCATCTTCGTGGAGAACACCAAGGCATACACCTTCCAAGGCACGGGAGCCATCGCCGGCGCATCGACACTGGTGAAGAGCGGCAAAGGCACGCTGACCATCAAGAACGATAATACCTACAACGGGGGCAACCGCATCAGCGGCGGCGCAGTCATCGTGACCACACTGGCCAATGCCAACCAGCCCAAGGGTAATCTGGGAGCCGTGACTACAGCAGCCGACAAGTTTGTCATGGAGAACGGAGGCGAGCTGCGCACAACGGCTGCCGTGACCAACGGCTCGCCCATCAGGATGGAAGGCGAGCAGGGCGGTGTCATCAACAACCTGGCCGACTTCATCGTCGACCGCGCCATGAGCGGCACCGTGATGACCAAGAAAGGCAACGGATGGATGAAACTGAACGTATCCAACAGCGCACTGAACCGCATGGTGGTTGCCGGCGGCACGGTGCAGTGCATCAATGCCAACATCCCGGCCAAGACCGTGGAGTATCAGGGCGGCACGCTGCGCGAGAACACTGGCACAAGCTATAACATCGACGTTCCAGAAGGCAGGAGAGGCACATGGTACATGGCCAACCGCTCTACCTACACCAACAAAGTGACGGGCGCCGGCACGCTGACGGCCTACTGCACCACGGAGAAGGGTACGAACTATTATGCTACGCGCACACCCGTGCAGTGCAACTTCAGCGAGTTCGAAGGCACGCTCGTCCCCACATCGAGCCAGGACGATCCCAGTTGCCTGCGCTTCACGCTCAACATCGCCGGAGGCATGCCCAAAGGCACCATGAACATTGCCGACAAGGTTGAGGTGCAGAACAGCGGCAAGAGCTTCCGCATAGGCAAGCTGACTGGCTCTGGAGCCTTGGGCGGCAGCTGCACCTTCAGCAACGGCGGCAGCGTGGGAGCCAACACTTGGCAGGTGGGCAACGACCAGAACTGGACCAGCGGCGTGAAGGTGCTGTCGAACGCCAACCTCGTGAAAGTGGGTACTGGCAAGGTGACCTGGGGCGCTGCCAACACGAACAGCGGAACGACAACGGTGAGCGAAGGCGAACTGGCCATCAACTCAAGCGGCGTGCTCGGAACGGGCAAACTGACTGTGAACGAGAATGCCATCTTCTCGGGAACGAATACGGCCAACAAGCCGCTCACCAACGGTTCGGTCGAGGTGAAAGGCACGTTGCGCCCAGGCATCTTCGACGGTGCATTCACTGGCATCATCTACTTTGCCGACAAGAACGTGACACTGACGGAGACGAGTGTGCTGAGCATCGGAGCCTATAAGTGCGCCACGGCCACTGGCAACGGCTGCGCCAGCATCGAGGGCATCAAGACACTCACCGTCAACGGCACCATACGCATCATTCCTTCTAAGTCGAACACGCTGCAAGCGGGCGACAGCATCCGCATCTGGAAGGCTACAACCGTGACTGGCACACCGCAGTTCGACATGCAGAATGGCATCACATGGGACACCAGCCGCATCAGCGAAGGTCTGCTCTTCGTGAAGGACATCGACCTCGGCATCGCCAACGTGCAGGGCAGGGAGCCAGAAGCTGGCAACATCTACGACCTGCGTGGCCGACTGGTTCGCAAGAATGCCACTACCACCGATGGTCTGCCTGCGGGCATCTACATCAAGGGTGGAAAGAAAATCGTGGTGAAATAAGCTTCACTGAAAGCAACAACAAACAACCGCTGACAGCTCACGACTGTCAGCGGTTGTTCGTTGTTTAGTAACGGTAAAAAAATGCTTTCACTTCACAACGACTTTTCTGCCGTCAACGATGTTCAAGCCAGAGCGAACAGCCGAACGTCTGACACCGTCGACACCATAGACAACAGGGGCGGCAGTTTCGGCTGAAGGCACCTGAATGCCCGACAACTGCCCTTCCATCATCTGCTTCACCTCGTCGGCTGTGGCGGCAAAGTTGCAAACGCGGACATCGTCGAAGTAGGCAGAGAGATAGGGATCTGAGTTGAACTGGCTGCGCCCCAGGTAGTTCAGCACAGGGCGAATGTCGCTCGGACGGATGGTGATGCTCGTCGAAGAAGCAGCCTCCTCGCCATCAATGTAGATGGTGGTCTTGTCCTTGCCAATGCTCACTGCCACATGTTTCCACGCATAGCCCGCCAGCTTGTTCTTGCAGTCGAGCGTCTGTTCGTCGCCACCGTTCTTGATGGCAAAGCGCATCGAGTTGGTATAGCTGTTGTTGGGGGTGAGGAACATGTAGTGCTCGGTGTCGTTGCCAAAGTCGAAAATACGCTGCCACTGCGTGGTAGGAGTGCGCCAATTCACCCATAAGGCAATGGTCAGTTCGTCGCTGCCGGCAATCGAATAAGGCAACTGCACAAACTGATTGGTCAGGCTCAGCGCCTGTTCGCCCGACTTGTGGTCAGCGATGTATTTCGGAGTGCTGGCCATTGCCACATCCATCGTGTGGGGTGTACTGTCAAACAGGTTGCCTTCGAAGTCCCAGCATGCCATGAAGGCACGCTCGCCAGTGGCCGATGCCTCAACGGCATCCGATGCCTCAGAGATGTTCTGCGAACGGTCGATGGCTTTCACCTTATATATATATGTAGTACCGGGACGACAGTTGTTGTCGACGAAATAGTTGGCGGTCAGCTGTCGGGCGATGGTGTTCCAGTCGTCGGTGCCTTTCTGCGCACGAACCACCATGTAGGCTTCCACATCTTCCTCCGCACTGGCCGTCCACGTGAGCCTCACGGCAGCAGGCATTGCCTCGGCAGCAAGGTCGGTCGGCTTGGCAGGTGCTACGGTTTCGTAGTCCACATCGACGGCCACGAAGCGGAAGAGCTGCAAGTCTCGCTTCGTCTCGTCGTACAAGGCAGCCTGAATCAGCTTGGCCGATGCCGACGTTCCGGCAGAAGTGAGGTAGAGCGCACTCTCGCGATTGCGAATGAAATAGTAGCCGTTGCCCGCATATTGCAGATACCACTGCTCGTTGCTGGAGGGCAGTTCCTGCGACCAGGCAATGATGTCGGCCTGCGACTTGGAGTAGTCGCGCACGTTCATGCGTATCTTCGCATTGTCGACCGATTCTATATCATAGAAGCTCAGGTCACCCCCCGTCCTGTTGGTAGCGGGCTTCACCGTCCACTGCTGCTTTGCCGTAGACTTGTATTTCTGCTGAACGATATTGCTGCCGCTGCTGTTGTAGGCCACAATATTGCCCGTTGCACCCGACACCTTGTTCAGGATTTTATAAGTACCGTTGATGACCGAAGGCGCAACATCCTCGCCCCAAGTGACGTCGATGACGCGTTCGGCATTGGTCTGTCCCACCTGATAGCCCGTGCCGCCAGGCATTTCGGTCACGAACTCATGCACAGGGCCGTAGCCGTCGTAGTAGACATCACGCTCAGTTGACAGCAACTGGTAGGTAGTGGTCTTGGCCTGTCGCTCACTACTGCCGATGAAAGCCTTCACCCGACCGTCGTCATGCCGATAGACCGATGCGGCAGTCCAGTTGTTGCGATGCTCGCCGTAGGCCAGTCTCACGCCATGACGGCTGATGTCGCAGAACTCACCACGCGCACGGCTGTCGAATCCCCACCAGATGCCCACGGTCATTCCATACTCCAGTCCTATCATAGCCTCGCCCACGTTGTGCATCTCGTCGGCATATCCCACCTTTCCGTCTTTCTCCAACTGCTGGAAGAAGCCTGCAAAGTTGTCGAACGAGCCAGCCAGCTGATGCGTGTTGCCCCAGTCGTAATACTCCTTGCCGAGCGTATACCACGACAAAGCCTTGTCGTCGTTCAGCGTGTTGCCGCCCACCATCGCCACGTCCTTGCAGCGTGGGTAGTTCTCCTTCAGCAGCTTGGCCACCTGCCACTGCTTGGCAGGCGAGGCCCCTTCCTCCACACTCCAGTAGTCGCCCTCGTTGAAAGGCGACACGCCCACGATCTTATGCCGCGTGTTGGCCTGCATCCAGTGCACGTGACTGTTGATCATGGCAGCCCAGTGGTCGTTGTTGGCCACACGGTTCTTCACGAAATACTCGGGCGGTCCGGCTGTCGTCTCCGGATTGACGGCCTCCTGGTCAGCCGTAAACACCAGCGGCAGCTGCGGGTCCAGCATGTCGAAGATGTTACTGCGCCTGCGCAGCACATTGATGTCGGCAGCATCGAGCACTGAGTCGTTGACGAGGGCTTTGCTATAACGGAACGCGGTGCGACCGATGCCCACGTTCTCCTTGCCCATGTGGTTGACGCCCTTCAGCAAGTTCGACTCGCTGATCCAGGCCTGATCCAGTCCCCATGTAGGCTCAAAGCGCTTGCCCTCGGCACTCATGGCAAATGGAAGTGACACGTCGGCCTTCTTAAAAGCCGGCAGATACATGCTCGACGACTGACGCACCTGCGTCTCTTGCGAGAAAGTTGTGGCCGCGCTGAGCGCAGCCACAACAAGTAAGATATGTCTTGAATTACTCATAATTCAGAATAAATATAATAAAGTCAATGTCATTTCACGATGGTCTTATAGGCGCGTCCGCCCACCACCTTGATGTAGAGGCCGGGCTTCAGATTGTCATCCGACAACATGCGACCGTCGATAGTATAGATGCCGTCAGGCTGCTGCACCGTTGCGTATGGCAGTTTGATGGCCGTCTCTATGCGCTCTGCGTTTTTGGCCTTCTCCTCATCGGTCACACCGCTGATGGGCATGGTCAGACCGTTCCAGTCGCTCAGCACGGGGACGGCCTTGCTGCCATTATCGGTGAAGGGACGAATGATGCCCGTATAGTTGCCGATGCTGGGACGATTCTCGCTGGAAGTCAGTTTCACGAAGCCTCCCTCAGAGATGTAATAGTAGTTGAGAGGCACGCGAGCCGACTGAAGCAGGAATCCACGCAGATTGCCTGCACCGTCGCTGGCACGTGTGACGGCCTCGCCATACTCCAGGAACTGTGCGACAGCCTCGGTCGAACGATAGAGACAGGGCATGCCGGCCTCAGTCTCTTCAATCTCCTCCAGACAGAGCTGGGTGTAGTCGGCATTGATACCTACAATCTGATAGAGCTTCAATGTCTCCGAAGAACGGATGGCATAGGGCAGACAGATAGCGCCCCACTGGCTGGGCTCTACGGTCAGTCGATACAGCGGTGTGAACCTCAGCACGAAGTCGGTGGCGCACCACCAGCCCTCACGCTTGTCGTTCTTGGCCGTGGCATCGCCCCACTTGAGCCATGCCCCGTCGGTAGCTCCCTGCTTTGAGCCTTCGAAACCGATGGTCAGCGAAGAGTTGTCGTCCACGTAGATGGGCGACGTGGTCAGCGTTTGCCAACGGTCTTCCTGCGACACGCTGGGCAGATCGTAGTAGTCTGCCGACAGCCGGGCAGTTTCCTCGCGCTGTTCGCCGCCGACGATGTAGCCATGCTGGTCGGACAGACAGAAGTGCTCCGTGGCCGCCTTGCACTCCAGTGCATAGAGACCGTGGTTCAGCTTGCTCACGTCTTGCTTGATGGCCATCGTCTTTGTCAGGTCGTCGGCACCGATGCCCGACCACCATGCATTCCAGAAGGTCACGTCGTCCTTGCTATTGATGCGCTGATCACCGCCTGTATAGGTACCGCTCTTGACATTCCAGCCTGTCACGTTGGCAAAGCTCGGATTCTGAATCGTTCCTTCCAGCTCAGTGGCATTCAGATAGATTTCGTTGGCAACTTGCAGTGCGGGATAGCTCTCGCAGATGTCGGCTGCGGCAGTTGCCTGCACGGCAGCGGTCTGCAATGACTCCAATGTCTTCACATCGTAGAGTTTCAAGCCCACGAGTTTCTCCGTATAGCTGAACAACTGCGTCTGGTCGGCATTCACAAGTATCTTGTAGGCAGCGACAGCGGCATCGATGGCACGGCGCAGCTTGAGCAGAGCGGCCTCGTCGGTGGTGGTCACCGAAGCGAGCACCTGCGACAGCTCGGTGTTCAGCCCGGCATACTTGCCTTCGGTCTTGGTGTTGAACTGGATGAACAGCTCAGCCTCGCGACGGGCTTTCTCTATGCCATCGGCCACAGCCGAGTCTTTGGTTGAGAACAACTGACAGAGCAGCAGCTGGTCTACTTGTGCCTTGGCGGCCAGATTGTAGAGCACCAGACGTGCCTGCGTGTGCTCCTCACTATTGAAGCTGCCAAACTGAGTCACCCAGTTGCCTGTTGTGTTGTTGATATATACTTTAGGCGATGTAGAGGCCTTGCCCTCATCGGTCAGTCCCAGACGGTTGGAGTATCCCGAAGGCATGTTGCAAGTAGCCACAGAGAAATAGTAGTTGGTGTAGGGCTTCACCTCGACCGATGTGCTGACAGCCGTTGCCGTAGCTGCCGCGCCATTGCCGTAGGCCTGCAGATAGGCACCGTTGCCATTGCCGCCCAGAGGCACAACCTGGAAGTAGGGTGCAGCCAACTGCTCGCCAGTTCCGCTTTTCCATCCCAGCAGACCCATGTTGAAATCGCCATTGGCATAGAGGTTGCCGCCGACATACTTGGTCACTCCGTCCATGTCGATAGCATCGCCGGCCTCCAGATCGTCGCTGGCGGCCATCACAATATTCGTATAACGCTCCTTGTTGGCGGCATCGACTACCTGCACCCGATACTCACAACCGTTGACGGCAGCCGAGTCGGCATAGACGTAGGTTGCAGCATCGTCCTCTGTGTCGATCGTTGCAATCTTCTCCCAAGGAGTGGCCGTTGTCTTACGACGCATAATGCTCATGCTGGCGTTCATCTCGCCATTGTAGTCTTTCCAGCTCAGCACGGCCACATGCGAACGCTTGTCGAAGCTGACGGTCAGGTCGCTGGGGTCATACTGTTTGGGGGTCTTAGGCACGAAGTCGTACTTGCCATTGTAGCCCACCCCTGAGTTCATGCCTGCATAGTACTGGCCGGCAGGGGTCAGCGAACCGTTCTTATAGAGACGAGACGGGTCGCGCTCACCATTCCAGTAGTAGTAGCGCTCCACGTAGTCCCAGCCGTTCATTCTCGTGCAGATTCGCTCCAGCGCGTCGCGCACCTGCGTCTCAGTCACGCCACTGGCAAAGGCACCGTTGCTGTTCCACGATGCACCCCAGCACCACTCTGAAATCCAGATGGGGCGCTTGTACTTGTCCGACCAGTTGTGCATACTGTTGAAAGTTCCTTCTGCCCAATAGCAGTGCAGGTCGATGATGTCGCATCGCCAGCCGCGAGCATCGATTGAGTCGAGGAACTGAGCCAGGAAGCCGCCGGCATTGCCCACATAGTCGCTGCCATCCCATGAGGCTGGTGTGCAGAGGCGCATGCCCGTGCGCATCATGTTCTCCCAGTTGTTCAGGATGGTGTTCAGGTCCTGTGGGTGGTCGTCAGCCGAATTGCGCGGCTCGTTGTTGTTCTTGGTGTGAGGCGACCACGTGGCCTGACCGATGGCAGCCGACGAGGGATAGTCCTCATAGATATGGTTAGGCACGCACTCATAGTCGGGTGCCATGTCGTGACCCTGGCTCCAGGTGTAGCTGCTTTGCACGTTCAGTGCTGCCAGCGTCGAGGTGGTCAGGTCGTTGGCCAGCTGTTTCTTGCCTGCATCGTACCATTTGAACACGCGGTACGACGAGATGCTGTTGTCGAGTATGCCGGGCAGCGAGGCCATCTCGATGTCTTTGTCGGCAGCAATGAAGCATCGGCTGTAGCCGCGTCCGCCTTCCTTCAGCGAGAAGGTGACCATATAGCCGCGCTTCAACTTGAAGGAGCTGATGCGGTTGTTCAGTTTCTCCTCAGTCAGGGTGTTCATGTAGCCTCCCGTGTTCTCCAGTCCGAACTCGTTGCACGACTCGCCTTCGAAGTTCTTCTCTGAGTAGACCGTCAGCGGCTTGAAGTTGTTGCCGCCTGCGTAGGGCAGGATGATGGCACCCAGATTGTAGAGCTTCACCATGCAGTTGCGGTTGTTCACGGCCTGCTCGCCATTGATCTTGATATAGCGCAGCCATGAGCTTATGGCTCTCGACGGCTTGACGGCATCGAGAATGATCACGGCATGCTCGGTGTTGGTGATGTTCACCTCACCTCCGCTGACGAAGGGTGTTGCTCCTGTGATGATGTAGTCCACATCATCGGCCAGTGTGACGGCAGTACTCACTTGCTGAACGGTTGTCTTTGTGTTGACAGCCCAGGAGGGCATGGAAACAGCCGACAGCAGCGTCAGGGCCACAAGCGACTTTCGAAATTTTCTTAGAAAAAGTTTCCTCATGATTATTTTAGTTTTAGTTTCTAGCATATATTACCCTGCAAAAATACTAAAAAAAGTTGAGTCTCATCTACATTTTTAGAATATTAACGCACGCACCGCGAAAAAATCGACCTGCTTCTTAAGGAAATCTCCAAACTTTTCTTTTAATACCGCCTCAGAATTTGCCAGATTTCAGAGACTGCATATTTTGTAAAAATTATTCATAAAAAAAAGGCACTCCAGAAAGTGGCATTCTGGAACGAGAACACATCAGCCATTACACCATGCCAGAACCATCGTTTTGTGATTGATATTGAATCAAAGTGGGTTTACAGCCATATCAAACTGAGTTTTAGCATCCGTTACATTCTGTTCTAAGTCATAACTCAGTTTGATATGGTTGCCAAACCCACTTTGATTCAATACTAATCTCAGCACAAAGGCCGCTTAGAGCTGTTCGAAAGGCGAAGTCTCAAGAACAGGAATAGTTCTTTTTGCGAAGTAGAATTTCGCAACACACTGTAAATCAACAACATGCACAACCCCTCTCAATACTCGCATATTTGCAGGCGACTTTCAGTTTGGTGAATTCCATGCGATTCTCAGAGGGGTTGTTGTCAAGAAAATTCATAATTCAAGTGCGGAAGCGTGGAAAGAAAAACAGAACGCAGAAATTGGCACTGATGGGCAATAGTCCAGTCAACCTATTAAGCCCAACGTGCCCAAAGAGTGATGCAATGGGATACATGGGACAGAAAGCTGACGGTCTTATGCAATAAATATGCAAGAATAGCAGTTTTTTCAAAAAAAGTTGCAAGAAAATTTGCATATAACGTAGAAACTGCATAACTTTGCAACGACAAAAACATAGAAACTGGACTTATGAAACAATTTACAAACATCTGGTGGTGGCGCAACTCAAGATTGAAATAGTCGTGAGAAGCAAGTCCTGCACCGTATGTTCGTAGATTATGGAAAAGACTCGTCGTTCTTGCGACGGGTCTTTTTCAGTTCGGCATCAGACATTCAAACCAACACAAAAAAAATGACAATATGAAGTATCAAGTAGACGAAAATGGATTCTATGGTGAGTTCGGCGGTGCGTATGTGCCAGAGATTCTCTATGCCACAGTGAGGAACCTGCAAGAGCAATATCTGGGGATTATTGAGACAGAGGAGTTCAAGCACGAGTACCATGCCCTGCTCAAGGACTATGTGGGCCGTCCCTCGCCCCTCTACTATGCCCGGCGCATGAGCGAGAAATACGGTTGCCACCTGTACTTGAAACGCGAGGACCTGAACCACACGGGGGCGCACAAGATCAACAACACCATCGGACAGATTCTGCTGGCCAAGAAGATGGGCAAGACACGCATCATTGCCGAGACCGGCGCCGGACAGCACGGTGTGGCCACAGCCACGGTATGCGCACTCATGGGCATGGAGTGCGAGGTGTTCATGGGCGCAACCGACGTGGAGCGACAGCACACCAACGTGGAACGGATGAAGATGCTGGGTGCCAAGGTGCATCCCGTGAGGACTGGCAACATGACACTATCTGATGCCTGTTCGGAGGCCATACGCGACTGGTGCTGTCATCCTGCCGACACGTTCTACATCGTAGGCTCGACGATGGGGCCGCACCCCTACCCCGACCTGGTGGCCCGCATGCAGAGCGTGATTTCAGAGGAAATCAAGTGGCAGTTGCAAGAGAAGATCGGGCGCGACTATCCCGACTATCTCGTAGCCTGCATCGGCGGTGGGAGCAATGCCGCCGGGACCATCTATCACTACATGGACGACGAGCGCGTGGGCATCGTGCTGGCCGAGGCCGGCGGTCACGGCTGGCAGACGGACTACACTGCAGCCACCATCCATCGCGGCACGGTGGGCATCCTGCACGGGGCAAAGATGCTGGTGATGCAAGACGATGACGGCCAGATTCAAGAGGCATTCACAATCTCTGCCGGACTGGACTATCCGGGTGTAGGCCCCATGCACTGCAACATGGCGAAGCTGGGGCGCACGCAGGTGCTGAGCATCAACGACGACGAGGCCATCCGCGGGGGCTACGAACTGACACGCATGGAGGGCATCATCCCGGCCATCGAGAGTGCGCATGCCATCGCTGCCCTATCGAAACTGAACTTCAAGCCCGACGACGTGGTGGTGCTGACGGTCAGCGGACGCGGTGACAAAGATGTGGAAACTTATCTGAACAACAAAAACTTAGCTGGAGAATATGGAAACTTTTAACTACACGACAAAGAGCCAGACCATCCTGGCCGACCTCTATACACCTGTAGGGGTCTACATGCGACTGCGCGACCTCTACCCACAGAGTGCACTGATGGAAAGCTCCGACTATCACGACGCGGCCAATTCGCGGTCGTTCATCGGCATCCATCCGATGGCGAGCGTGGCCGTAGGACATGGCTTGGCAACCATCACATTCCCCGACGGGAGAGTTGAGCAACATGAGATTGACACCAACTACAGCACGGTCGAGGCCATCCATGCACTCATCGACTGCATCAACGTCAGCGGCGACGATGCCAGCCTGTGCGGACTGTTCGGCTATACATCGTTCAATGCCGTGCGCTACTTTGAACACATCGACGTGAAAGATGAGACACAGGAGAAGAACGACGCACCCGACTTGCTCTATATATTATATAAGGTGGTTGTGGTGTTCGACCATCACAACAATCTGCTGCGAGTGGTGACACTGGGCGACGGCTCTGACATAGAGGACGTGCTGAAGGCCATGAACCGCGGCAGCGTACGCGAGTACGGTTTCCGACCTGTGGGCGACGTGCGGTCGACACTGACCGACGAGGAGCACAAGGCGAACATCCGAAGGGGCATCCGACACTGTCTGCGCGGCGACGTGTTCCAGATTGTGCTGTCCCGACGGTTCATTCAGAAATACGAGGGCGACGACTTCAAACTGTACCGCGCACTGAGGAGCATCAACCCGAGTCCGTATCTGTTCTACTTCGATTTCGGCGGATTCCGCATCTTCGGTTCGTCGCCTGAGACGCACTGCCGGATAGAGAAAAACGAGAGTGGCTTCAGGGCCTACATCGACCCTATAGCCGGAACGACCCGTCGCACAGGTAATGCCGAGGCCGACCGACGTGGTGCTGAGTTCCTGCGCAACGACCCGAAGGAGAACGCGGAGCACGTGATGCTGGTAGACCTGGCTCGCAACGACCTGAGCCGCAACTGCCATGACGTGAAGGTGGACTACTACAAGGACATACAGTACTACTCACACGTCATCCATCTCGTCTCACGCGTCAGCGGCATGCTCGATGCCGACAAAGACCCCATCAAGGCATTCATAGACACCTTCCCCGCAGGCACACTGAGCGGAGCACCCAAGGTGCGAGCCATGCAGCTCATCTCTGAATACGAGCCGCACAACCGAGGTGCCTATGGCGGCTGCATCGGCATCATCGGCCTCGACGGTTCGCTCAACCAGGCCATCACCATCCGCACCTTCGTCAGCCGCAACGGCGAGCTGTGGTTCCAGGCCGGCGGCGGCATCGTGGCCAAAAGCAACGAGGAATATGAGTTGCAAGAAGTGAACAACAAACTGGGAGCACTAAGAAGAGCCATCAAGCAAGCAGAAGAACTATAGGACCTATAAGACCTATAAAAAAACTCCACCCATGAAGATAGCCATCATCGACAACTACGACTCATTCACCTACAACCTGAGTCATCTGGTCAAGGAACTTGGCGCAGAGGTCACTGTCCTGCGCAACGACCAGTTCGAGCTGACACAGCTCGAAGAGTTCAGTAAAATCATTCTCAGTCCCGGACCGGGCATACCCAGCGAGGCAGGCTTACTGTGCGATGTCATCCGAACCTTTGCCGGACGAAAGCCCATCCTCGGCGTTTGTCTGGGCCATCAGGCCATCGGCGAGGTGTTTGGCGCCCGGCTGGAAAACCTCAGCGACGTTTTTCATGGTGTGGCCACACCCTGCCACATCGTGACCGACGACCCAATCTTCAGCGGTCTGGAGCGCAGCATCACCGTGGGCCGCTACCACTCATGGGTGGTAGCCCGCGAGGGACTGCCCGACTGTCTCGAAGTGACAGCCGTCTCAGACGAGGGCCAGATCATGGCACTGCGTCACCGACAGCTGAACGTGCGCGGCATACAGTTTCACCCGGAGAGCGTTCTTACCCCCAACGGGAAGACCATGCTGCAAAACTGGTTGTATCTATAAAAAAACAAAACTAAAATAGACAAACATGGAACAAACAATGAAAGACATCCTGAACAGGATGCTGAATCACGAGGAACTGTCTCGCGAGGAGATGAAACAAATTCTCGTGGGCATCACCCACAGCGAATATCCAACAGAACAAATCACCGCTCTGCTGACGGCACTACAGATGCGCGGTGTGACGGTCGACGAGCTGCTGGGCTTCCGCGACGGTATCTTAGAGACGGGTGTTCCCGCCCTGCTCAATGCCGACCGCTACATCGACGTGGTAGGCACAGGCGGCGACCGCAAGAACACCTTCAACATCTCGACAACCAGTTGCTTCGTCATTGCCGGTGCAGGCTATAAGGTGGCCAAACACGGCAACTATGCCGCCACATCGACGAGCGGAGCCTCGAACGTCATCGCCAACCACGGTGTCCACTTCACCGACAACATCGACAAACTGAACCGCTCGCTCAACGAGGCTGGCATTGTCTACCTGCATGCCCAGCTCTTCGCCAAGGCCATGAAGTTCGTGGGGCCTATCCGCAAGGCACTGCAGTTTCCCACCATCTTCAATCTGCTCGGTCCGCTGGTCAATCCCTCACAGCCACAGTGTCAGCTGCTCGGCGTGGCCAATCTCGACCAGATGCGGCTCTATCAACAGGTGTATCAGAGAATCGGCATCGACTATGGCATCGTCAACAGCATCGACGGCTACGACGAAATCTCCCTCACAGGCAACTTCAAGGTAGCCACCAATCACTATGAGCGCATCTTCAGTCCACAAGACCTCGGCTTCGACATTGCCAAGCCCGAAGAGCTGGTGGGTGGAGCCACTGAAGAGGAGGCCAAGCAGATATTCGATGCCGTTCTGGAGAACCGCGCCCTGCCTGCCCAGAAGAACATTGTCCTGGCCAATGCCGCCTTCGGCATTCAGGTCTTGGAGAAAGGAATGAAGAGCATAGAAGAGTGCATAGAGATTGCCCGCGAGAGCATCGACAGCGGCAAAGCCCTGAAGACCTTCAGAAAATTCGTGGAACTTAACTCATAAGATCCATAAGTCCTATAAGACCTATAAGACCAACACCCACCCCTATGACCGATATTCTCCAACAAATCATCGACACCAAGCGCCAGGAACTGGCGCTCATGCGCACCCCTAAGCCATCGCTTCGTCAGGCTTTGTTCGACAGCCCTACCGGCATCATCGCTGAGTTCAAGCGACGCTCGCCCTCAAAAGGCTGGATCAACGAGACTGCCCGCCCCGACGTGGTTACAATGAGCTACCAGCAAAACGGTGCTGCCGCCATCTCGATCTTGACCGACAAACAATATTTCGGCGGACACGACCGTTTTATCACTGAGGCCCGACTATCGGGAGTCACCCTACCAGTGCTCTACAAAAACTTTGTGGTCGACGAGCTGCAACTCTACGAAGCACTGCTCTGCGGAGCTTCTGCCGTTTTGCTCATCGCAGCCTGTCTCACCTTAGAACGCTGTGCAGCACTCATGCGGCTGGCTCACGAACTGGGACTTGAGGTTCTGCTCGAAATGCACACCGAAGAGGAACTGACATACACCGAACTGAAACCCGACTTATGCGGCATCAACAACCGCAATCTGGGGTCGTTCGTGACCAATGTGGAAAACAGTTTCAGACTAGCCGAGCTGTTGCCAAAGGATGCGGTGAAGGTGAGCGAGAGCGGCATCAGCAGTCCTGCAACCATCCGTGAACTGCGGGCCGCAGGCTTCCGTGGCTTTCTCATCGGTGAGACCTTCATGAAGACGCCCGACCCTGGCCTTACGTTAAAACAATTTATAGAACAGATATGATAGTAAAAGTTTGTGGTATGCGCGACGGCGAGAACATCCGTCAGGTCGCAGCGTTAGGAGTTGATTGGATTGGTATGATTTTCTGGGAACGCTCGCCCCGCAACGTGACGATGATTCCCACACACGCTGGTATCATACCCGACAGGGCTCCAGAAGGGATTGAAGTGACCAGCATCAAGCGCGTGGGTGTCTTTGTCGACGAGATGGCGCAAAACATCATCACACGTGTGGTCAACTTCAAACTCGACCTCGTGCAGTTCCACGGACATGAAACACCCACGCTCATCCGCAACCTGCGCCGCACGCTCGATCCCGACATCCGTCCCGGCATACAGTTCATCAAGGCCATCAGCATAGGCTGTCGGGAAGACATCGCTATCTGCAAGCAGTATGAAGACTGCGTAGACTATTTTCTCTTCGACACCAAATGCAAGACCGTTGGCGGCAGTGGCGAGCACTTCGACTGGAGCGTTCTCGCAGCCTACGACGGCGACAAGCCTTTTCTACTCAGTGGCGGCATCGGCCCCGACGATGCCGAATGCCTGCGCAGCTTTCACCACGACAAGTGTATCGGCATCGACCTGAACAGTCGCTTTGAGACAGCCCCAGGCATGAAAGATGCACAAGCCATCAAGCGGTTCCTGGAAAAGCTACAGGCATGACAAGACACGACATCACACAAAATCAAACAGACTTTTCACACGACTATGAACAAGATCAACTCGCTTTTCGCTGCTCGCGGCGATCGCAAATTTCTCAGCCTCTACTTCTGTGCAGGCTGTCCCACCCTCGATGGCACCGCCAATGTCATACTGACCATGCAAAAAAGAGGCATCGACTTTATTGAGGTAGGTATCCCTTTCAGCGACCCTCTGGCCGACGGTCCCGTGATACAGACCGCAGCCACACAGGCACTCAAGAACGGCATGACACTCAGTCGGCTTTTCCAACAACTGAAATCCATTAAAGAAGAAGTACATATACCACTTATTCTAATGGGCTACCTCAACCCGATTCTGCACTACGGCATAGATCACTTCTGTCAGAGCTGTGTCGATGCAGGCGTAAGCGGCATGATTATTCCCGACCTTCCGTTCAAGGACTACCAGGAGACCGTCAAGCCCATAGCCGACAAATACGACCTGAGGGTCATCATGCTCATCACCCCCGAGACCAGCGACGAGCGCATCCGCTTCATCGACCAGAACACCGACGGATTCATCTATATGGTCAGCTCTGCCGCCATCACTGGTGCTCAACGGTCGTTCGACGAGCAAAAGCAGGCATATTTCCGTCGCATCGACGGCATGAACCTGCGCAATCCGCGCATGATTGGCTTCGGCATCAGCAACAAACAGACACTGGAATCGGCCCGGCAGAATGCCGCCGGTGCCATCATCGGCTCTAAGTTTGTCACCCTTCTCTCTGAGGCTCAAGGCGATGCTGACAAAGCACTCGACGCGCTCTTCCACGCTCTCGAGCAATGAGGAAATGGCCCCCAGCGCAAACCTTTACGTCGGAAAACAAACTTTAAAGCACAAAAGAAATTTGGTAGTATCGAGTTTTATTTGTATATTTGCAAACTTAAATACTAAAACATTTAAATATACTATTAGCGATATGACTACAAGAACTTTCCAACTCTTGCTCTTGGTCTTCTTGCTGCCTCTGCTGACTGTTTCGGCCAAAGAATGGGACGAAGCGCTCTACAAGCAGATTGAGCAAAGCATCAAGGCACCGCAAATCAGCGGAAAAGACTATGACATCACCAAGTATGGTGCCAAGCCTTCGAACTCGGCGGCACAGAACCAAAAGGCTATCCAGAAAGCCATCGACAAGTGCTCGAAGAAAGGCGGCGGACGTGTGGTGGTGCCTGCCGGACTGACCTTTAAGACGGGTGCCATAGAACTGAAGAGCCACGTCAACCTGCATGTGGAAGAGGGAGCCGTGCTGCTCTTTGCCTTCGAACCGGAACTCTATCCCATCGTCGAGACGTCATGGGAAGGTCTGGAGTGCTTCAACCTTTCTCCCTGCGTGTATGCTTTCAAGCAGACCGATATTGCCGTGACGGGCAAGGGTACCATCGACGGCGGCGGCTCAAACGAGACATGGTGGCCCTGGTGCGGAGCTGCCAGCTACGGATGGAAAGAGGGTATGATTGCACAGAAGAACGAGGCTCGCCCACGACTGCTGAAGAACGGTGAGGACGGCATTCCCATGTACAACGAGAAAGGAGAGCGCACACCTGAGCGCGTCTTCGGTCCGAAAGACGGTCTGCGCCCACAGTTGGTGAACTTCAACAAGTGTGAGCGCATTCTGATGGAAGACATCACCCTGCTTCGCTCGCCATTCTGGGTCATCCATCCCCTGCATTCTACCGACATCACCGTGCGCCGCGTGAAGATGATCAACGACGGTCCCAACGGTGACGGCTGTGACCCTGAGTGCTGCGACCGCGTGCTGATCGAGGACTGTTTCTTCAATACGGGCGACGACTGCATCGCCATCAAGAGCGGACGCAACCGCGATGGACGTGAGCGCAACATGCCCGCCAAGAACATCATCATCCGCAACTGCGAAATGAAGAACGGACACGGCGGCGTGGTGATTGGCTCTGAAATCAGCGGTGGTTGCCAGAACGTGTTTGCACACGACTGCGTGATGGACTCGCCCGAGCTGGAACGCGTGGTGCGAATCAAGACGAACTCATGCCGTGGCGGCATCATCGAGAACATCAACGCACGCAACATCAAAGTGGGTGTGTGCAAGGAGGCCGTGCTGAAAATCAACCTCGACTATGAGCATAACGAAGTGTGCTGCCGTGGATTCTATCCCATCGTGCGCAACGTGAACATCGAGAACATCACCAGCAAGAAGTCACAGTACGGCGTACAGATCATCGGACTTGACGAGGATACTTACGTCTACGACATCAATGTGAAGAACTGTCATTTCGATGGTGTGGAAGAGGGTAACTTCATGAGCGGCAAGACACGCGATGTGCGTTTCGACAATCTCTTCATCAACGGAGGCCTCTCGCTTCAGGAGAAGCCCTACAAGAGCTATGCCCAGTGGATGACCTACTCTGAGATGCAGCGCACACCAGAGAGCTATCTGCTCGATTTCTCGAACCGTCCGAAATGGAGCTACGTCATGGGCATTGAGCTGGAAGGCATGCTCGACACCTATCTGCGCTACGGCGACCAGAAGATTCTGGACTACTGCAAGCTCTATACCGACACGATGATCAATGGGAAGGGCGAGATTCGCGGCTACGACATCCTCGACTACAACCTCGACCAGATACGCACGGGTCATTTTGTGACTCGCATGTACCAGCAGCTGCCCGAGGAGAAAAACCTCAAGGCTATGCAGACGCTCATGAAGCAGCTGCAAGACCAGCCACGCACCGTGGCCGACAAGGTCTACTGGCACAAAGCCATTTATGCCTATCAGGTGTGGCTCGACGGAATCTTCATGGGCCTGCCCTTCCGCTGTCTCACGGCTCCCATCACGGAAAAAGCCGGACTGGGCAAGCGCAAGCCACTTGAGGCTGACATCAGAATCAAGAACATCTACGACGATGCCGTGAACCAGCTCG
>CACXXD010000076.1 GCA_902771445.1 uncultured Prevotellaceae bacterium
GAAGCCGGAGCCGCCGGATCGGCTGGGTATAGGCACGGTGTCCAAGTTGAGCTCAACGGTGATGACTCCGCCTCGGTAGCGCCTGCGCACCTGGTCGGTGACGTCGAACACCAGTGTAGAGTCCATACCGTTGTTGAACTGCAGCGTCACGTCCATATAGTGTGGCTCCTTGTCGGTGACCTGTGAGACGTCCTTGATTTGGCTGTGTATCTGGTTGCACATTCCGAATGTGACCAGTCGTCCTCCGATGATATCGACCCGTTCGCCCTTCATGTCGCAGTTGTCCTTCTTCAGCACATTGTAATAGACGGTGACGGGGTCGTTGCTTGCCCGGCCTGTGTTGATCACCACGGAGCGTGCCATGCCTGAGAGGTTGGCTGAGCCATCTACCGACTTCACGCGCCCTTTGTTGTTGTGCAGGATGACCTGCGTGAGGTAGATGTAGGTGAGGGGCTGCAGCACCATGTTCAGCTGTTTGAAATAGACGTTGCGCTCAGCATCGAAGATGAAGCCCTTCAGGTCGGACGTGATGGCCTCGGCCAGGCTCTGGGCGCCGAACAGCAGCTCAGGCTCATAGAACGAGCGGGTGTAGCGCGGTGCCTGGTAGCGCGACATCATCATGCTGGGTCCGGTGGAGGCAACCACGCTGTCGTAGCTTGCGTCCTCGTCGATGCGCAGGCTCTGCACGCCGTCGATGGTGCTGATCTCGTTCCACACCAGGAGATCCCAGTAGCCCCACTCGTAGCGTCCGGAGAACGTCTTGCCATAGACCTTGTCTGGGCGGACGCTCAGTCGTGGACCGTTGGGTATGGCGCCTGTATAGTAGCGGCGCAGGTTGAACTCGTTGGGCTCCACGTAGCCCAGTTCTCCGAAGACGGCGCGGTCGTTGTCGTCCCAGCCATAGTACCACTCGGAGCGCCAGTCGTATTTGACGTCGTAGGTCAGCTCCCAGTCGTACTTCCAGTACACGTCGAGCTGCAGGTCGATCATGGGCAGGTAGAAGTCAACTTCAACCGAGTCGTAGAGGTGGAGGGGCGGCTGACGCTCGCACGATGCCATGAGCGCCGTGAGGGTGGTGAAGAGTAGCAGCTTTCTCATTGGGCAGCCCTCCTTTCTGAATCATGGGGCTCATGGGCCTTATGGGGCTTATGGGGCTCATGGGCCTCATAGGGCTTATAAGCCTTATTGGCCTTATTGGCCTCATTAGCCTTATTAGCCCTATTCCCCTCATTGGCCCTATAGGCCCCAGAAGCCTCAATAATCTCCCAGTTCCTGAAGCTCACACCCTTCTTGGCCACCCTGCGGTAGAGCAGGTCGTAGCTGAGGGTGATGCCCACGCGGGTGGGGCCCAGCCAGCTGAAGCGGTACTGGCGCTTCTTGAAGAGTGCAGGCTTCTGCGTCCACTTATAATAATAGAGGTGGTCACGGTAATTGGGGTTGACGGGGTTCTCGTACTGGAACGGATCGTAGCCAGTGAAGAAGTAGCCCGCCTGGGCCTGGAACTCCAGCCGCCAGTGGCCGTCGCGGCTGAGCGGCAGCACATAGCCGGCGCCGATGCCTCCGCCAAGACCTTCGCCCATCCAGCCGTTGTCGGCATCGAACATGATGCCATAGAGTGCTACATGGGCGTAGGCCTGCACATAGAAGCCGCGGAAGGCGGCACCCTGGCCGGGGAAGTTGCGACGGATGTCACCGGAACGGAAGTAGTAGCGCGACTCCAGCTGGTAGTTGCGCACCTGGAAATACTTGTGGCCTTCGTAGTCCTGCCACCAGGGGCAGTCGAACGAGGCGCCGAAGGTGAAGTGGCCGTGCAGGGGATAGTACTCAACGGCCACGTTGGGGATGGGACACCAACGGTTGTAGCCTGGCATGTAGGCCAGGTCTAACAACACATTGGTCTTCACGGAGAGTAACTCGCGCCGATGAACGAGTGAAGGCACGGGGATGGGCCTCACACTGGGCAGCGAGGGCAACACATAGGGGAGCCCGCTGGCTTCGATGTGTTGCGGGGGCATGGACAGCTCGGGCCGTTCCAAGATCATCACGAAGCGGGCAGAGCGCAGCTTCGGATAGTAGGTGCGGAGCAGGCGATGCCACAGCCGGCCCTGATGAACCTGCATCAGCCTACGCTTCAGCGTGGGCAAGTCGTCTTTGGCCAGATAGACATCGCACAGGGCCTGAACCTGGCTGTAGTCGCGGTCGCCGGCTTGGCGCATCATGATGCACAGCGTGCGGTAGTCCTCCACATCGACGTCGCGCTGTGAGAGGGTGTCGGCTGAAGCGGTGCTGATGTGCTGCCTGACGAAGCGGTAGAGGGCGTTCATACGGTTGTTACCCAGTGTGCGGTTCCAGCGCAGCGGTCCTTCAGGCGAGGCGGCACCACGGAACAGGAGCTTCTTCAGTCGGAGATCGTCGCTGTTGATGCGGGGGAAGATGGTGCCGGAGAGCAGGCGCAACAACGAGTCGTTCTTGGGCAGAACGAACTTGTTGACGGGGAAGATGACGCGTGCCGAGGTGTTGAAGAACTCTTCATCGGTGACGGGTGCCAGCTCGGAGTTGGGCGGCACAATGCGGATGAACGGGTAGCGGTCGTAGAACGAAAGTGTGTCGGAGACGGAGCGGAGAGTAGTGTCAGCGGGGGCAGAAAGTGTGTTGAGAGAGTCGGGCTGACCAGACACGAAAGATGTTGCCAGAACCACGCTTCGTGTTCCCAGTAACATCAGAACTGTCAGTTTAAAAATACGCGTCTTCATAATAAGTACGCCCCCTCCCTTTCTTTAATAATTATCCTAAACTCTTAGGAATGAACGTCGTATCCTCCTCTCCGTTAGAGTGAAACAACATGTTCAAAATTCCTATATAAGTAAGCGAAGATACATGTTTTTTATAGACAAAACAAGAATTTGCATAAAAAAGCGCCTTTATTTAATAAAAATTATGTTAAATCCAAGAAAAACGAGATAATTTAGTGTTGAACATGATACAACTGGCCTGTATTATCAAGGAGAAAAAAACACTCGCCACCATCACTTTTTAACATTTCGAAACGGTCAAAAAGTGGGGTCGCGCCATTTAGTTTAAATCATCATGAGATCTAGCCTAAATCACACTGCGATTTAGTTTGCAAAGGTAGCGTTTATTGTGCAAATAATCCATTTTCCTCCCCTAAACAAGCCTAAAAAGCACGCTTTTGTGCTACTTATTTGGCACTAAAATGGGCTAAAAGGACAGAGAAAACGAGGTGTGCAAAAAATAATATTTTACACACCTCGTTGAATCTCAATTAGTTACGCTTAAAAAGAGCGTCTAATACTCATCCTCGTTGAACAGGAAATCTTCTTTGGTTGGATAGTCGGGCCAGATATCTTCGATGCTTTCGTAGACATCGCCCTCGTCTTCGATTTCCTGAAGGTTCTCCAGCACCTCAAGGGGAGCACCAGAGCGGATAGCATAATCTATGAGTTCCTCCTTGGTAGCGGGCCAGGGAGCGTCTTCCAATTTCGATGCAAGTTCAAGTGTCCAATACATAGTCGTTAAATTATTTAAGTTTGTAATTCAGTTAGCAAGGCAGAAAAACAGTGATCAAAAACCGCCATTTGCGACTATTTTTGAGCCGCAAAAGTAACAATTTATTTCTTATCTGCAAGCATTTTGCCATAGAATTTCATCGACCCCATTGTTAAAGTTTATTTTTTTTGCCAAAACGAACAGATAATCGCTCAATCTGTTGACATATTGCATGATTTCAGGGCCTACGACAGCCGTTTCGGCCAGTGCCACGATGCACCGTTCGGCCCTTCTACAGACCGTCCGACAGACGTGCGCCTGTGCTGCCGCCTGACAGCCGCCGGGCAGGATGAAGCCCTGAGGCTCAGGCAGTAACTCCTTGATGGCATCAATCTGTTGCTCCAGATATTCTATTTCACTGACAGGCAACTGGGCCGATGGGTAGAGCTGCGTCTGGCTCTGGTCGGTTGCAAGATGGGTGCTCACCATGAAGAGGTCGTTCTGTATGCGCTGCACCATCTGCCGATCCTCGTCGTTGGTGAGCATGGCTGCCAGCAATCCCAAATGAGAGCTCAGTTCATCGATGGTTCCGTAGGACTCCAGTCTGACGTTTGACTTCTGAATGCGCACACCGCCCACGAGACTCGTCATGCCTTTGTCGCCTGTACGGGTATAGACTTTTGTAATTTTCATAGAATCGAATGTTTATTGAGGGTTAGAAGTTTATCTTATAATGCTGTTTTACACGCTTACTGTCGAACATCAGAATGCCGCAGTAATAGAGGTCGTAGGAAACGCTGACGCGTTTGTCGGCCAACAACTGTTTCCATAGCGACTTGTTTCCCGAAATATTCGTCACAACGACAACCGACCGATCATCGCATTGCGCCAGCAGGTCTATGCAACGACTTGTCAGCGGAACAATGGCCAGCTCTATCGGCTCCGCATGCCCAACCACCTTAGCCGACTGGCATCCAGCCACGACATATTTGGCCGCATCAGCCTCATCAACCACCAGCCGAGGCTGTCGCCAGTTGGCCAGACGGAAGTAGAGCAACCCAAGTTTCCGCTCCAGCCATCCGTCCTCAGCCCCCAGCGTGTCGTAGGCATAGTAAGGCCAGTGCTCATTGATGACGTAGCGCACAAACTGGTAGTCTGTGGGCGACTGTATTCCGAATCCTCTGCAACAATGGATTCGGCTCAGCCAAACGAAGATGTGCAAAAGCCTTCTCATAATGACCGCAAACTTACAAAAAAAAGATGACACGGCCAAGAAAAGTGCCGCTGTTTTTTCAGTCGTCGAGCAGAATCGGCATATCAGGCTTCCGGTATCCGCTTGAGGTGAAGACAGCAATCAATTCGCCTTGCTCGTCGGTTATCTTCACCTCAGCATAGGGCATGCGCTTATGATTGACCACCTCGACGGCCTCGGCATAGACAGTGCCACGGGCCACGGAGCGCAAGAACGTGATGTTCGACGAAGTAGAGAAGGTGAGCATCAGATGGCTGTTGACCGCTGCCGCAAAAGCAAGGTCGGCCAGCGTGAAGAGTGCCCCACCCTGACACACGCCTCCACCATTGAGATGTTCGGGCGTGATGGTCATCCTGGCGCGTGCATATCCCTCTCTGATTTCAATTAATTCGGCTCCGGCATGTACGGCGAAGCGATCCTTTTTAAAGAAGTCTATCAGTGTCATAGCTGTGTTTAATTTTGTCTTAGCGGTGCAAAGGTAACATATTTTATATGATTCCGCAACATTTGTTTCATTGTTTTAACTTACATCATTCTGCCTAACTGTCAGAAACTGTGTAACTTTGCACCAAAAAGCAAAGATAAGTTTATGTGGATGTTTATCTTTTTATTATTGCCCCTTTTAGGATTGCTCTATATCGGATGGCACATCTGGGGGTTAGTACCCCTGTCGGCATTGTGGCGAGTGATGATTACAGGCGGAATGCTGGCCTCATTTCTCATGTTGTTTCTTAACATCGGACGTTTCATCGACCGCATGCCTATGTGGCTGGCCCGCTTCAGCTACGACGTAGGCTCTTCCTCTCTCTTCATCCTACTCTATCTGGCCCTCATCTTTATTGTGCTCGACGTGGGCCGTCTTCTTCATCTTCTTCCCCGCCAGTTGCTGGTTCAGAATGTCTACACAACCATTGCCATCACGCTCTGTCTGTTTGTCGTGTTCCTGGCTGGCAACGTTCACTATTATCACAAGGAGCGAGTGACGTTATCACTGCCAACGAACAAGGCATTTGCTCGTCCCGTGCGCCTCCTGCTGGCCAGCGACCTGCATCTGGGCTATCACAATCCACGCAAGGAGCTGAGCCGATGGGTCGACATGATCAATGCCGAAAAGCCCGACCTGGTGCTGATAGCAGGCGACATCATCGACATGAGCATGCGCCCCTTGCAAGAAGAGAACATGGCCGAAGAGCTGCGCCGCATCGAGGCTCCCATCTACGCCTGTCTGGGCAACCACGAATACTACAGCAGCGAGCCTGCCGCCGAGCAGTTTTTCAGCGACGCGGGCATACACCTGTTGCAAGACTCATCGGCTGTGGTGGGCGACCTGTGCATCATCGGGCGCGACGACCGCACCAACCTTCGTCGCAAGCCCGTGGCCGAGCTGGCCGCCAAGGCCGACATGCAGAAGTACACCATCCTGCTGGATCATCAGCCCTACCATCTGGAGAAGGCCGAGCAGGCCGGCATCGACTTTCAGTTCAGCGGTCACACCCACTACGGCCAGGTGTGGCCCATTTCGTGGATTACCGATGCCATCTACGAGTGTGCCTTTGGCAGTCATCAGCGCGGCAACACCCGCTATTATGTCAGTTCGGGCCTAGGCATCTGGGGCGGCAAGTATCGCATTGGCACCCGTTCGGAATACGTGGTGGCCACGATAGCCCCGGCACAGCAATAAACCGAGAATGAATCGCAGACACGGAAAAAATGAATTACTAACTTAATATAACTAATTATGACAACGAAGAAAACGATGGCTTTATGCCTTTTGCTGCTGACGGCCCTATGTGCCACGGCGCAAAGCTACTACGACATTACGCAGTACTACCTGCGTAATGCCTTGTTTGACGACCACTTCGACTACACCGCCTCACAGACGGGCAACGTGGCCGAAGAGCAGCTGCCAGTCGACGGCTGGACTGCTGCCCACACGGCCAACTATACGATTGTGGGCATCTACCAGGTGGGTACGAAGAAGACCTACAACGGAGCCAGCATCCCCGCACAGAATGTAGACGGCACCGCTGCCGGCGGTGTGCTGGCCCTCAGCACAGGCTGGGAACAGTCGCTCATCTTGCAGCAGTCGATGACCCTGCCTGCCGGCAAATACAAACTTGTGTCGGCCTACTACAACGGCGACGGCTCGAAGACCGCAGGCAGCAGTCTGCTGGGCTGGGTTCCCTCTACGGGCAGTGCCACCATGTCGAAGGTCGGCTCG
Source organism: uncultured Prevotellaceae bacterium (assembly GCA_902771445.1). Classification (GTDB taxonomy): domain Bacteria; phylum Bacteroidota; class Bacteroidia; order Bacteroidales; family Bacteroidaceae; genus Prevotella. Next base: position 6,981 of record CACXXD010000076.1, read on the forward strand.
TTTGCCGTGGGCAAATGGGTGGTGGACACGCTCTCGTTCACGCTGTCCATCAACCGTGCGGGCAAGATTCAGATTGGCTTCAAGGGTGCTGCCGGCGGTTCGGCCAACTCAGCCAAGATTGCCGTCGACTACGTGAAGCTCTTCCGCGACACGCCCTTCGGCGACAACGACCTGGCCGTCTACAAGAACAAGCTGAAGACACTGCTCACCACGGCCAACACTCAGTATGGTACGGGAACAAAGCGCGGTTCAGCTGCACTGAAGACCGTCATCGACGAGGCTCAGGCCGTCTACGACAATGCCAGTTCGACCTTCGAACAGATTGACGACATCTACGACAAGCTGGACGGAGCCCTGAACCTCTTCAAACAACTGCAGACTGCCGACGCAGCCCTGAAGTCCCTGCTCACCACGGCACAGAAGACTGCCGACGGTGCCACGGGCGAAGGTATCGAAGCCCTGCGCAATGCCATTGCCACGGCACAGGCTGTCTACGACAATGCCCAGGCATCGCTCGAAGAGCTGACCACGGCCACGACGGAGCTGCAAGCCGCTCTCGACCTCTACAACTTCAGCAATCCCACGGGCGCCATTCCCACCGTCGTCACCGACACCCGCTTTGTGCGCGGTGCCACGATGGCTTTCGGTCGCATCAAGAGCGTGGCCAACAACGGCGCTACCATCAAGACACGCGGCTTCTGCTGCTCGGAGGACCCGGAACCCACCATCAACGACATTGTTTCCAAGAAGACACTTTCCAGCAACGGAGTCATCTACTGGCTGCAAGACCTGAAGCCTGCCACGAAGTACTACATGCGTGCCTACGTCGTCACCAGCGGTTACCAAGTGGCCTACGGCGAGCCCATCAAGTTCTACACCGTGCCTATGGGCAACGTCACCTACGTCTACAGCAACAACGGCGATGCCGCTACCAACGAGCGCATCAACAATGCGCTGACCAGTGCCTGCTACTACTTCAACAACATGTGCTACACAACGCGCAAGTTCCACGTTGACTACAGCGCCGGCACCCCGACAGCCGACTGCAACTACACCGACGAGCCGCACATGAACATCGGCCCCAACACGTCGTACCAGCGCACGGGTACCGTGATGCACGAGATGGAACACGGACTGGGCCTGCAGAACTACAGCACACAGTGGTGCAAGAACAACCTGCGCTCGGGCAACGGCACCGGACAGTGGCTGGGCGACCGCGTGACCGAGGCACTGCACTTCTGGGACAACAACACCACGACGGTGCTCAACGGCGACAACATACACATGTGGCCCTACGGTGTCAACGGTGCTCACGAGGACAACGGCACCGATGCACTCTACTTGGCCAATGCCATGATTTGTCAGGCACTGGGCGAAGACGGACTGGAGCACAACTACTCGCGCCATGCCGACCCTTACTACTCGCTGGAGCAAGAGGACGACGTGAAGTTCTACATCAAGAACGAGTCTGCCGACCGCGGTCTTTACACCTCTTATCTTATTCCTACGTCGACGGGCGTGCTGCGCTGGCGCGAGATGACCACCGACGAGGCTGCTGCCAACGACTCTACAGCCTGGTACATCACCTTCACACCGTCCAACCAATACTATCAGTTCCGCAATGCAGCCACAGGACAGTATCTCACCTATAGCAGCGGCATCAAGACGGCTGAGAAAGCTACGCTCACGGCCAACGAGAACTGGCACCTGATGAAGGGACGCGTCGATGTAGACGGACAGCACGGCTACTGGATCATCCACCCGATGTCCAACAACTGGACACCCTACTGTCTGCAAGCCAATGCCGGAGGCGCTACTGCTGCCGTCAACTTCAACATCAACAATGCTGCCGTCACTCAGCGCTGGCTCATCATGACGCTCGATGAGTCGAAGGCTGCTGAGGCCAAGGCAGTTTCGGCCATGAAGACACAGGCCAACGACGTGCTGACTCAGATCAAGGCCCTGGCTGCCGTTCCTCACACCGAGGATGCCGAAGGCACCGACCAGCTGCTGGCCACCACCCTCGAGGCCCTCAGCGCACGCACGCAGACGGCCAGCACCGTCGGCGAACTGACCGCCATCGTCGGCGAGGCACAGGCTGCTGCCATGACGTTCCTGCAGAACGTGACGGCCACCAACCCCTCGAAGCCTTTCGACCTGACCTACCTCATGACCAATGCCGGACTTGACGACGGCACCAACGGATGGAACGGGGGCGGCACGCTCAACTACGGTTGCGTGGAGTTCTACGAGAAGACGTTCGACTTCAACCAGACCGTCAGCCAGTTGCCTGCCGGCACCTATCAGTTCTGTGCACAGGGCTTCCAGCGCCCCGGCACCACCAGCGGCTCCTACAGCGACTACAAGGCAGGCAACAACAAGGTGAATGCCGTGATCTATGCCAACGCAAGCAGCGAGAAACTGCACCACATCTGCGACACGCTCCTTTCTGCCAAGCTGAACAAAGGCACCGAGTCGACCGTTGCCAGCGGCAAGTATGTACCCAACGACATGCAGTCGGCCTCAGCCTATTTTGCCAAGGAGCTCTATGAGAACCGCGTCAAGGTGACCCTTCCCTCCAATAATGGCACTATGAAAGTGGGCCTCAAGTCGACCTCTATGCCCGCCAGCTATTGGGCCATCTTCAACAGTTTCCGTCTCTTCTTCTACGGCAAGATGCCCGAAGAGCAACTGGGCATAGAAGTGATTGCAGCCGATGCCTTGCAGCCCATGCGCCCGGGTGTCTATACCCTCGAAGGCCGTCGCCTGTCGCCCGACGCACAGTTGCGTCCCGGCCTCTACATCATCGACGGTCGCAAGGTCGTCATCAGGTGAGCAACCAATAAACAATAACGAAACAGGGCTTCGTGTCTTCGAGGAATCGAGAAACGAAGCCCTGTTTTCATCAGAAACCGGAAAATATTCTTAACGCTACTATGTAACGGTAAAAAATAACTTGGGACAAACTCACTTGTTCTAAATCGCTTCGGTTGCCGCTCTGAGCCACTGCCGCTCTTCGCTCTCCAACAGGGGCGAGAGGCGGTCGTAAACCGTCTGGTGATAGTCGTTGAGCCACTGGCGCTCCTCGCCGGTGAGCTGTTCGCGACAGACGGGGCGCAGGTCGATGGGACAGAGCGTGAGCGGTTCCAGCTTCAGGTAACTGCCGAACTCACTCTCAAGGGCTGGCACGATGAGCATAGTGTTCTCGATGCGCACACCGAAACGGCCAGCGAGATAGATGCCTGGCTCCACGGTGATGGTCATGCCTGCTATGAGCGGCTGGGGCTTCCACTCCATGCGGAACTGGTGAGGCCCTTCGTGTACACTGAGATAAGAGCCAACCCCGTGACCCGTGCCGTGCAGATAGTTCATGCCCTCGCGCCACATGAACTGACGGGCCAGCACATCCAACTGGGTGCCAGCGGTGCGATTGGGGAAGATGGCATTCGACAGGGCAATGTGACCTTTCAGCACCAGCGTATAGACATGGCGCTGCTCGTCAGTGAGCGGCCCAAGGGCGATGGTGCGAGTGATGTCGGTCGTTCCGTCCTGATACTGCGCGCCACTGTCCAGCAGCAACAGGCCTTCGGGCTTCAGTGGCACGTCGGTCTCCTCCGTTGCCTCGTAGTGAACGATGGCTCCATGCGGCCCGTAGCCGGCAATCGTGTCGAACGACAAGTCGCGATAGCGCGGCTGCTCAGCACGTAGCGAGGTCAGTTTCCTGTCAATGCTCACCTCCGTCTTCGGTTCGTCGCTCTCGTCGAGCCATTTCAGGAACTTCACCATAGCCACACCGTCGCGCAGCATGGCCTGACGGTAGCCGCGAATCTCAGCTTCGTTCTTCACAATCTTCATGGCAGGGATGGGCGAGGCATCGCGCACCACCTCACGCGTGGCCGCCTTCATCAGCACATAGCTGGTCTCGTTGGGGTCCATGAGGATGGTCTGCTCAAAATAGTCCTTCAGTCCCTTGCCCACGTTGCGGTAGTCGTCTACGTCGATATGGTTCGCCTTCAGATAGTCGGTCACCTCGGGTGTCAGCTTCTCCTTATTAATATATAAGGTAGCGGTGGTCGACGAGATGAGCAGATAGCTGACGAATACGGGCGTGCAGTGAACGTCGGTGCCACGCAGATTCAGTGTCCATGCAATATCGTCGAGGGCGCTCACCAGCATGCCGTCGGCATGGTGCTGCAAGTGGAGCTCCTGCCGAATGCGCCTCAGCTTCGAGGCCGTATCCTCGCCTGCCAGCTCCAGCGGCTGAATCTCAACCTTTGCAGCAGGAATCGGCGGACGGTCGGCCCAGATGCTGCGCAGTGGGTCGAGATTGGTGCGGAGCGTGATGCCGCCCTGATGGCGCAGTTGCTGCACCAGGTCTTCCACCTCAGCCGCAGCACTCACCATGCCGTCGATGCCCACCTCAGGGCTTGGCACGTCGCTGAGTTCCTGTCCCAGCCATTCGGCAATGGTGGGCGTGCCTTCTATCTTCAGTTTCATCAGTTGGAACTCAGTGCCTTTCAGCTGGTCTGCGGCAGCCAGGAAATAGCGAGAGTCAGTCCAGAGGGCCGCACTCTTCATGGTGACGACAGCTGTGCCAGCCGAGCCGTTGAAGCCGCTGATCCACTCACGGCCTTTCCAGTGGTCGGCCACATATTCACTTTGATGAGCATCGGTGCTGGGGAAAATAAATGCACTGAGATGCTCGCGCTGCATCAGTTCGCGAAGCAGCGATAAACGGGTTGGTTGTGGGATTGTATTCATATTGGTTGGTTTTTAGGGTTAGGAAAGGGAGGCGCCATGAATGGCGCCCCACAAAGACGCGCGCCCCACAAGGACGCGGAGGACGGCATGAATGGCGGTCCTTTTTCATTTTACCGACCACTCGAATAAGCCAGCCGAGTGATTATCTTCCTGCGTGACCTCCAGCCGCAAGGCGCTGGTCTTCACAGGCTCAAAATTCACCGTACAGGCACTGCCCCGCTCCGTAGGATACTGGTCGGCATTCTTCACCGGCACCCACTGGCCCTGCTCATCGCGATACAGGATTCTCCATGCCTTTGGCACCCTGCAGCCGCCCCACGGACGGTCGTCGAACCAATAGACCGTGGCACTCTGCACGCTGGCTGTTTCCTTCAGCTCATAGCACAGCCATTCGGTCGAACCCTTCTTGGGCCACCAGTGATAATAAGGTATGGAACGGTCGTTCTCGTCTTTCGGAACCAGACGGTCGTTGACTGCGGTCAAGGCTGCCGTAGGCACCGATGCCGACAGCTTGCTTTCCGAAGCCAGCGTGGCCGGCTGTGCAGGGGTGGTTGCACTGAGATCCTGCGGCAGCCACACACGCATCTTGCCGCTGCCCCGATGACACCAGGCATAGTAGGGAATGAGTGTCAGCTGCTCGTCGCGTGCATTCAGCCGCCCCCGACTGTCAAAGTCGAGCGTCTGTGCATCAGTGGTCAGTGTGGTGACGGTTGTGCCAGCAATCTCCGTCTTCCCGAGTCTGAACTGGGGCTTCTGGTTCAGCAGTGCGCTCATGATGTCGAAGCTGTTGTCTGGATGCTCAGCACAATAGACCAGCGGACCGCGCTCGATGCTCACGCGCCCACGGTCGGCCTCCACCTTGTTCAGGGCGCGAACCACACGGGGCTGCATGTCAAAGTGTAGCTGAATCTTGTCGCCCTTCTTCCACTTGCGGTCGATGGTCAGATAGCCGTCGGCAGTCAGCTGTCCACCATTCACCGCCAGCTGTTCGCCATTCACGGTCACCGCGTAGCTCAGTCGCTTGTCGTCGTCATATTGATACAGATTGCTGGGAACCACCTGACCGCGCACCCAACCGGGTATGCGCAGTTTCAAGGCAAACTGTCCTGCACTGTTCTTGTCGACCGTCACGCTGATGTCGCCGTCCCAAGGGTAGTTGGTCTGCTGTGTCAGTTTCACCTGCTTTCCTCCTACGCTGAGCGTGCTGCTGTTCGAGAGGAACAGGTTCACATACACCGCGGCCCGCTCGTTCTTCATGCCCTCTTTCACGGCATAGACATAGCCGGGCAGCGACGGAATGAAGCGACAGATGTTACTGGGGCAACAGGCACAGCCGAACCATGCCTGGCGCTGATGCTGTCCCATCGACTCCAGCGGATTGGGATAGAAGAAGCCGTCGCCCTGCAGCGACACACCGCTGATAAGTCCGTTGTAGAGCGCACGTTCCAGCACGTCGTAGTACTTCGACTCGCCGTGCAGAAGGAACAGTCGATGGTTCACGTAGACATTTCCGATGGCGGCACACGTCTCACAATAGGCACTCATGTTGGGCAACTCGTAGTTCTTGCCGAAGGCCTCGCCACTGGCCGTCGAGCCGATGCCTCCGGTGATATACATCTTTTTCGACACGATGTTCTCCCAGATTCTGTCCACTGCCGCAGCATAGCGCTCACTGCTATTGCCTCCGGCAGAAGCACTCCCCAGTGCTGCCACGTCGGCCATGCCGGCATACATATAGGCGGCTCTCACGGCATGTCCCACGGCCTCGTCTTGCTCCACCACTGGCTGATGGGCCTGCGAGTAGTCGTGGGTGATGGTGGTCTTGCCGCGATAGTCCAGGAAGAAGCGGGCCTCATCCAAATATCTCTTCTCGCCTGTCACCACATAGAGCTTGGCCAAGGCCATCTCGGCTATCTGATGACCAGGCACCACGCAGGCCTGTCCCTCTCGCGGTCCCACCTCGCGGCACACCACATCGGCATAGCGCATGGCAATGTCGAGGAACTTGCGGCTGCCCGCAGCCTGATAGTGCGCAATGGCTCCTTCCACCATGTGGCCCAGGTTGTACAGCTCGTGGCTCAGGTCTTCCTCCTTCACCCACCGCGCATTGCCTGCCCAGTGATGGGGATTGCCGGGGTTCTGTGTGCGGGCGGTGTAAAGATAGCCGTCGGGCTCCTGAGCCGTGGCAATGATGTCAATCACCGAGTCTACGTAATGGCGCAGCTGCTTGTCGGGGAAGGTCTGCAACAGATAAGATGCACCCTCAATGGTCTTATAGACATCGGTGTCGTCGAACGAGAAGCCCACGCCGTTCACCTTGAACACTTTCGTGGTGTCCTTCAGATGTTCAGCGGCATGCTCAAAGTTCTTATATCGCCCCTCGCTCTCGCATTTCGAGAAGGCCAGCGGGACAGTGACGCGCCGCGAGGCATCGAGTCGCTGTCCCCAGAACGTGGCAGGCACTACCTTCACGGCGGTGAAGGGTACTGGCTTGATAGGATAGTCTTGCGCAGCAACAGTGCAGAATGGCAAACTACAAATAAGGCTCAACAAAATCTTTCTCATACGTTTTTCTCAATTTTTCGTTTTTCACAAGTGCTTAGTAACGGTGAAAAAAGTTGGGATATTTTAAATATCACGCTGGAGTTTTTCTCCACCATCCTGTCACAAAGCCATTCTAGGCGATTTTCGATTCTCGCATCTTTTCCAACACCCGAAAAGGTGTTTGTTTAACATGTGCAAATATAGCAATTATTTCGTATAAAAAAAAGAATTAAGGCATATTTCTTTTTGTTCGTAATGAAAAACTCAGACATGGAAAGCACTAAAGATGTGTATAAAGTGACTTTCGTGCTTTGCTGAGCCTTTTTTTCATTTTTTGTATCAGTGTGTCCTCTACTTGGGACTCTTCGGCCTCTGAATTTGGGCAAATTCAGAGGCCGGATGCTTTTTCGACACAGTACCGATTAACTAATACATGTTAGGCATCAAGTATTCTTGAATCTCTCACCGACGAATCCTTGTGCTACCTCGCCTGCAATAAGGTCGAAGTGCTGGAAAACGGGCGGAGTGGGTGACAGGTCGTAATAGTCCATCTCCGCTATCGGCAGACAGAAGTACTCCAGCTTGTCATAACTGGTGTAGAGCCGTGGCAGCACGGGGTTGTGGTCGTAGATCCATCGCTTCACCTCGTCCTCGACGTTGAAGTTCACCATGCCTGAGCACCTGACAGACACATTGTCTGCGTATGCCAGTATCTCAACGTTCGGATTCTGGCGCAACTCATTATAGACGGCTTTTTCGGCAGAGGTTGCAAAGTAGAGCACATGCCCTTCCTGCTTCATGATCTGGAAGATGCGCAGCTTAGGGAGGCTTTTGCACTGACCATCGTCCCCATCCAAAGAGCAGCCCTTGCACGTGGCAAGGGCTATCTCTTTGTGTTCTCTGAGAAACTGTATTGCTCGTTCAAACATCGCGGCTTACCACTTCAGTTCTTCCTGCAGAATCACACCGTCGGTCATGGGGCTGTCGGCCTCGCCGAAGGCATTGGCCTTGTACTGGATGCAGAGCATGGTCAGGTTTTCCTTGCCCGTGTTCTTCAGCGCACGCTTGCCGTCGGGAGCCACGCGAATGATGGTACCCTCGCTGACGGGGAAGATGTCGCCATCCACCTGATACTGGCCTTCGCCTTTCAGGATGATATACAGCTCTTCGTGTGTCTTATGCGTGTGCAGGAAACCGCTGTCCTGACCGGGGACGAGCGTCTGGAACGAAAGTTCGCTGCCTGTAGCACCTACGGCCTGGCCTGCAAACACCTTGCCTTTCAGGGTGAAGTCGGGACCCATTGGCAACTCGTGCTCAATGATCTCATTTACCTTGCCTACGTTCACTGCCTTGAAGTTCTTGCCTTCCTTGATTGTCTCAATCTGTTTCATAATTCTTATTCTTTTGTTTTATTGTTATTTGTTTGATTTCGAGTGCAAAGGTACGGCAAGTTTTTCATTCCCACAAGAACGCACTTTTTGGTGGGATAGTTACCAAAAAGTAGGAATTGTGATGTTATCGCACTTCAGCAAAATCGACATTAACGTAGATTAACTAAATTATGGGGAGCGGTAACTACTCGGGTAGCGCGATTGGCTGATATTCCACGACAGCCCTGACAGCTTGGAATATAGGCATACCGTTCTTCTTTGCCGTATCCATAACAGAATGCAGCACGGCAAAGGACTCTGCTCCAGCCCTTGACCTGAAGGCCTGTGACACTTCTGTTCCATCGTCTTCTCTGTTTTCTTTTGTGAGCAGGCACTCAGGCTGACAGCCAGCAGTGCCGTAAGCATCATCATAATCTTCTTCATAATCATTCATTATTTTAGAGTTTCTCCGTATGCCTTGCCCATCTTCACGCAGTCGCCGATGATGTTGCCAGTACGCAGATACTTATAGGTTGGCATCTCAAAGAGTACGGGGTTCAGCTTTGCATAGTCTGGCTTGCCCTTCTCGTCAAGTTTGTCCTCTTCAACGTATGTATTGAGGACGGTGCAGATGTAGTTCTTGAAGCCGTCAATCTCATAGGTGTCTATCACCTCGCACTCCATTACCAGCGGCGATTGCTCGATGACGGGCATGCCAGCCTCGCCTAGATGGTATGGCAGAATGGCCGACTTGTCGGTCTTGGCTCCGCTGACGGTGCCGGTATAGTCGGCGGCAGAGATGAAAGCCTCGTCAATGATGTTGATGGAGAGCCGCTTTGTCTCATCGATAGCCTTCACGCTATGATGAGAAGAATGGATGCTCAACAGCAGTTTCGAGTGGCTGACGATGCCTACATGTGCTACCAGCAGCCAGTTTACCTTTCTCCCTTCTCCGACAGTTCCTACTACTGTGGCTGGCGTGGGATAAAGTGCCAGTTTCTGTCCGATGTTCTGTTTCATAATCGTTCCTATCTTTGTTTGGTGAATATCAGTTTCATTGTCTCGGGGTCGAGTGGTTTCATTGTGGGCAGTTTCAAGTCTTTCACCATGTGGAGTGTGCCCTGCTTGTATTTCTGGAAATGGTCTGTCTTCAAGTGCTGCTGATAGGCTTCCTCGGAGGCATAGATTTCGAGGATGCGAATCTTTGTGGAGTCCTCGGCAGTCTGCATCGGGAGCAGACAGATGACACCCGGCTCGCGTTCCACACTCAGTCGGTCCACCTCACCCGCAAACTTCAAGTACTCCGCCAGATACTGCGGATAGACTTCGATCTCAGCAAGGCGGACTATCATGGCCTCGTCATTTACTTGTGCTGCCGTTTCCTGTGTTGCAGCCGTGATGGAGAACATAAGGGCGAACAGTTTTAATATGCTCGCATCGTTGGGATTGGCCTTGATGGCATTCAGCAGTTGCGTACCCAACGCATAGCCGTTAGCCTCATACTTCTGACCCTTCTCGGCAGGCTGAATCTCCAGCACGTCAGCCTCAATCTGGCTGGTCAGCGTGGCCACGATGTCACGGCAGTTACCGGTGTAGCTGTAATAGACCACGAGCGTCTTTGCCGATGCACTGTTGCCCAACAGTATGAGCACAGCACAGATAATCAATATAAAAATCCTTCTCATCTTTTGAATAATAGCTTTGCGTTTTGATGTAGAATCATATTCTTGTAAGGGGCAAGGTCTGGCTCGTCGGTCAGATACTGCTTCATCCTCGCAAGACTCTGGGTGAGCACCTGTGGGGCGACGTAGGGATAGTCGGAGCCATAGAGCAGGTGGTCGGGCGTGGTGATGGTAAGCAGCATGCGGATGACCTCTGGTGAGTGTGTTCCAGCCAAGTCATAATAGAGGGCTCCGAGGTTGGCTTCGTAGTCTATCTCGCCCACCATCTGGTTCTTTTGCATCACAGGTGTCAATGATTTCATGCGGGGGATGGCCAACGGCAGGTAGGCACCGCAATGGGGCACCACCACCTTAATGTTTGGATAGCGAGTTAGTACGTTTCGTGAAATCATGTTCGTGACGGCGCGGGTGGTCTCTGAGAGGTACTCCTGCATGGCGAGCGGTGTCTGCTGCATCACCTGATGATTCACTGGCTCTGGTCGATGGGGATGCAGTATCACTATGGCCTTGCGCTCGTTCAAGACAGCGAAGAGCGTGTCAAGTTCTGGTGCGCCAAGATACTGTCCACTGACATTCGTTGCCAACTTGATGCCGTCAGCTTTCAGCGTGTCGAGTGCATACTTCGCCTCTTTTATGGCTTTCGAGACATCGGGCAATGGCAGGGCTGCGCAAAAAAGAAATCTGCCAGGGTGTTCGTTCTTAATGTGAGCAGCAACCTCATTAGTCATTCTCACAATCTCAGCCGATGAGGGTTGTGGTGCAGCCAGCGTCAATACCGATGTATGCACACCAGCCTCATCCATCCATCTCAGATGCGCTTCCACGTCATACTTCGGCAAGGGAAATCCCTCGTCCATCAGCCTGCCCTCGTTTTCGAGAGCCGACAGAAACCCAGGAGTGATGATGTGGCTATGCACATCAATCACGCCCTGAGCAAAACCGTTTGCTGCTATTATTAAACCCAGCAGTAATACTTTAGTTTTCACTATTCGCTATTGACTTTTTCATTTATTCCATGCTGTGTTCCCAACCGCCACGGGTGTCAATGCCGGTGGCATCGGCAAGTTGCTCCAGACGGGCCACCTCATCAGCCGTCAGCTGAATCTTGGCAGCCTCGGCAGCCTCGATGACGTGCTGTTCCTTCGTGGCTCCGATGATGGGCATCGTGCCTTTGGCAATTGCCCAGGCTATACCAATTTGCGAGCACGAGGCACCATAGTTCTCTCCAATGGCGGTCATCTCGCTGGTCAGAGCCTCCAACTGCGGTAGCACAGGGTTGTACTTCTTGCCACGGTCACTCTCTGCGGGCAGCGGGTTCTCCTTATTATATTTGCCAGAGAGGGCACCCTGCTCCAGCACCATGTATGCCCAGAACTCGATACCGTTCTCTTTGCAGTAGTCCAATACACCGCCTTTCTCTGACGAGCGGTAGAGCAGCGAGAAGTGGTTCTGCACGGCAGAGACCTTGAAGCCTGCTTCGCCCAAAATCTCGTTGGCACGCTGAATCTCCTTGATGTTATGGTTCGACACACCCACACGCTTCACCTTGCCGCTCTGCAACAGAGGAATCAGGCCTGGAGTCCAACGCTCCACGTCCATCGGATTGTGAATCCAGTAGATGTCGATGTAGTCGCAGCCCATACGCTCAATCGATGCATCGGCCATTTTCTCCACAGAGTTCTCAAACACCTCCGCAATCTGCGGCGTGAACTTCGTGGAAATCTGCACATCCTCACGCTTGTATTCTTTGACCTTCGGTCGAGCCTGCTCACGCTCGGAAGAGTTCAAACAAGTTTGACTCTTCTCTCGCTCAATCGCAGCCTTGACCAGTGTGCCGAGAATGCGCTCCGACTCGCCCATGCCGTAGGCCGTAGCCGTATCCCAGAGATTCAGTCCAGCCTTCATCGCCGCATCGAATACGGGTTTCAGGTTCTCCACGTCAGTCTTACTTCCAAACACGGTGTCGCCACCGAATGCTCCTGCGCCCCAGGCCCAGGTTCCTAATGCAATCTTACTCATATTACCCCATTTACGGAATAATCGACCAAAATTACTGATGATGAGATTTTACACACATTTTAGTCTTTTGCACATAGTCGCCATCGCCTTCGCTTGAGAAAGCTTTTCTGGATATAATCTATCTGAGTACTGGCTGATAAATCAACTATTTTTACGGTCTCTTTCTTGTTTGTCAAGAAAATATTGTAACTTTGCCCGCGTTAAATCCATAAAACGAAATGAAAGATGACTTATTTCAATCAGTTCCACAAGGAAGCATCGGAGCGCAAGATGCGGAAAATAGCAGAATCGAAGCTATCGCCGATGAACTCCGTTGACGCTGTGAACTATATGAAGCGCAACGTGGAGATAGCCAGCCACATGTAAGTTCCTGTAATTGCCTAATTCACGAATCAAGGTGGACTGCAAATGCCCGTACTCCATCACCTAAAATGGTAACAAATAATCATAAAGGTCAGATTCTCTATCAACTTCCACATACGGAATTAAATCACCAACAAAATCTCTTAACGAATTAAAAGCTTTTTCACTTACATCTATATCCATATTTCTTTCATTTGAATCATTTCTTACAACTGCGCTTTCTTCGTTATCTCTTACATGTCTTGAGAATATTTTAGTAGAACCTGTAACATAGTATTTTATATACACATTAGTCTTACCAGTTATTATGTCATAAGAATGAACATTAGCCTTTTTCAATGTATCAAGATTTAATGCGTATGATGTAAATTTTTTCATTGGAACTTTTTTTCGTTCCCCATTTTCGTTAACAAAACCATTGTATCTCCGAGCTTCTTTAAAATTCAATACAATATGTCCTGTTTTACCACCATCGTTACTTACGAGTTCCATAAGGCAATCCCCATAGGTCGGTGATGCATCCTCTATTGTACCTCTTTGTACGACCTTATATTCTTTTTTTTCTTCAGGTGTAGGCCTAAAAGGTACAGTATCGTCAAAATTATCAACATCATACGCTTGAGAGTATTTTGTTGATTTTGTATTATCTCGTTCAGGTAAAGCTAAAACATTTGAAGGCATTATAGGAAGAAGAGCTGTAGTTAGATTATTGTCACGGGTCGTGGGGACTGAGCTGCTTTCAGTATAGCTGACGCAATGTAATCCATCATATTGAACGGACTTATGGCAGTAGGTATTGGCCCTCATAAAGACTAAGAGCAAAATGAGAATTATTGTTTTCTTCATAATCTATAAAAAAAGGCGGAACCATTCGATACTTATCTGAACTCTGGTTACCGCCAAGTGACCTATCCGAAAACAAGTAAAGAATAGCTCACGCCTATTAACGTGAGCCTTTCATCTACTTGTTCTTTTCGGATGAATGTTTGGCGGTATTCGAGTCCAAAGAACAAGAGCAAAAGCTCAAATCTATATTTTAAAGCATACGAACAGAAACGCTATTCTGTAAGTTAATAATTATTGTTTTATTAAATTCTTTGTGC
>CACXXD010000077.1 GCA_902771445.1 uncultured Prevotellaceae bacterium
TTGTCTTCTTCAGTCCGAAGGCTTTTGTGTCCAGCCTGCCCATAAGGAACTTGTAGAAGTTCTTGCTATGGCAAGCGGCATAGCCGAGCGGCGTATCATTGCCGTCAGCAGCAGGAATACGGTGTTCTCTGCCATGAAGGACTTAGGCAGCCTTGCCCAGCCGAAGCCATTGTTCATGTCGTCAAAGATACGCTCCTTGCCGCCTCTGAGGTTATAGAACTCCACGATCTCTCGGTTGGTTGATGTATACCCACGATGAGGTCGCCAATGACGGCCACGCCGGGACTGTAGCCTGTGAACTTCTTGTAGGTCATCTTCGCATCGTACTTCTCCGTCTCTATGAACTGATGGTCGAAGTCAAGGTCGTACGACGCTCCAGCCATGAGCTGCCCTGTGCTCAGGAGAGCCTTTACCAGCAAACGGTTCAGCTTCGTGGCGGTATTGAAGTCATAGCTCTTGCCCGTGTCAGAGGTGTAGGTCGTGTTAGCCATGGCCAGTTCTGAAATCGCTCTCAGGATTGTGTCAGAGCTGCATGTGCGAAGTGTGGGATGCAGCGAGAGATGGGGCATCAGGTGGCTCGTAACGTCCTCCACGCAGTCACCGCCACAAAAGTAAACGCTTGACAATGAACCCACAATCTCGCCGTACTGATAGCCGAATGACGTACATCGGAGACCCAGTACTTTGTCGATGACGGGGCCGACGTAACGGGAAAAAAGCTCTCTCACGTGAAATATTCCTCCAAAAGGAGTGATTTTCTCAGTTTTTATTTGTACTTTTGCCATGCCATTGATGATTCTGCTTGTCTTGATTTTGTAGCACTAAGGTAAGTGAAAAATCTGACATGGCAAAATCCTGAGCCGATCCTGAGCCGCTCGGCTCTGCCGCTTGCCACAGCAAGAACTTTTTGTTGCTCAGGAACTTATAAAGATTGTTAAACTAAAGTACTGCGGAATTTAGGAGTAATAAAAATCATCAATAGAAGGTATTGGATAATCGGACGAAAATAATTACCTTTGCAGGCATATATTATATATAAATGTACGCGAGAAAGAATTATTTGACGCTGATGATGCTTTGCTGCATGACCCTTGCGGCAGGGGCAACATTGCCAAACAACCTTCAGACCACAGCATCTGAAACAAGAAAACAGATGTATCAGCTTGCAGGATGCGTGACGGATGCAGAGACGGGCCGCCCCATCGACTATGCCTCTGTGCTGCTGAACGAAAGCGGACAATGGGCCATCACCGACAAGAAAGGCGAGTTCAGCATCAAGAATGCACCTGCGGGACAGCTGACAATCACAGTGCAATGTCTGGGCTACCAAAAACGCACGCTGAACATTCAGTTGCAAAGAAACGTAACCGACATGAAACTGAAGCTGAACCCCGAGAACCTGAAGATCAAAGGGGTGACCGTGACAGCCAGACGCAAACAAGACGAGGCTACAACAAGCTACACGATTAGTCGACAAACGCTTGACCAACAGCAGATTATGAACCTGAGGGAACTGCAGACACTGCTGCCAGGCGGAAAGACCGTCAACCCATCGCTGATGAACGACGACCGAATGGCACTGCGCAGTGGCAGTCAGGAGAAAGGCAATGCCTCGTTTGGAACAGCCATTGAGGTAGACGGCATGCGACTGTCGAACAATGCCAGCATGGAGGAGACCACAGGTGCTTCGACCCGCACGCTGAGCACATCGAACATAGAGAGCGTGGAAATCGTGACGGGCATACCATTGGTGGAATACGGCGACCTGTCGAACGGCATCGTCAAGGTGAACACCCGCAAGGGCAAGTCGCCCTTCATCGTCGAGGGACGCATCAATCAGCACACGCATCAGATAGCACTGAACAAAGGCTTCGAACTGGGCAAGCAATGTGGAGTGCTGAACGTATCGGCAGAGCATGCCCGCTCGTTTTCCGACCCCGTCTCGCCCTACACCGCCTATCAGCGCAACGTGGTATCCCTGCACTACATGAACGTTTTCATGCGCGAAAGCATGCCGCTGACACTAAATGCCGGACTGACGGCCAATCTGGGCGGCTACAACTCTGAGGCTGATCCAGACCGCAACATGGACGAATACCAAAAGGAGCGCGACCATGCACTGCGCGGAACACTCGACCTGCAATGGCTGCTGAACAAGCCGTGGATGACCAACCTGCGCGTGAGCGGTTCGATAGGCTACAGTGACCGCAAGAGAGAGACCTACCAGAACACCAGCACCGCCTCGACCCTGCCCTATCTGCACACCCGCGAAGAAGGTTACTTCATGGCCGAAGACTACGACCGCAATCCCAATGCACCCATCATACTGAGTCCAACGGGCTATTGGTACACACGCGGATTTGTCGACTCGAAGCCGCTGACCTGGGCGGTGAAGCTGAAGGCCAACCTGACCCGACGGCTGGGCAGCGTGACCAACAACCTGCTGGTGGGCATCGACTATTCGGGCAACAAGAACAATGGCCGGGGCAGCTACTACGAAGACATGCGCTATGCACCCACCTGGCGCGAATATCGCTACGACCAGTTGCCAGCCATGCACAACATGGCCGTTTTTGCCGAAGAGAAGATGGTGATTCCCACGGCAAAACACTCAACACTGGAGTTCACCATTGGTCTGCGCGAAGACCTCACTTTCATCCGAAATTCGGAGTATGGCACCGTGGGCAGTCTGTCGCCCCGCACCAACATGCGCTATGTGTTCTGGAAGCATCAGTACAACCGATGGGTGAGCAATCTGGAACTGCATGCCGGCTGGGGCAAAAGCGTGAAGCTGCCTTCGTTTCAGGTACTCTTCCCCTCTCCGTCCTACACCGATTTGCTGGCCTTTGCCTCTACGAGCGATGCCACCAACAAGACCTACCGTGCCTATCACACAATGCCCACGACTGCACAATACAATCCTGAGCTGCGCTGGCAGTACACTCATCAGGTGGATGTGGGACTCGAAGCCGTCGTGGCAGGCCATCGCATCAGTGTGTCGGCATTCTACCATCGCACCAACCGCTCGTATATGTCGAAGAAAACATATATGCCCTTTGCCTATCAGTTCACACCTGTCGACTCGCTCAACAGGGCGATGGCACTACTGGGACTGAGCCAGACCGACGAGGCACGCTTCAGCATAGACCGCCAGAGCGGACAGGTAACGATGAACACAGATGGCAGCGAACCGCTACGCATTGGCAACTACACCCGTCGCACATACGCTGTGGGCAGCACCTACGTCAACTCCTATCAACCCATCCACCGCTACGGACTGGAATGGATCATAGACTTTGCGCAAATCAAACCGCTGCTGACCACCATCAGACTCGACGGAAACTACAGCTGCTACAAAGGAACCGACGAACAGCTTTTTGCCGACATACCCGGTGGAACGAGCTCGGCCATGAGCAACAAGGAACTTTATCAGTACGTGGGCTACTACCGAGGCAGCAACATCGTGAATGCAGGCAACACGGCCAATGCCACATCGATAGCCAACGGAGCTCTGTCGCGCCAACTGAACCTGAACGCCACCTTCACCACCCATATACCCAAGATCAGAATGATTCTGTCACTCAGAATCGAATCGACACTCTATTCCTATCGCCGCTCGCTCAGCATGCTGAACCGACAGTGGCGCGGCTATGTGGTGGAAGACGGAAACGGATACACTGGGACTCCCTACGATGGCTCGATTGTCGACAAGAACGTGGTGGTCTACCCGGAATACTACTCCACATGGGACAACCCCGACCAGCTCATACCGTTTGCCGAACGGTTTCTCTGGGCCAAGGACAATGACCCTACGCTCTACAACGACCTGTCGAAACTGGTGGTGCGCTCCAACTTCCCCTACATTCTGCACCCTAACAAATTATCGGCCTACTACTCAGCCAACCTGAGCGTGACCAAGGAACTGGGCGACCACGTGAGCGTGTCGTTCTATGCCAACAACTTCTTTAGAAACATGCATCAGGTTCACTCGTCGCAGACTGACTTCTACACATCGCTGTTCAGCAGCAGCTATATTCCCAACTTCTATTACGGACTTTCACTCAGGCTGAAACTATGAAGAAAACACTGGCATTTATCATCATGACAAGCATCGTCGCACTCGCTGCATGCTCGAACGACTACCATGAGGCCGTCGACGTGTTCGACCTCAACGTCGTCCTGACCAACGGCGACGAAGGCACTCCGCTCAGCGGGGCAAGAGTCGAATTGCGAAGCATTGGGCGTGATGCCATCTTCGTTGACACAACCGACACACAAGGCACGGCACACTTTGCTGTGCCTGCCGGCATCTATCAGGCAAGTTCGGCCTACACGAACAGATCGGGGGTGAACACCGTGGAGATTGCCAATGCCACTTCGGGGCAGTTTGTCGTTGGCAACGAGGAAGGCACTGCTACCATCAACATCAAGATGAGCAAGTCGAGGCTCAGCCAACTGGTCATCAAGGAACTATACAATGGCGGCATCAAAAAGGAGGATGGCACGGCCTTCCATTACGACAAGAGCTTCATCATCTACAACAACACCAGCGTAAGAGCCAGTTACAGTAACCTGTGCGTCGGCATCGGAACACCTTACAACAGTCAGGCAAACAACAAATGGTACGACGGCAACGGCCATCTGAGCTATGAGGCCGAGGGCTACATGCCTGCCATCGACGGTATCTGGTATTTCCCACAGACACTTACCATCGAGCCTTATCAGCAGGTGGTGGTCAACTGCCACGGTGCCATTGACAACACACAGACCTATCCCGAATCGGTGAACTATGCAAAGGCTGACTACTACTGCATGTACGACCCGGAGGCTGGCTACGTGAACGTGAACTACTACCCCACTCCGGCCAGCATCATTCCCACCGACCACTATCTGAAAGCAGCAAAGATTGGGCTGAGCAACGCGTGGGCGCTCAGCAACTCATCGCCCGCTCTCTTCTTGTTCCAAGTGCCGGATGTCACTCCACTGCAGTTTGCCTCAAACACGAGCAACATGACCTACACACCGGGCAGTGCGCAGACTGATGTAAACAAAGTGGTGAAGGTACCCATCGACTGGATTATAGATGCTATTGAGGTGTTTGCCGCAAGCTATAAGAGCAGCAACACCAAGCGACTGCCGGCTTCGGTCGATGCGGGATATGTGGAGCTGACCAACCAACTCGGACACACGCTCTACCGAAACGTAGACAAGGCCGCTACCGAAGCTCTGCCCGAAAACGAAGGGAAACTGGTGTACAACTACGCAATGAGCGTACAGCCAGATGCGGAACCCAGCAAAATCGATGCCGAGGCATCTATCAAGAATGGTGCGCACATCGTTTATATGGATACCAACAACTCAACAGCCGACTTCCACGAACGACTGACAAGTTCACTGAAACAATGAAAAGGATAATGAACAAAATATTCTTGTGCCAAAGGGCATCGAAGCGCGGAAGTTTGCTGGCTCTGATTGGTCTTCTGTGTTTGCAGACATCGGCTCAGCTCACACGCGACTACACATTCGTGAAGCAATCCGATCCTTGGCTGACGTGCGAGAACGCTGCGGCACTCGCTCGCTACAACACATCCAGCATCGCGCAGGCTGAACTGGCTCTCACTTCGGCCAAAGGGGGCTTTGTCAACTATTACGACTCTCCCGATGTGCTGCAAGTCGGTGCTGCTGTTGAATCGTTCTATCGCATCAGCAAACGCACTGTGGTCTTTGGCAAGATGAGCTACGACAACAAGTCGGGAAACGACATGGCTGGTTCGGCTTTCATCGACCATGAGCACCGTCCGTTCGACATCGTGGAAGACTCGCTTACTAATCTCGGACGAAAGCATCTGGACACTTACCACTTGACAGGCAGTTTCTCTACCCTACTCTACAAAGGCTTTGCCATTGGAGCAAAACTGGACTACACCGCAGCCAACTATGCTAAATACAAAGACTTGCGACACAAGAACAAATTGATGGACATGAAACTGAGTGCGGGATTCTATCTGCCTGTAACGCATCACTTGGCTGTGGCTGCCTGCTATCGCTATCGGCGCAACAACGAAAGTGTCAGTTTCAGTACCGTAGGGTCTTCCGACAAGGTCTACAAATCACTCGTCGATCTGGCCAACTTCACTGGCTACGTGGAACAGTTCGGCTTTGAGGGATTCACCGACAGGGTTAACGAAATGCCTCTGGTCAACAACTGTCATGGAGGCAGCGCACAACTGAGCATAGACTTCGCACGTAGCACCATGTTCTTTGTCGAGGCTGGCTTCGTCCACCGCACAGGATACTATGGACGGAAGTCGCCTTATACCATCACCTACACGAACCACCACTCTGACAACTACCAGCTGAAAGCACAGCTCAGCCATAAGGCAAAGAGTTCAACCTATCAGGCTGACTTTTACCTTGACACGGAGAAACTGACTAATGAAGCCAATACCTACCGCGAAGCCAAGAAAGAGTCGGGAGCAACCTACTACGAATATTTTACGCCTGTGAAAACAGCCGACAAAGTATGGAGCAACTACGGACTGGCACTGACGGCCAATCTGAACATTCAAGGAGAGCTGCCTTGCTGGATACTGCGAGGCGGATTCAATCGGATGGAACGCCGACAAACTGCCTATATATATCCATACGCTCGTCGGCAAAATATACATGCCACAGAACTCTATGTCACGGCTACACATCAGCATCTTACAAAACACGGGGTGTGGTCAGCTCAACTGGGAGGCTCGTTCAATAAAGGCGGTGGCATGCCTTACGAAGACTTTACGTTGGCTGCACCAAGCGACAAGCAGTCGGCACCGCCTTCAATGGATGCCTATCTCTATCGAGAGCACCAGTATCTCACTTCTGCTCAGTACGTTATGTCTGCACAACTGAAGTACGCATTCATCATCAGAAACACCAAGTTGCGCCCACACGTCAAGTTTGACATCAACCATCGTAGATGCAACGAACCGAACGACTATAGCGACGGATCTACCCGAACTGTCACTTCGGTTGCCATCGGATGCACATTCTAACATGTAAAATGATTGATGCAGGAATAATAAGAATCCCTCCCCAAAAAATTATCGGGGAGGGATTTTTATAAGAGTATCGAGAAACATTTGGCCAGCTGCCTATCAGACTTCATTTTTATTACCTTTTGCCATAAAAGGAAGTCGGGTTGCCTGCTCCATGATTATATCAGCTATTAACTCATTGTTGGGAGATTTCCCGTTAATATGCTCGAACATATTGCAGACATCTTGTCGGCCACCACCAGACCTAAGGATATAAACGATACAGAGATTCTGTAAGCCGATGGTGCTCGAAAGAATATCAATATCGGTACTGCCCAATTGATATAAAGCCAATTGATAGGCATCGTCTTCATAAGTCTTTACTAACTGTTCCACATCACTGAGCGTATGCATACCCAATGATTTCAGAACAGCCAAATAAGGCATGAAGCTTGTTTCATGAAGTTCCGCAGCAGTGATGGCTGCTATCTTTTGGTTCAACTTGCTAAATGGTGAAAGTTCCAAATAAGACTTGAATGTATCGCCATCAAGCATCACTTCCTCAAGTTTGCCATTCTTCACAAGAACGCTGGCATGGCGCCGATAATCGGCGATAGCTGTGCGAATGCGGCTGAATTCATTATCGGCTAACTCCAGCAATCCAGCCAGTCTACTTAGATTGCGATGATATTCATCGGGGGCTTCTATGTCCGACTTATAGCCAATGTCATGCTGAATGGCCGACCATACATGCTGCAAAGCTGTCCGCATCTGCAGCTCAAAAGGAATGGTGTTCAGTTCAGGATGCTCGCGGTCGAAATAGAAATCACGCGACAAGCGACAGATATAATGAAGAGAATTATAGCCAAAGCTATTCACTTGATGCATCTTGCGTTTGTCTACTGAGTTGTCCCAGTCAATGACAAACAACTTTTCGGCAATCGAAGCAATACGGTCGACATCTTCGTTATAGAATGCGATGATTCGCGCCCCTACAATATCGGTAATGTTATTGATTGACTGATACTTGCTTCCCTTACGCTCAAGTTTTCCGACTAAAGACTTTTCGGCCTTGACACGCACTTCAATAGCATTCAACTCTATGCCACTGAGACGAATATGTTCACGCAACTTGTCATTAACAACATTGCTGAGCTTGTTGTAAAGATCGAGATTCTTGCGATACTGATCAAGCAACGCGCTACAGTGAAAGTCAAGACCGTATTCTTCCATTCTATGTTTCTCTTAAACGAATGCTACGCAGCAATGTTTATGCATTCTTTATCTCAAAAAGATTGAAGAAGCCTGTCATCATAAACACCTTCTTAATCTCGTCGTTAATATTCTGGATGACAACTTTTCCACCTTTGGCAGCTGTCTCTTTTCTAAGGGTGAGGAACAGACGCAGACCACTGGAGCTAATGTACTCAAGCTTGGTGCAGTCGAGCGTGATTTGCTTTTCGGCATTCTCAAGAAGTGGCGCAATATCTTGCTGTGCCTTTACTGATGCCGGAGTGTCGAGACGACCTTCGAAAGTAGCTACTAAGCCACCGTCTTTTTCATTGATTTCAATTTTCATGATGTTCTGCTATTATTTGGTTCTTTTAACTTTTTATTTAAAAACTCTGCAAAGATACATTTTTTTTCTGAAATAAAGAAAAATGACATAAGGAAATTGTTATCTTTAAATTTTTTGTAACTTTGCAGACCAAATTTAAGAAGTATAGTAAGTAATGAAAATTTTTGCCGTTGGCATGAATTATCTCATGCACACTGTTGAATTGCATGGCAGCGAATACCGCCCCACCTCACCCGTCATCTTTACAAAAGCCGATTCGTCATTGTTGAAGGACGGCAAACCTTTCTTCATTCCCGACGATATGGGACGCATCGACTACGAAGGCGAACTGGTGGTGCGTATCTGCCGACTGGGGAAGTCTGTGCCTGAGCGTTTTGCCTCACGCTACTATGATGCCGTGACCGTTGGACTTGATTTCACAGCCCGTGACATGCAAAACGAAGCCCGAAAGCAAGGACTTCCCTGGACCATTTGCAAGGGATTCGATGGCAGTGCTATCATCGGCGAATGGCTACCGCTGGAAGGCGATGTTCAAAAATTAAATTTCAGACTCGACAAAAACGGAACAACAGTACAGGATGGTCATGCAACCGATATGCTTTTTAGCGTTAATCAGTTGATTAGCTACATTTCAAACTATTTTACATTAAAAACGGGCGACCTGCTTTTCACAGGAACGCCCGCTGGTGTAGGTCCAGTAGCCGTTGGCGACTTGCTGGAAGGTTATATCGAGAATCGTCGAGTGCTGTCATGCCAGTGCAAGTAGCCCCCAGACTATCCCCTACTACGCTCTAAATAATTAAGAATGATCTGTAAAGCATCATCCTCACTTAGATTGTGCATATTGATGACCAAATCATAATTACGAGTATCATAGCGCGAACTCTCCGTATAACGGTTGACATAGTTCTCACGCCCCTGATCCACATTCTTGATTATTTCTTCAAGTTCCTTACGACTCTTCTCCGGATGTTTCCTCGAAAGTCGATTGATACGGTCTTCCAATGGAGCCTGAATCAGCACACTGAGATGGTTGGGATGATTACGGAACACGTAGAATCCACTGCGTCCAGCAATAACACACGACTCATCGTGGGCTATGTTCTCAAGAATTAGCACTTCTGCCTTGAACATATCGTTTGTAGTAAGCAACTCAGGTTCGCCGTAGGGAGTGAACGTATAGAATTGACTACGAGCAATATCGTTCATGGGTACAATCATGCGCTTGAACTCACTCCACCAATCGTTTTTCTGAGCTTTCAGACGCTCAATCTCTTCTGTAGTAAGATTGAACTTCTTCCGAAGCTCATGAATCAGTGCCTTGTCATAAAACGACACCCCCAGTTCTTTAGCCAGACGCTCTCCGACAGTTCGACCGCCAGACCCCAACTCACGGTTAATCGTGATGACAAATTTCTCTGTTGTATTCATATTTCAAATAAATTTTAGGCTCCAGTCTGTTATTTATGTATTTGAAGGCATTGCTTCAAGCCATGCGAGACAATAGCGAAGAAATTGAGCACTATCGGAAGGAATCTGTAAGCAATTTGATTTCCACTTGCGGACTGATACGTTCATATAAAATGTTGTAGACAGCATCGAGTATAGGCATATTGACGTGATGATGACGGTTGATTTCCTTCATACACTTCGTACCAAAGTATCCCTCGGCAATCATCTCCATCTCCATCTGAGCCGACTTTACAGAATAGCCTTTGCCAATCATGGTGCCGAAGACACGGTTGCGCGAGAAATTGCTATAGCCTGTAACAAGCAAATCACCCAGGTAAACTGAGTCGTAAATCTCATTGGAACAGCGGTCATCCGACTGTGGACGAACCGCCTTGAGAAAACGATCCATCTCTTGTACAGCATTGGCCATGAGCACCGCCTGAAAGTTGTCACCAAATTTCAGGCCAGTGCAGATGCCAGCTGCTATAGCGTAGACATTCTTCAACACTGACGAATACTCAATACCCACCACATCAGTAGATGTCTTCGTCTTGATGAAGTTGCTTGTCAGCACATCAGCAAAGGCTTGTGCTTTCTCACGAGCCGAACAGCCCACGGTTAGATAGCTAAGTCGCTCAAGCGCGACCTCTTCTGCATGCGAAGGACCTCCCAGACAGGCCAGATTATCATAAGAAACATCAAAAACTTGATGGAAATATTCCGAACAAATCAAGTTCTCGTCAGGCACGATACCCTTGATGGCAGTAATGATGAACTTGTCTTTTAGCCGTGTCTTCAGCCGTTTCAGATGATTCTTCAAATAGGGTGAAGGCACCACGAACACAAGGGTATCATAGAGTTGAACAATGCGATTCAGGTCGCTGTCGAAGTGTATTTCGCTGACATCGAAATGAACACTTGTGAGATAGGACGGATTATGGCTTAGTCGCCGGAAATCCTCTATCTGGTCGTCACGCCGCATATACCACCCAATGTGGTGCGTGTGCTGCACCACAATTTTTGCAATGGCCGTTGCCCAGCTGCCACCACCGATGATTGCTATTTTGCCACACAGGCCTCCTGAAGAGAATGGATGCATGTCAGAACGACCTATCATATTTGTCTATTCTTACTTAGTGTAATCGTAAAAACAACTTAACAATTGATTGCGAATCAAGCCATGCTCTTTTCAATCCAGGCCTTCACCTCGTCGACACTGGGCTTCTGAAGCGTGAGCTTGTATTTCTTCACAATATCGCCAATCTTCTGTTGCAGTCCCTGCGGCTTCTCATCCTTGATGTCTTGCACACGATAGAAACCTGCCTTCCGAAGCACGTAGACCCAGTCTTCGGCTACACCAATGGCAGCCCACTCCTGAATGCTGCTCTGTGGAGCCTTCTTCTCTGGCTTCATCTGAGGGAAGAAAAGCACCTCCTGTATATAGGTTTTGCCAGTCATGAGCATGACCAAGCGATCGATGCCGATGCCAATACCACTGGTAGGGGGCATGCCATATTGAAGAGCACGCAAGAAGTCCTGATCGATAATCATGGCCTCGTCGTCGCCCTTGTCAGCCAGTCGCATCTGTTCCTTGAAGCGTTCTTCCTGATCAATGGGGTCGTTCAACTCCGAGTAAGCATTGGCCAGCTCCTTACCATTCACCATCAGTTCGAAACGCTCTGTAAGTCCAGGCTTTGAACGGTGCATCTTGGTCAGTGGCGACATCTCTACGGGATAGTCAGTGATAAAAGTGGGTTGGATGAAAGTACCTTCGCAGAACTCACCGAAGAGTTCGTCAATCAACTTGCCCTTGCCCATTGTCTCGTCTACATCCATACCTTTTTCCTTGCAGAAAGCACGAATCTCTTCCTCGCTCTTTCCTTCACAGTCAAAGCCTGTCTTTTCCTTAATGGCATCGAGGATGGGCAGACGACGATAGGGAGCCTTGAACGAAACGATGTTGCCGTCGATTTCACGTTCAGGCTTGCCGTTTACTGCAATACAGATGGTTTCGAGCAACTTCTCAGTGAAAGACATCATCCAGTTGTAGTCCTTATACTGAACATACAACTCCATGCAAGTGAACTCAGGATTATGGTTGCGGTCCATACCTTCATTGCGGAAGTTCTTGCCAATCTCATAGACACCTTCGAAGCCGCCCACGATGAGACGCTTCAAATAAAGCTCTGTGGCAATGCGCATGTACATATCTTGATCCAATGCATTGAAATGCGTCATGAATGGACGAGCACTGGCACCGCCTGCAATCGACTGCAAAGTAGGTGTCTCAACCTCTGTGTAACCAGCTTCGTCAAGCACCTTACGCAGGGTGCGTATCACAGTGGCCCGCTGCAGGAATGTATCTTTCACACCATCGTTCACCACCAGGTCAACATAGCGCTGACGATAGCGAAGCTCTGGATCATCGAACTTGTCGTAGGCCACTCCATCCTTATACTTTACAATAGGCAGTGGCTTCAAGCTCTTCGACAACAATGTCAGTTCCTTTGCATGAACTGATATTTCACCAGTCTGTGTACGGAAGACAAAACCTTTCACACCGATGAAGTCACCGATGTCCATCAGTTTCTTGAACACCACATTATATAAATCCTTATTCTCATCAGGACAAATGTCATCGCGAGTGATGTAGACCTGAATGCGGCCCTTTGAGTCCTGCAATGCTGCAAACGAAGCTTTGCCCATCACACGACGTTCCATCATACGACCTGCAATGCAAACCTCCCGAGGCTCAGCATCGTCAGTGAAACTGTCGCGTATCTCTGTAGAGAAAGCATTTGTAGGATATTCTGCAGCTGGATAAGGGTCGATGCCCATGTTACGCAGTTCGTCGAGTGATTGGCGACGAAGTATTTCTTGTTCACTAAGTTCTAAAACGTTCATATTTGTATCTATTCGAATGTTTGCTATTAGGCTGCAAAGATAATAAAAAAAAAGATTGTTTGAAAAAATGATTCCTTAAATAATCTATAATCGCAATGAAAACGTATAAATATAGGATTGAGTTGGCGCCATCAATATAAACCAACACAAAAAAACTGGAAGAAAAGATTCCTCCAGTTTTTTTATTTATTGAGTATCATTAATTACTCGGCAGCAAGCGTGAAGCGACGGAAGTCGACAATCTTCAGCTCCTTGTCCTGCTGGGTGAGCCACTGTGACACAGTAGCCTTGTCACCCTCACCGAACTGGAATTCCTGATCAACGAGGCAGTTCTCCTTCAGGAACTTCTGAACACGACCCTTGGCAATGTTCTCAATCATGTTCATATTCAGCGATGCAGCCTTCTCAGCAGCAGCACTCTCCTTCAGCTTGCGAGCCTCGTCAGCCTGCTCCTGCGTGAGCCAGCCCTTAGCCATATTCGACTCGATATGGTCTTCGCTGTCAACGAGGTTGGGATTGATGCCAGCCTTCTTCAGCACAACCTCCACATACTTCTCAACCTGCTCCAGCTTGGTCTTCTCAACAGCAGTCTTATACTCCTCGTCAAGAATCTCCTGCTTCACGTGTGCAGCATCAAGGGCTACGGGCTTCATGGCTGCAACCTGCATAGCCACCTTGTGTCCGGCATCGGCATTGGCCTTGCTGGTCTGAACCATTGTGCAAAGAGTGTGCTTGCCCATGTGGTCATAAACCTCAATGTTCTCACCCTCAAGCACCTGATAGCCATCGAGTTCCATCTTCTCGCCAGTGATTCCCGAACGCTGAGTAACAGCATCCTGAGCCTTCTGTCCGTCGATGTCCAACTCCTTCACCTCGTCAAGTGTCTGACACTTGTTGGCAACAGCTGCATCAAGAATCTTCTTGGTCAAAGCAATGAAATCGGCACCGTTGGCCACGAAGTCGGTCTCACACTTCAAGGCGATGATGGCACCGAAGCCATTCTCTACCTTTGTGAGTACGCAACCATTAGAAGTCTCACGGTCGCTACGCTTGGCAGCGATAGCAAGTCCACGCTCGCGGAGCAGCTCCTTTGCACGGTCGAAATCACCCTCTGCCTCGGTCAGAGCCTTCTTCACATCAGCCAGACCTGCGCCAGTCATGGCACGCAGCTTTTTAATATCGTCAATTGAAATAGCCATAGTTATGAACCCCTAAGTCTGGGGATATAGGTCTGAACAAGCGAATAACAGACCTTTAAAAAATTGTTTTGTGTATTTATAGAGTTAAGGGGGATGAGAGCCTGCGCTTGTTCAGGCTCCCAACCTCCTAACTTTGGATTTAAGCTTACTCAGCAGCGGGAGCTTCTTCCTCTGCGGGAGCGGCATCTTCGGCAGCAGCATCAGCCTTGCGAGCACGACGTGCAGGGCGTTTCTCCTCAGCTTCGCCTTCAGCCTGAGCCTCAGCAGCTTTCTCGTCGGCCTTCTCAGCCTTGCGCTCTTCCAGTCCCTCGGCAATAGCAGCGCAGCAAGCGTTCAGAATAACCTCAACGCTATCCTTTGCATCATCATTTGCAGGAATAACGAAGTCGATGTTCTTAGGATCGCTGTTTGTATCGACAACACCGAACACGGGGATACCCAGACGGTTAGCCTCACGAACTGCGATATTCTCCTTCATCACGTCGACAACGAACAGTGCGCTGGGCAGACGCGTCAGGTCGGCGATAGAACCAAGGTTCTTCTCCAACTTGGCACGCTGACGAGTAACCTGGAGCAACTCACGCTTCGACAGATTACCGAATGTACCGTCGTTCATCAACTTGTCGATGTTAGCCATCTTCTTCACTGCCTTGCGAATAGTGGGGAAGTTGGTGAGCATACCGCCCGGCCAACGCTCGATCACGTAAGGCATATTTACGCTGGTTGCCTTTTCGGCAATCACTTCCTTAGTCTGTTTTTTAGTACCTACAAAGAGGATTTTCTTGCCCTGACGGGCAATGGCCTTCAGAGCCTCGGCAGCATCGTCAATCTTAACGACAGTCTTGTGGAGGTCAATGATGTGAATACCGTTGCGCTCGGTATAGATGTAGGGAGCCATGGCGGGGTTCCACTTACGCTTCAGGTGGCCGAAGTGGCAACCAGCCTGGAGCAGCATATCAAAATTTGTTCTTGCCATTTTTCTTTTTTCTTTAAATTGTTTACTTTCTTTTTAATTCTTTTTGTCCAGAACCAACTGATGGGTAATCAAAAGACTGTTGATTATAAGTCTTATAGGTCATATAGGTCTTATAAGTCCTATGAGTCCTATCAGTTTAGATGCTAAACCGTCCAGTAGATTTTAACGCTTACTGAACTGGAAGCGACGACGTGCCTTGGGACGACCTGGCTTCTTGCGCTCAACCTCACGGCTATCACGTGTCAGGAATCCCTGTGACTTCAGTGTCTTCTTGTCCTCGGCATTCAACTTAACCAATGCACGAGCAATGGCGAGACGCAGAGCCTGGCTCTGACCCGTGAAGCCACCACCATCAAGGTTCACTTTGATGTCGTACTTTTCAGCACACTCCAGCAGGTTCAGGGGCTGCTTCACCACATACTGCAGAATGGCTGAGGGGAAATATTCTGTTAAGTCTTTCTTGTTGATCGTAATCTTGCCAGTACCTTCCGACAAATAAACGCGAGCTACTGAGCTCTTGCGACGACCTATTGCGTTAATTACTTCCATTTTCTTTTATTATTTATACTGGTTAATATCGATAGCCTTTGGCTGCTGAGCCTCGTGCTTGTGCTCTGTTCCCTCATAGATATAGAGGTTGTTCAGCAAGCTGCGTCCAAGAGGACCTTTGGGCAGCATGCCCTTTACGGCATGGCGAAGCATCTTCTCAACACCATTGGGCTTCTTGCGGAGCTCGGCGGGCGTATTGAAGCGCTGACCACCAGGATAGCCAGTATAACGTGTGTAGACCTTGTCGGTCTCTTTCTTGCCGGTGAAAACCACCTTGGCAGCGTTGATGATGATAACGTTGTCGCCACAATCAACGTGCGGAGTGAAGCTGGGCTTATACTTACCGCGAATCAGCTTGGCGACCTTCGAAGCGAGACGACCTACCACCTGATCGGTAGCATCAATCACAACCCACTCCTTTTTGGCTGTCTCTTTGTTGACAGAGACGGTCTTGTAACTTAAAGTGTTCATTCTTAAATTTAAATTTACTAAAAAACAGTTTTACATTTTGCGGACGAACCGCTTTCTCAATTCTTTGAATGCCGATTCACAAACCACGCTGTCCGGCCAAAGACATCCGCTATTTACACGACACTCACGGGGATTCTAAGTCTCTCCCCTAATAATCGGACTGCAAAGGTACAATTATTAATTGACAATTAGCAATCGGGTGAGACAAGAACATATATCTTTTACGTTTATTTAACACAACATCCCGACACTCATGACAAGTATCGGGATGTTACTTATTATTATATTGTTGTTAAAACAATGTCTCTCTGCAAATCATTTGTTCACCTGAAACTTCGTGTCGCCGTCCTTGAAGAAAGCATTGATCTGCTTGGCGGCAGCGATGCCAGCATTGGTATTTGCTTCTGCCGTCTGTGCGCCCATCTTCTTTGGTGTAGAGAAGTAGCGACCTTCAAACTTCAAGAAGTCAGCATTAGCATCGGGCATGATGTCGGTTACGAACTTCAGGTCTTGACGCTCTTCCATCAACTTCAAAAGTTCAGGCTCGTTGATTACCTCCTTACGGGCGGTGTTCACCAGAAT
>CACXXD010000078.1 GCA_902771445.1 uncultured Prevotellaceae bacterium
CCCAGGTCGGCCACAATCACTTTCTGCCCGGCAGCCACGTTGGGTGCACCGCAGACAATCTGCGAAGGCTCGCCCTTGCCAAGATCAACAGTAGTCACATGCAGGTGGTCGCTATTGGGATGAATCTCACATGTGAGCACCTTGCCCACATAGAGCCCCTTCAGACCTCCGCGAATCGTCTGAACCTCTTCCAGAGCATCGACTTCAAGTCCCGTAGAGGTCAGCGCATCGCACACCTGCTGCGGCGTCAAGTCGAAATCGACATACTCCTTCAGCCATTTATAAGAAATGTTCATTCCTAAAAAACAATTTAAATTTTACTCAACCGATTGAAGTCGCAAAGCAGCGACTTTTTGAAATTTCGGCGCAAAATTACAAAAATTCCACGAAAACCGCGCATTCTTTTCGATTTTTATATAAATCATCTTATGGTTTAGCATTAATCACAGCCCGATTCTTTGCTTTTTTCATTCTTTTTTAGTACATTTGCAGCGATTTTTATATATAAATCACGTTATGACAGCTCTATCGGAATTACTACTCATTGGAGGCCTCGGCATCAACGAGATTGTCGTGATTGCCCTGGTCGTACTCCTGCTTTTCGGCGGCAAGAAGATTCCCGAACTCATGAACGGACTGGGCAAAGGTGTCAAGAGTTTCAAGGACGGAATGAACAGCGACGACACCACACCCACGAAACAGGACCTTAGCGCAAAGAAACAAGAGGAATGAAGCAGGAGCCTGCCACCTTCTGGGATCATCTCGACGAACTGCGCAGCGTCATCATACGCTCGCTCCTGGTCGTTGTCATTTCGGCAGCTGTGGCTTTCTTTCTGAAAGACGCGCTCTTCAGCGTTGTGCTGGCACCTCGGTCGAGCCAGTTTGTCAGCTACAGGCTTTTAGGCGTGGAAGAGAGTTTTAGGCTGAGCCTGATGAACACGGGACTGACCGAACAGTTCATGACCCACATGCGAGTGGCGCTCTATGCCGGACTGCTGCTGGCCTCGCCCTACGTGCTTTACCAGCTATTCGGATTTATTGCACCGGGACTCTACAAGAACGAGCGACGGGCTGCCACATGGATTGTGTGCTCGGCCTACCTGATGTTCATCCTCGGAACGCTCGTCGACTACTTTCTCATCTTCCCGCTCACCATCCGCTTTCTTGGCACCTATCAAGTGAGTCCCGACGTGGCCAACATGCTCACCCTGCAGAGCTACATCGACACGCTCATCGGCATGAGCTTCATCATGGGTGTCGTCTTCGAACTGCCCATGGTCTGCGCCATTCTGGGCAAGACGGGGTTCATCAACGGCCAGCTCATGACGGCCTATCGGCGACATGCCGTAGTGGCCATACTCATCGCATCGGCCATCATCACGCCTACGACCGACGCCTTCACGCTCCTGGTGGTAGCCCTGCCTATATGGCTGCTCTATGAAATCAGCATCTTTATCGTAAAACTAAACAAATAACAATAATGTTAAGGAGAATCAGAATCACTTTGGCTTGCGTGTTCTTCATCGGACTCGCTCTGCTCTTTCTCGACTTTACCGGTACTGCCCACCACTGGCTTTCGTGGATGGCTAAAGTACAAGCGCTTGAAGCCGTTCTTGCCATCAACGTGGTGGTGGTTGTACTGCTCGTATTGCTCACACTGGTGTTCGGACGCATCTATTGCTCCATCATCTGTCCCTTAGGCGTGATGCAGGACGTGTTCGGCTGGATGGGCAAGAAAGCCAAGAAGAATCGCTACACTCATTCTGGTGAAAAGAAATGGCTGCGCTATCCAGTACTGGCTATTTTCATTATCGCACTACTGGCAAGTGTGAGTTCGATTGTTCAGTTGCTGGCTCCCTTGCTGGCTCCCTACAGCGCTTTCGGACGCATCGTGACAATGATTTTCCAACCGCTTTGGAAACTGGGCAACAATGTGCTGGCTTTAATTGCCGAGCACTACGACAGCTATGCTTTCTATTCCGTCGATGTATGGATGAAGTCGCTGCCCGTGCTCATCATCGCCGCGCTGACACTTGTGTTGCTTGTCATCCTGGCTTGGCGGAATGGCCGCACCTACTGCAATACGATATGTCCCGTAGGAACGGTGCTCTCTTTCCTGTCGCGCTACTCGTTCCTGAAAATAAGCTTTGACACAGAGAAGTGCCGCAATTGCTCGCTCTGCACAAAAAACTGCAAAGCCGCATGCATAGATTTCAAGAACCACAACGTAGATTACAGCCGCTGCGTAGTATGCGGAGATTGTATAGAGAGTTGCAACTTTGGAGCCTTGAAATACGGCACACCTCGTTTGCATAAAAACAAAAGGGAAACTGAGACTGATAGTTCCCGCCGTTCTTTCCTTCTCTCTTCTGCCCTATTGACAACAGCTGCTTTGGCGCAGGAAAAGAAAGTATTCGATGGCGGCTACATCGACTTGGAAGACAAAGTTGCTCCAGAACGACAGACGCCCCTTACTCCCCCAGGTTCGCTCTCCGCACAGCATTTTGCCAATCATTGCACGGGTTGCCAGCTCTGCGTGAGTGATTGTCCAAACGACGTGCTACGCCCTTCAACAGACCTGATGCACTTCATGCAACCCACCATGAGCTATGAACACGGCTACTGCCGCCCCGAGTGCAACCGCTGCACACAGGTATGCCCGGCAGGTGCCATCAAGCCGATAG
This sequence comes from uncultured Prevotellaceae bacterium, assembly GCA_902771445.1. Classification (GTDB taxonomy): domain Bacteria; phylum Bacteroidota; class Bacteroidia; order Bacteroidales; family Bacteroidaceae; genus Prevotella. Next base: position 2,685 of record CACXXD010000078.1, read on the forward strand.
ACCGTGATGAGAAGTCGAGCATACAGATTGGACATGCGGTATGGATCAAGAAGAACTGTGTGCCGCTGACCGACGGTGTGGAGTGCGGCAACTGTGCTCGCCACTGTCCGGCTGGAGCCATCGAGATGGTACCCTCTGATCCCAACGATGAGGAGTCGGCCTATATACCAGCCGTAAACGAACAGGCCTGCATCGGCTGTGGTGCCTGCGAATATGTTTGCCCCGCCCGTCCGTTCTCTGCCATCTACGTAGAGGGACACGAAGTGCACAAGAAAATCTGAATTTTTCAATCTTCAATCTTCAATTTTCAATCTATGAAAAGGAGAGACTTTTTGAAATACATGGGTGCAGGAACAGCTGCCACGCTGGTTGCCGCCTGCACAGGCAAGAAGCAAGAGACACAAGCCACCGAGGAATATAAGAAGCAAGTGGAACCGGCCACTGGCAAGATGACCTACAGAAAGAACCTGAAAGGCGACGACGTGTCGCTGCTGGGCTATGGCATGATGCGACTGCCCACGAAGGTAGACAACGATCAGGAGTTCGACCAGGACATGATCAACCGTCAGGTGGACTATGCCATTGAGCACGGACTGAACTATTTCGACACGTCGCCCGTCTATTGTCAGGGACAGTCGGAACGCTGCACGGGCATTGCCCTGCACCGTCACAAGCGCAGCGAATACTATGTGGCCACAAAGCTGTCGAACTTCAACGCACAGTTCTGGAGCAAGGAAGCCAGCATCGAGATGTATCACAACTCGATGAAGGAACTGCAGGTAGACTATATAGACTACTATCTGCTGCACAGCGTGGGCGGCGGAGGCATGGAAAACTTCAAGCAGCGCTATCTGAGCAACGGCATGCTCGACTATCTGCTGAAAGAGCGCGAAGCAGGTCGCATCCGTAATCTGGGATTCTCTTATCATGGCGATATTCAAGTGTTCGACTGGCTGTTGGCACTCAACGACAAATATCACTGGGACTTTGTACAGATAGAGCTGAACTACTTGGACTGGGACTATGCCGACGAGATCAACAACCGCAACACCGATGCACGCTATCTGTACGGTAGACTGAAGAATCTGGAGATTCCTGCCGTCATCATGGAGCCGCTGCTGGGCGGTCGACTGGCCAAGCTGCCTCAATATCTGGTCAACGAGCTGAAACAGCGCGATCCCGAACGGTCGGTGGCTTCGTGGGCCTTCCGCTATGCCGGCACGCCCGAAGGTGTGCTCACCGTGCTGAGCGGCATGACCTACATGGAGCACCTGAAGGACAACCTGCTGAGCTATTGTCCGTTGCAGCCGCTCAGCGACGAAGAGATGGAATATCTGCACACCGACGTTGCCAAGAAGATTTTCGGACTGGAGAACATACCCTGCAACGACTGCAAGTACTGCATGCCCTGTCCCTATGGTGTCGACATTCCTGGCATCTTTGTTCACTACAACAAATGCAAGAACGAGGGCATTCTGCCTCGCGATGCAGGCGATGCCAACTACCGCAAGCATCGTCGACAGTACCTCATCAGTCTGGATCGCTCCGTACCACGCAATCGTCAGGCCGACCACTGCATTGGTTGCGGACAATGTCAGCCCCACTGTCCTCAGAACATTCGCATTCCGCAAGAGCTACAGAAACTCGACCAGATGATTGAGCAACTGAAGCGAGAGGGGGCTTAACTCGTATCAGGCAAAGTTCATAAAAAAGTTTTAGCTGTTATCTTTTGAAGTTAAGATGTAATTCAAAAGATAACAACTAAAATTAATGAATGGCCTCGCAATGATTATTCAGGTGGAGTTTGCCATAGACATTTCAGTCCAAGCTCCCTTATATAATAGAGATAGGAGATCGGCGAAATGCGCTTGATGTTCTGCGGCAGCGAGCGGTAGCTTTCGCCCTTCTTGCCGTCGAGCCCAATCTTCTGATAGCCCGACATGTCTTCTTTCCTGACAACCACCGCATCGTCGAGATAGCCGCAGATGTGATAGGTGTGATTCTTGTCACATTTCACCACCAGATAGTCGCGAGCTATGATCACGTTCTTGTTGAAGAACAAATCACCCAGTTTGAATCGAGGACTGAGGTTGCCTGTGTTGTAGCGCAACTTGTAGCAGAGGAAGTTTGAGGCTCTGGATTGCCTATTAAAGTTGAACAGACAACGTCAGAGCCCACGCCGATACGAATATAGTAATCCCTTTTAGCTGTTAAGCGACAGGACATATATTGCCCTATCTCTCTAAAAGGGATGCGTATAAACACATCCCGCAGGCGCTTTCGTTGCTAAGCTCGGACTTTAATCGACTGTAAATTTTCCAGATTTCAGTGTGTCACGAACATAGCGCTGTAGGCGCCTTCCCTATGTATGAATCTCGTTAGCAACCCACCCTCCTCAAGGGATATCATACCCCCTTGGCTTCGGCGTGCGCTCACATCTTATCGTCCGCATTTGCAGACACGTCTGCCGTTGCATCAGATAAGTGCATGCGAGATTCAAGATGCAAAGTTACAAAAAAATGTTTTTATCTCTTTAAGAATAACGAAATAATATTGTTTTTCGGGCATGAAATTACGCATTTTTAAGAAGAAGGGATTTGATTTGCCCTAAGGGGCAAGCGGGCTGGCACAGGGCCTGCCCCTACATTCTGGCAACAGTACGGCTTGTTTTAGTCGCTACTATATATATAAATAAGGTATATGAACGATTGGCAGATTTGAAAAGGGCGGGTAGGTTGATTTGCGTCAACAAAAAGGACTGTTTGCGCACACAATTCTTGGAAAACCATTGCGGAATGAAAAAATCGCCTTACCTTTGCATCGTCAAAAGGAACAAAGGCCTGGCGACAAGGATAACAAAACACAATTAACAAAAAAAAGAAAGTAGGAGCGAAAAGGATAACACAAAAAGAAAGCTCCGAGTAAAAAAAAGAAAGGGTAAAAAGATGAAAAAAATGATTCTGATGGTAGTAGCCATGCTCAGCATGACAATGACGTCATACGCTGAGAACGAGAATGCAGAAAACACACTGAACGTAGAGGCCTATGACATGTCGGTAAACATTCGCAAGCTTGCTGTTACGCTCGACATGACGTTCGACCAGATGGAAAGCGTTGAAGAGATTCACCGTATTTTCTGCGCCGAGATGGTCCTGGCAGCACATGCTAACAAGGACGAGCGCGAGGCACTGGTTGACAAGGCCGTGAAAAAGGATCTGCGCTACATGCGCTACATACTCGACCAGAAGCAGTACAAGAAGTATCTCTTGCTGCTGAACACCACGCTGCAAAACCGTGGTCTTAAGTAAGAAAGAATTGAATTTAGTAGTTTATGGAGGGTGTCTCGCTGTGATGCGAGGCACCTTTTTTCATGTGATTTCTTGTCAGTTGTTGTTTTTGTTTGTAACTTTGCACCATCAAAAATAACAAATCACGTGAAGAAATGAAAAGCTTAAAGTCTATTTTACTATCCTTGGCTGTCGCCTTGCTGTTTGCAAGTTGCGGCACGAGTTCGACCGTACCCATCACCGGACGAACACAGCGGCTGCTGGTCAGCGACGAGCAGGTGCTGAGTCTTTCGAATCAGCAGTATCGGGAGTACATGCAATCGGCAAAGGTCTCGACCAATGCCGCCAATACGGCAATGGTGAAACGGGTAGGCCAGAATCTGGCCAATGCCGTTGTTACGTATCTGAATGCCAATGGATTGGGAGCCGATGCGCAGCAATATGCATGGGAGTTCAACCTTGTGCAGAACAATCAGGTGAATGCCTTCTGCATGCCGGGCGGAAAGATTGTGGTCTACGAGGGTATATTGCCCGTCACGCAGGATGAGGCATCGCTGGCCATCGTGCTGGGACACGAGATAGCGCATGCCGTGGCAAAGCATTCGGCTGAGCGGCTGAGCAATGCCTACAAGCAGCAATATGGGGCAACGATTCTTGGGGCCGTGGCCCAAGGTGCAGGGCTCAGCACAGGCACACAGCAGTTGCTGTCGCTGGGCGCATCGCTGGGTTCGCAACTCTGGACGTCGGGCTTCTCACGCAGCCAAGAGAGCGAGGCCGACCACATGGGACTCATCTTTGCCGCTATGGCAGGCTACGATCCTCAGGTGGCCGTGTCGTTCTGGCAGCGCATGGCTTCGCAAGGCAGTGGCGGTGGAGGACTGTTCAGCGACCACCCGTCGGATGCAACTCGCGTGAAGAACATTCAAGGGTGGCTACCCGAGGCCATGAAGTATTATAAGCCTGCGAGCGGAACGGCTGCTTCGTCGAAGAAAAGTACATCGAAAAAGGCTACACGAACCATCAGAATTTCGTCGAAGTAACGGTAAAAATTGGGACAATTTCATCTGTTCAGAAAAAAAACTTCCCAAGTTATTTTTTATCATTACCAAGAAATGAAAAAAAAGTTGGCACATAGGAATTTTTTGGGGGGCGCATCACTACTTGTTGATGATCCGCATGTATTCATCATAGTCGATGAAGCGACCGCCCATTGATTTCAGATGCGGTGTCTCTAACTGACAATCAATCAGCGAACCGTTAAGTTCTTGCATGACCTGGGCCAAGTGGATGAGCGCAAGCTTCGATCCACTTGGCACCAGCGAGAACATGCTTTCGCCGAAAAAAGCACTGCCTATGTTCACTCCGTACAGTCCGCCAACCAGCTTTTCGCGGCAGCCGTCCTTTTCCCATACCTCGACACTGGCAGCAAAGCCCTGACGATACAGTTCGGTGTAAGCCTCAATCATGTCGGGTCCCAGCCATGCATATTCCTCTTTGATGCGCAGGGAACTGCAATTGTTGATGACACCCTCGAAATCTTCGTTGAAACTGACTCGATAGATGTCCTTGTTCATCAGTGTGCGCATGGAGTGAGAGATGTGTATCTCGTTGGGAAAGATGACAAAGCGCTGGTGAGGACAATACCATATAATATCGTTGTAACGGAAAGCGAACCAGGGGAATATGCCGTGCTGGTAGGCCAGTAGCAGGCGGTCTACACTCAGGTCGCCTCCTACAGCCAGACATCCGTCCTCATCGGCCTGATGAGGATCGGGAAACCATAATTCGTCGTCTAATTGGTAAACCATGGGGGAAATTGAAAATTGAAGATTGAAAATTGAAGATTTTTGGAAAATGAAAGATGAAAAATGAGAAATGAAAAATATGATTAGTTTTGCAATACTGACGTACCCAAATTTTCAATCTTCAATTTTCAATCTTCAATCTTCCGTCTGTTGCTGTCACTCGGGCCGTGCCTCCTTGCTTGAGCGCACCGAAGAGGATTTCGCGCATGAGCAACGGCTTCAGCTTTTGGGCAATGACGCGATCCATCTCGCGAGCACCGTACTCACGGGTGAAGCCCTCTTTGAGCAATAGTCTGAAGGCCTCATCGTCCAGTTGCATCTCCACCTTCTTTGCTCTCAGTCTGTCTTGCAACTGACCCAGTTTCTTACGCAGAATGAGTGTGGCCATCGTCTGATCCATGTCGTTGAAGACCACAGTGCCGGAGAGTCGGTTGAGAAATTCGGGCTTGAACGTCTTCTTCACCTGTCGTAGCATGGCCTCGCCACGAGTGACATTGCCGCTGAAGCCGATAGCCGCCTGGGCCGCATATTGTGCGCCTGCATTCGATGTCATGAGCACCACCACGTTGCGGAAATCTGCCTTGCGACCCTTGTTGTCGGTCAGTCGGGCATAGTCCATCACTTGCAACAGGATGTTGTAGATGTCGCTGTGTGCCTTTTCTATCTCGTCGAGCAACAGCACACAGTTGGGTGTCTTCCTGATGGCATCGGTCAGCAGTCCACCATCTTCGTAGCCTACGTAGCCAGCCGGCGAGCCGATGAGCTTGGCCACGGTGTGCTTCTCGGTGTATTCGCTCATGTCGAAACGCACGAGCTCGATGCCTAATTCGCGGGCCAGCACACGCGCCACTTCGGTCTTGCCCACACCCGTCGGCCCCACAAAGAGCAGCGAGGCCAGCGGCTTGTCCTCGTCGGTAAGTCCGGCTTTCGACATCAGCACCGCCTCGGTCACCTGTCGGATGGCCTCATCCTGTCCAAATATCTGGGCAGAAAGATGCTCCTGCAGGGTCGACAAGCGCTCGGTGTCGTCCTCCTTCACGGCCATAGCTTCCACTTTGCATGTCTTGGCCAGAATCTCAGTGATAAGTTTCGGTGTGACGACATTGATGCCCGTCTCCGACTTCACGTTGCCACTCACGACCGCAGCGCCAGCCTCGTCGATGAGGTCGATGGCCTTATCGGGCAGAAAACGGTCGTTGATGTATTTGGCACTCGACTTGACAGCCAGTTCCAGGGCAGCATCTTCGTAGATGACGTGATGGAACTGTTCGTATTTCGGACGAAGCTGTTTCAGAATGTTGATCGTCTCTTCAATCGACGGTTCCAGGATGTCAATCTGCTGAAAGCGGCGCACCAGACCTTTGGAGCGCGAGAAGTATTTGTTGAACTCCTCGTAGGTGGTAGAGCCAATAAAACGGATGTCGCCCCGTTCCAGATAGGGCTTCAGCATGTTGCCCGCATCCATCGAACTCTCACCGATGGCACCAGCGCCCACAATGTTGTGTATCTCGTCCATGTAGACGATGCCGTTGCCTTCGGTCTCGATGCCTTCCATGATGATTTTCAGACGGTTCTCGAAGTCGCCCCTGTACTGAGTGCCGGCCAACAGCGTGCCTAAGTCCAGCTGATAGACCTTGCAACCTTTCAGACGGTCGGGCACTTTCTTCTCTACAATGCGTTGCACCAAGCCGTAGACCAATGCCGTTTTGCCCACACCGGGCTCGCCAACATGCAGCGGATTGTTCTTGTCGCAGCGACAAAGCACCTGTATGGTACGCTCCAATTCGGCTTCGCGCCCTATCAGCGGATTGTGACTCGCCACGATGTCGTTCATGCAGGTGACGAACTTGCGCCATGCTTCGTTCTTCGCGCCGTCTTCGTCGTTCTCTTCGTCGTCATCGTTCGCATCCTCATATTCATACATGCTGATGACATCGCTCAGGAAGCTTTCTTCTTCGCCATCGATGGCCTCTGTCAACAGGTAATGCGCCCAGGAGTTTTCCAGATGAAAGAGTCCGCTCACCATGTGGGGAATGTCTATCTGAGTGGCACCGCTGAAGTAGACATTCTTGTAGGCCTGCTCAATCATCTGACTGAGCTGTACGGATATTTCGGGCGTATAGTCCTGGCCGTCTGGCAGTTGCTCGAAACCATCCAGATGTTTTTTCAGTTTTTCTTCCAACTTCTCTGCTGAAAAATAGGGAAACAGAGCACCGCAGAACACCTCGTCGTCGAGAAGAACCAACAGGAAGTGTTCGGGCGTGACAAACTCGTGGCGGTACGACTTGCATGTATTGATGGCGCGGTTCAGCAGTTGACTTGCGCGGGGAGTATATTCGATATCAGGCATTGCTATGGATATTATATTGAGATAAATGTAACGGTGGCCAACGCTGTCGGCCTATTCTGGCTCGCATGTCAATCGGAGAGGGAATCCGGCATCGCGGGCCATGCGAGTGGCTTTCTGCACTTTCGACATGGCTATGTCGTAGGTATAAATCCCCACCACGGCCTTGTCGGAGTGGTGGACGGTCAGCATCAGCGTTTCGGCTTCGGGCTGACTCTTCATGAATACGGTTACCAACACATGCACGACAAACTCCATGCTGGTGAAGTCGTCGTTATAGATGATGACCTTGTAGCGACGCGGTTCGTTCAGGTCGATGCGTTGTCGTTCTTTGATGACAGATTGTTCTTTTGGCATAAGCTATGAGATGGATGAGGGGTTCTTAATGAGTTAGTTTCAGTCGCAGACTGTTGAGCACCACGCTCACGCTGGAGCAGGCCATGAGCGCCGAGGCCAGCATGGGCGTGATTTGCCATTGAAAGCCAAACAAATAAGGCAGTCCGGCAGCCAACGGAATGCATATCAGATTATAGATGAATGCCCAGAAAAGGTTCTGGTGAATCATGTTGACGGTCTTTCGGGAGAGTCGGATGGCATCAGACAGCAGGCGAAGGTCGGTTCCCATGAGTGTCACCTGAGCCACGTCCATTGCCACGTCGGTTCCCTTGCCCATAGCGATGCTCACGTCGGCCGTGGCCAGTGCCTGCGAGTCGTTGATGCCGTCGCCCACCATAGCCACGTGTCGGCCTTGCGCCTGTAGTTCGCGCACCATGTTCTCCTTCTCCTGTGGCAACACCTGTGACTTATAGTGCCTGATGTGTGCCTCTTGTGCAATGCGGGCCACGCGCTCCTCCTTGTCGCCGCTCATCATGTAGATGTCGATGCCCTGCACCTGCAGGCTGTCCATCGCCTCGCTGGCATGCGGACGAAGCTGTTCCACAATCTCCGCCTGTCCTCCCTGTTGCGGAGTATGAGCTGGATTGGTCAGCGTTCCCGTCTTGTCTATCACCATTGCGTCCACCTTCCGCATCTCTTCGAGCGCCGTGGCGTCCTTGATGAGAATGTTCTTTTCGGCAGCCTTTCCTATGCCCACCATCAGAGCGGTGGGAGTGGCCAGTCCCAAAGCACAGGGACAGGCAATGACCAGCACACTGACAGCCGACAGCACGGCCTGCGGCAGCATCTGCATGCCACCGATGACAAGCCAAAGGGCAAAGGTGAGCAATGACAGACCGATGACCGTTGGCACAAAGATCAGTGCAATCCTGTCGACCACATGTTGCACGGGAGCTTTCGATCCCTGTGCTTCCTGCACCATGCGAATCATGTTGGCCAGCACCGTTTTCTGTCCCACTGCTTCGGCACGGAAACGGAAGGTGCCTTGCTTCACGATGGTTCCGGCCAGCACCTTGTCGCCGGCCTTCTTCTCAATGGCGACGGCCTCGCCCGTCATCATCGACTCATCGACCGTGGCAATGGCCTCGCCGCATACAGAACCGTCGACGGGTATCTTCTCGCCAGGGCGCACTTCGAGCGTGTCGCGTGGCTGCACGGCTGAGATGGGAATGTCGGTCACCGTGCCGCCGTCTACGAGGTGGGCCGTCTTGGGTGTCAGTCCCATCAGTGCGCGGATACTGGCTGCCGTGCCTTGCTTGGCGCGTTCTTCGAGCAACCGACCTGTCAGCACAAAGGTGATGATCATGACCGAAGCATCGAAATATGTGTGATTCTCTATGCCGCGAGCACCCCAGAATTCAGTCCCCCAGAACGTGTTGAACACGCTGAACAAGAACGAGATACAGGTGCTGAGTGCCACCAGCGTGTCCATGTTGGCCGAGCCGTGGGTGAACTGTTTCCATGCCGTGGCATAGAACTGTCGGCCACAATACATCAGGTTGAGCAGGGCAATGATGAGTGCGGTCTGGTTGCGCGTGTCATCGTTGTAGGTCGATGCGCCCAGCCATCCCATTGAGATAGTCATGACGAGCAGGGCGAAGAGCCACGACAGCATCACCCTGTTGCGCAGCGAGCGATAGGCCTGTCGCTCAATGGCCTCTACGTTGCGGTCTTCCTCAATCACCATGTCGTAGCCGATGCCTGCCAGCGATTCCTTCATCTGCCCCAGCGTTATCTTGTCTGTGTCGAACTCAATGAGTGCGGTGCGCCCGGGCAGATTGACACAGGCCGAGCTGATGCCGTCGAGTGCGTTCAGCTTTTTCTCAACGTTGGCGGCGCATCCGGCACACATCATGCCGAGAATGGCTATCGTCTTTTTCTGTATCATTTCTTTGGCATTTTCGTGAATTTGTATTGCAGGGTCAGCATCACATAGCGTGGTATGCAGTTGTGCCACGTCTCTGTGCGTCCCTGCGCGTTTACTTCATACTGCGTGCTCGACAACTGGTGCAGCAAGTCGAAGGCCTGCAACTTGGCCGTCAGTTGCTGTTTGAAGAACGAGCGCGACAGCTGAGCGTTCCACACCAGATGGTTGTCGTTCATCATGTCGCTGTAGTAGCCTCGGCGCGAGTACATGCGTATGTCGGTAGCCAGCGAGAGCTTCACCCTGGGGATGGTATAGATGAGCGCGGCACCGTAGTCGAAGTTGAAGGCATTGAGTGCTGTGAAGTTCCGACGGTCGCCCGTAGAGTTGCGCCAACTGATGTTGCCCGAGACCGTGGCCGTTAGATCGTCCTTCTGATAACGCAGCTGCAACTGGTTGTGCAGCACCCAGTTGTTGACGGTCGAAAGCGGCGGATCGGTCAGCAGGGCATCCAGAAAGTCGTACTGTATGTCGCAGTCCACGCTGTGCTGATAGCTGGCATCGAGTTGCGTAGAGAACAACAGGAGGCGCATCTTGTCAAGGGGCAGCGAGCAACTGGCTCCGAGGGCTGCCTGCCAGTTGCCGTTCACATTCGTATTAATATAGGTGTACTTGCCAGCCTCCATGTCATAGATGGTCTGCATGCCCCAGCTGTTGCGGTCCAGTCGACCGTTGGCCCATGCCGAAAAACTTCGCTTCAGCGAGTCTATGTTGTGCGTGTAGTGCATGTTCAGCGTGTGATAGACGTGGTTCTTCAGGTCGGGGTTGCTGATGCGCCAGATGAGCGGGTCGAGGGTCTCGTCGGTAGGTAGCAGACTGGCCAGGTCAGGGCGGTCGATGTTCATGCTGTAGCTGATGCTCTTGAAGCCTCCCTTCCATACGTACAGGTTCAGCGTGGGACAGAGCTCATTGGAGTTTCGGCAGGAAATAGTGTCTATCAAGCCGTCGTCGAAATGCAATCGCTCGCTGATATGCCGGAAAGGCAGACTGAAGTTGAAGTAATAGTCGTCGGATGCTTTCGACAGGCTCAGACTGCCGTTGTACGTTCGGGTCAGCAGTTGCGACACATCGCTGTTCAGCCAGTCCTGGGCCAGCAGGAGCGAGTCGTGCGTAGACGGAAGCCAACCCAGGTCGTGGGGCTTCAGGTTGTCCAGCAGGGTGAGCAGGTATTGGTTGTTATGATTGTTGTTTCGCTCTTGCGCATAGCCTACTTGTGCCGTGATGAACCACTGACGGGGCAGCGAGAAGTCATAGTCGGCAGATGCATTCCACAGGTAGCTGTTGCCGTGCGTGTCGGCATAGCGCTCCAGCCGGTCTTCGTCCTCTTCGGGCGAGGCATATTGCGTGTGCTGACGGCTGAAGGCATCGTTAGGCTTTTGGCAGTCGAACGAGCCGTTCAGTGACACGCTCACATTGTCGCCCCAGGGCAGTTTCTTGTAGTAGCTCAGCATGCCGCTGCCGTGATAGGTTCTATATTTTGCCAGTCCGCTGCGCTGTGTCTGGTTGGTGACAATCTGTCGGAAGGTGGAGTCCTCACTGGCCGTGCTTCTGCTGCCGTCAGCAACGCTGAAGTCCACTCTGGTATAGAGTCGGAACGGCTTTTTCAGCGTAAACTCGTTGTGAACGTTCAGACGGAAGTCCTTCTGTCGGCTTTCCGACCACGAGCCGCTGAAGATGCCGCCTGCAGAGGTGAACGTCTCTCGTGCCGTGCGTGTCTCGTTCCTCGCGTCGCTCCACTCCACTCTGGCACTTCCATTCTCCTCGAAGTGCTTGTCGGCATCCTCCGTGCTGAAGTCGAAGCCCGCCTGCTTCGTGGTCGTCAGTCCCTGGGGCATGTTGCTCGGACTCCAGTCGCCCTCTCCGCCCGGTGTACGCGTCTCGTTGATGTTGTTCACGTTGCCGAAGAGCGTGTAGCGAGAGTGGTCGTCGAAGTGCAGGCCGAACACGCGGGCCAGATAGCGAGCCTCCTTGGTGCCTTCCGACTGCCAGGGCATGCCGCCTCCAGCCTCTGCGTTGGCCACGTAGCCACGGTTGTATTCTCGTTTCAGGTTCACGTCCATCACAAACTCTCTCTTCTCGTAGTCCCTACCCTTCAGCTGGCTCTTCTTGGTACTCTTGTGATAGGCTTTCAGGTTCTGCACGGTGTAGTAAGGCAGGTTGTCGAGCACCACCTGGTTGTTGCCTTTGAAGAAGTCCTTGCCGTTGAGTGTCAGATAGTCCACCTTCTCGCCGTTGATGTAGATGTCGCCGTTCGACTTCAGCTCGGCCCCCGGCAACTGTTTGATCAGTCCGTCGAGCATGGAGCCTTCGGGCAGGTTGAACGCCGATGCATCATATATGATGGTGTCGCCCTGATAGACCATCTTCACCTTCGTGCCTCTCACGAGCACCCCTCCCAGCGAGTCTTCGCGCCAGATGTCTTCCTGCAGTTTTTTCTTCATGAGCAGTCGGGGCAGTTCGAAGTTGTTGTTGCGGGCCAGGTAGCGCAGCTCGTAGTTCATGTAAGCATCTTCGTAGCCATCGAGCGTACCCTTGATGATGATTGTCTGTGGCTTGGCAGGCACCTTGAACTGGTAGAACGAATTGGTACCCCACGTCCAGCACGTCATCGTGTCGATCACGGTCGAGTCGGGGCGCAGCAAGGTGATGCGGGCGCTGAGCTTTGCCTTCGTGAACGAGTCGTAGACCTCGCCATGAATCAGCACAGTGCGTTCTTTCTTCTTGCTTTTCTCTGTTTTTGTGGAGTCATTTTGTGCAAAACACCCTAAAGCAATCAATATACCCAGACAAAACACCAGTAGCGTTCTCATAACAGCCTGCAAAATTACGAAATTATTTTTATAATGTGTCTTAATCCTGTATTGTTTTGCTTTTTGTGACGTGAAAACTGTGGTTGACTACAGGTAAAAGGACTATAGACTACAGACTGTAGACTATAGACTGTAGACTGTAGACTGTAGTCCATAGCCTGTAGTCCATAGCCTGTAATCGGGGGCTATAGTTTTAAACAGTTTTGTAAAAATAATTCATAAAAAAAAGGCCCTTCTGAAAGTGGCATTCTAGAACGAGAACGCACCAGCCATTCCGACATGCCAGAGCCGTCGTTTTGAGATTGATATTGAATCAAACTGGGTTTACAGCCATATCAAACTGAGTTCTTACTTCAGTTACGTTCTGTTCCAAGTCATAACTCAGTTTGATTTGACTGCCAACCCACCATGATTCAATATCAATCACGGCATGAAGTCCGCAGAATGCCACTCAGAATTGTTCAAAGAGCGAAATTTTCAAGGCAAAAAGTGGTCATTTCGCGAACAAGCATTCACAACATTCTGATAATCAGCAACATGCACAACCCCTTCCAATACTCGCATATTTACGAGCGACTTTCAGTTTGGTGAATTCCATGCGATTCTCAGAGGGGTGTTTG
>CACXXD010000079.1 GCA_902771445.1 uncultured Prevotellaceae bacterium
TGGGCATTGTCGTTGGTAGCTCCGAAAAAGAACGAATAGTTCACGTGGCTCTTTTGTGCCGCCAACTTGAATTTCTCGTCGAGTGCTTCGAGCGTGGTCGTTTGCGGAACGGTGTTGGGCATGTCGAAGAAACTGGTCACGCCGCCTGCCGCCGCCGCCAAGCTCTCGCTATCTATGTCGGCTTTTTCGGTAAGACCTGGCTCGCGGAAATGCACATGATCGTCTATCATGCCCGGCATGACGTAGCACCCCGTAGCATCAATAACCTCCTCTGCGTCTTCGACAGAAGCATCAGAGGAGGCTAATATGTTGGCAATTCTTTCTTGTTCAATGACGATTGAACCTTCGAACACACGTCCTTCGTTGACGATATGCCCACCTTTTATAATCATCTTCATTCCTTTCCGTTCAGGATGTTTTGTATGACTGAGTCTGACGGCTCGCTACTATTGCCGGCAGAGGTGTTGTCCATGCCTTGCATCTTGGCTTGTAGTTCGTTGGCTGCCTTGTAGTACTTGCTCACGTACTGGTCGTTCTTGAAGGCATCGGAAGCCTGCGACATGATGTGCTCAATTTGCGGGGTCAGCACAGGATACTCCAGGCCTGCCGTAATCATCATGAACACGCCCGGTCCCAGCACGTTGTCGGAGTTCTTCACAATGAAGTTGGTGACCAACGTGTCCTCCTCCATTGCTATCTGCTCTGCTTCGACAGACAGTTGTGAGGCAATCTCCTGCTCGTCGATGCCATCAAGCAGCATCTGGCTCTCACGGTGTCCGAGCTCGTTCATGCGATTGCTCAGCTGGTTGTGCTGGTCGATGAACGCATAGAGCCGCTCGTTGAGTGGTGTGCCGCTCACCTTGCGCGACGAATCGTCGATACGTACCGTAATCTCTCCTTGCTCCAGAACGATAGGCATCATCAGCGAGCGATCGTCCATGTACAAATTGACCATGAGTGTCGTGTCTAATGGGCCGGAGAACTTGAACTTGCCATGAATCACCTCGCAAGAATCGATGTTCTGTACATCCTGATCCTTGAATGCCTTCAGGTAGAGCTTGCTCCCATCGAGCGATGACACCGACGACGAACCTTGTATGACGTAGTTCTCGGCGCAGGAAGTAAGTCCTGCCAGTACCATGATCGTGTAGATAAATCTTTTCATAAACGACAATATTTCCCGTTGTATTGATGCAAATGTACGATGATATATCGAAGTATGAAAAAAAATTTGCTCAATTTAAAACAAGTTTCTGTCTTTTAGCGTTTTTTTGCCTCTTTCTTCAGTTCGTGGTCCATTCTGTGCATGACGTAGAGCTGAATGATGGCCGCAAGCAACAAGGTTGCCACCCATTTGTTGTAGACGTACTGAACGTAGGCTATCTGGGGCAAGCCGAACAGATTATTGCGCGAAGCAAACATGAGCACGGCGGTGACGATAAACAAGACGTCGCTCAGCACCATGATCGTTCTCAGGCGCTGGAGGGTCATGTTGGTGCCTTCATAACGCTGAAGGAGTTGCATGGCAACAAAGCCCAGTGCTCCTACTGAATAGACGTAGGGAGCAAAGACCTGCTGAATCATGCTGAGTCCTGCCCCTACCACCATGAGTGCTCCTCCGATAAGGAACACCGCGCTCTGCCATTTATTCAACTGTCTCATGTATCTTTTCTCTTTCGGGCTTCACATCGTCGCTCAACACGAACACGTCCTCGTCGTCGGCCTTCATGAAGTAACGCTCACGGGCAATCTTCTCTATGGCTTTCGGGTTCACCTGCAACTCGTGAATGCGATTCTTGTTCTGCTGGTTCAATGCCTCGTAGTGGTTGATTTCCGCCTTGAGCTCGTCAATTCGCTCCATGTTGTTGACGTGGCTCAGCCAACTGTTCTGGTCGATGAATCCCACGACAAGCACTCCCACGACGCACACCAAGATGTACTTCATGTAGCTCAGACTCCAGATTGTACTTACAATTTCCTTTACCTTCTTCATTTCCTAAATAACTTTTTTAATTCTTTTTTTATATATTATCATTATGTCCACAATGCGCCTGGATGATTTTTAGGCAAACTCCAAGTCGAAAGCGGCCTTCAGTTTTACGATAGAGGGATTGGCACGTTGCATCTCTTCGAATTGCTCGCGTCGTGTCAGGATACGGGCCTGTTCATGCTTCTCGGCCACTCGCAACGTGAAAGTAATATTGCTGTTGTGCAGATATAGCTTGAGCGTGCTCAGTATGCTTCCGCGAATGTTTTCGACCTCTGTCTTAATGATCTCGTTCGGCACCACCAGCTCAATGTCTGGCAGCTGGGTCACCACGGGGTTCATGTTCTTCATGCGTGCCGCAATGCCGCTATACTTCTGAGGCATGCGGTTGCACATCGCCATCCATTGCAGCTCCAGATTCTCTTGCGTGAACTCTGCCGATTCTTGGCTGACCTTGTTGTCGATGCCTTGCGTGCCAGGCAGAATCTGCATCTTCTGAGTGGCTTGTTGTCTCAGGTTGCTCCACGACATGCCTATTGACGAGGCCTTGATGGCAGGACGGGCTGCCGTTGGTTGCGCGGCTGGTGATTCCACTTGCTTTGCAACACGATTCGGCACCTCAGCCGCAGCCACCTGTTGAGCTGTCTTCGTCTTGGGCTGAGTCTGCTGAATCAGATTCTTGAACAGGGATTTCAATCTTCTGGGCTTGCGCCCACTACCAACTCCCTCGTCGGGTTGCGTGATCTGCGCCACTTCGATGAGCGTAAGTTCGACGAGCAACCGCTTGTTTGACGATTGTCTGTAGTTGATGTCGCATTGGTTCATGATGCGCAACGCACTATAGAGGAAGGGCAGAGGAGCGTTTTGTGCCTGTTGCTGATAGCGCTCGCGGGCTTGCTCGCTCACTTCGAGCAGCTTCAGGGTCTGAGCGTCTTTGGCCATCATAACGTTTCTTACGTGCTTGGCGAGTCCTTGTATCAAAAGACCACCGTCGAATCCCTTGTTGATAACGTCGTTCAGCAACACGATGATGTCGGTCACCTTGTTAGCCAAAGCATAGTCGACGATACGGAAATAGTATTCGGAGTCGAGCACGTTCAGGTCTTCAATCACTTTCTGATAAGTGATGTTGCCCTGGCAGAACGAAGCAGCCTGATCGAAAATGCTGAGCGCGTCGCGCATGCCGCCGTCGGCTTTCTCGGCAATCACCGCCAGCGCCTCTTCTTCATATTGTATGCCCTCTTTCTCGGCTACCGACTTCAGGTGGGCGATGGTGTTCTGCACCGTCATGCGCTCGAAGTCGTATATCTGGCATCGGCTGAGAATGGTGGGCAGAATCTTGTGCTTCTCGGTAGTGGCAAGGATGAAGATCACATGAGCTGGCGGCTCTTCCAATGTCTTCAGGAAGGCATTGAAGGCTGCGGTCGAGAGCATGTGCACCTCGTCGATGATAAACACTTTGTACTTGCCCAACTGAGGCGGTATGCGCGTCTGCTCCATGAGCGTCTTGATGTGCTCCACCGAGTTGTTCGATGCAGCATCGAGTTCGAAGATGTTTAGTGAGCGTTGCTCGTTGAACGACTGGCAGCTCTCGCACTCATTGCAGGCTTCGCCGTCGGCGGTCGGGTTCTGGCAGTTGATGGCCTTGGCAAAGATACGCGCACAGGTCGTCTTGCCCACGCCTCGCGGTCCGCAGAAGAGATAGGCATGCGCCAGCTTGCCCGATTTCACCGCGTTCTTCAGCGTGGTTGTCAGGGCGGCTTGGCCTACCACCGTGTCGAACGACATGGGCCTGTATTTTCTTGCCGAAACAATATATTCCATTTGATGTTTTACCCTTTTTTATTTGTTTGTGCAAAGGTAGAAAAAAATATTGAAAACAAGCGATGGGAACGAAAGATATTTTCGCCCCCATCTCAAATATGAAGAGTGTCGATAGAATCTTGCTACTTTGTCTTTTGCTTCAAGAGTCGCTCGATGGTCTCAACTTCTTTGTCTGTAACGGGCAGCACGGTACCGTGGCGAGGGGTGAACATTCCTTTTGTCTCTGTCTGGGCTTTCAGCTTGAAGTTGAGCAGATCGTTTGTCTCGCAGAACTGATAGTAGCCGGAGCCGTAGCAGTCGTACATCAGAATCCAGGTGTCGGGGTTCTTGCATTTCCCCTTCTTGTCGATGAGAGGCCATACCCCTGCACCCTCAACGGCCACTTTCGTCTGTTGCAACTTGCCGCTGGGCTTGCTCCATTGCGAACCTGCGGGCTGTCCCTTCTCGGGTGTGAGCGACTTTGCCGTCACCTTGCAGATGCCGCCTTCGCCCTCGTTCTTGTAGAAGGCATGGTAGAGCTTGTCCTTCTTGTTGTAGACGATGTCCATGTCGATGGTGGCCGAACCGCGGTCATAGAAGTAGGTGGGCTCGCCTTCCAGGTCGGTAAAGTCCTTGTTGGCATAGCAGTAGTACACTTTGTCGTAAGGAATGGTGCCGTCGTTGGTGAGCAACGAGAAGTACACCAGATACTTCTTGGCCTTTGGATCCCAGATGGTTTCCGGAGCCCATACACGCGTCACGTTGGCAAAGTTTGTGCCTTTGTATTTCTCAGGGAAATGAACCGTGGAGTGCTGCCAGTTGACCAGGTCTTTCGAGCGCATGAGTACGATGCCCCTGTTGCTGGCCCATCCCTCTGCGCATCGCATGTCGGTGTTCACCATGTAGAACCAGCCGTCTTCACCGCGCAACACGTGAGGGTCGCGCACACCCTTCTTCAGAGCCAGCGTGTCGGCGCTGATCACCATCTTGCCGTCGTTCATGGGAACGAAGTCGAAAGGTCGTTCCTTGTCGGAAAGTGCATAATAGATGTTCTCATTGTCGTTAGAGGGGAAATAGACGAACAAATACTTGGTGTACTTCTGTGCCAGAAGTGTCATGGGGCATACTGCCAGAAGAATTGTTGCGAGCAAAATGAGTTTCTTTTTCATTGTCTTAGTCGTTTAATAGTCTATTTGCAGGCAAAGTTACAAAAAAAGAATGACTCTAAAAAGCAATTATGGAGAATTAACGTAGAATGACCGCAAATAAAAGGCGAGACGGTCTTGGGAGCCAGTTAAACTTCGTTAATCGAATAGACAAGAGTGGCAAAATGAATTTGCGTAATCAGACAGCTTTTTCATTCTGCTTATTCGTCAGCGAGCATATTGAGGAACTGTTGTGGCTCATAGACTTCAATCTGTGCGGCATTAAAATCGACACTGTTGCGAGTGATGATGGCATCGGCACCCTCGCGAATGGCAGAATAATATTGCATGGCATCCTCAAAGTCAGAGAAGCGAGAAGCAATGGCCTCGTCAACGGTTAGGGAATCAACTGTCGTGACGTTGCACATCGTGACAAACGCGGCGAACTTGCGGACAATGACTTCATTCGACAACTTGTGATGGGCTTCCAGTATGAAACTTGCCGTGGCAAATGACATGGCAGACACCATCAGACTGAATTCGTGTTGCACCCCCAGCTGCACTATCTGTGCTGCAGGCTCAAAGAACTGTCCGCGACGGGCAAGATAGTCAATGAGGATGTTGGTGTCGAGAAAAACCTTCTTCATCATCTGTGCTTTTTAAGTAGATAGTCCAGACGTGCCTTGTCATAGTCGAAATCGTCAGGCAGTGGCTGAATGTCCTCGACGAGTTTCATCACTTCGGGAGAGATGCGCATATCCTCGCGACGGATTTTCGGCCAGCCGTTATTATTGGCTGTGGCTGCTGCTTTTTTCTCTGCCTTGACTTCCTCATAAAGGTGGTCGGCGAGCCATTGCTTGTTGCTCGTCGAGAGTGCCATTGAGTGGAGGAAATTCAGCACCGTGTTCATTGAAATTGTCAAGTCCATATTCGAATTGTTTAGAAATTTTGGCGCAAAGTTAGTGATATTTTTGCAGAAAAAAGAAACTACTGCGATTTTTTGCACATTATTCTGTTTTTGCCACAATTCAAATAAGCTAAAAGAGATAGACTTGATATTTCGCCTTCAAAGCAGGCTTTCTCCAATGTTTGCAAATAATAGTCTCGTCTTTTCTTTTTATTTTTGTAACTTTGCATGCGCATTGAGGACATTCTTGATGCTTATCGTAAAAAAACAAATTGAATGATGATGGTTCTGATTGTTGTATTGGCTTATTTTTGCGTGCTCTTCATGATCAGTCGGCTGACGACTCGCAGGGCAACAAACGCAACATTCTTTCGGGGCGAGCGACGCTCTCCGTGGTATATGGTGGCCTTCGGCATGGTGGGTGCTTCTATTTCGGGAGTGACGTTCGTAAGCGTGCCGGGAATGGTGCTCACGAGCGGCATGGCCTATCTTCAGCTCTGCATGGGATTCATTCTGGGCTATCTGGTCGTGGCTTTTGTCCTCCTGCCAGTCTATTATCACATGAATCTCACCTCGATATATAGCTATATTGGCCAGCGCCTCGGCCTTCGCAGCTATCACACCAGCGCATGGTTCTTCTTGTTGTCCAAAATGTGCGGAGCAGCCCTGAAATTCTATGTCGTCTGCATGATACTGGCCACTTTTCTCAGGGGGGATGCCCAGATGGGGAGGTTGCCGTTTGTCCTGATCACGCTGGGCATGGTATTGCTCATCTGGCTTTATACTCGGCAGGGAGGCATTCGCACGCTGGTGTTCACCGATACCTTTCAGACGTTTTGCCTTTTTTCCGCGCTTCTTATCATCATTTATAGGGTGATGACTCAGCTGGATATGTCGGTGGCCGAGGCCTTCCACGCGATAACGACCGACGAGCGGAGCCGAGTCTTTGTTCTTGACGACTGGGCCTCGCCGTGGAACTTCTGGAAACAGTTGCTCAGCGGATTGTTCATCGTAGTAGTGATGACGGGGCTCGATCAGGACATGATGCAGAAGAACCTGACCTGCAAGACGCTGAAGGATGCTCAGAAAGACATGTGCTGCTATGGCCTGGCCTTTCTGCCGGCCAATTTCCTGTTTCTCGCCTTGGGTGTGTTGCTGGCTCAGTTGTTTGCCTTGCATGGAACGGCTTTACCAGCTAAAGGCGACGAGCTGTTGCCTATGTTTGTCAGCCAGTCGGGTGGGGTGGTGAGCATCCTGTTTGTCGTGGGCATCTTGGCCGCCTCTTTCTCCAGTGCCGATTCGGCATTGACATCGCTCACCACAAGCTTTTGCGTAGACATCTGCCATCGTGAGACCGATGAGCGTTTGCGACAGAGGGTTCACATTGCCATGTGCTTTTGCTTTGCTGCCTTCATCGTGTTGTTCGATGCAGTCAACTCGAAGAGTCTGATCGATGCCATCTATACCATCGTCAGCTACACCTACGGTCCCTTGCTCGGCCTGTTTGCTTTTGGCCTGACCACCAGGCGTGCTGTCCGCGATCGCTGGGTACCCTATGTCTGCGTGGCCTCGCCATTGCTTTGCTACGTCATCGATGCTACGGCCAGTCGTCAGTTCGGCTATCATTTCGGCTACGAATTGTTGTTGCTCAACGGATTGCTCACCTTCGTCTCGTTGCTGTTCTTGTCCATCGGGCAAAGACGCTTTGTGAAACGGTAAAGGAGTTTGTTTGTTGTCTACCGTTTTCGCCTCATAAACAATACATTTGCGTCTCGTAAACAGTATCTTTAGCCATGCCAAATGTATCGTTTAGCATTTTTATGCAATATGTGTCTTTGTGACAAGTGACTTTGTGACATTAGGGACATTCAATAACTCTGCAACATGTTTTGAAAAGGGCGAACAATAAAAAAATGAGGATGAATCAGCATGCTGAAACATCCTCGTTCTGGCTAATAAAACAGGGGCGACTTATTGCATGTCGTAGACCACCTGCATGAGCTTCTTTCCTAATTGGTCGGCCTCCTCCATCGTCTGTGCCTCACTATAGACGCGGATGATGGGCTCGGTATTCGATTTGCGCAGATGAACCCACTTGTCGGGGAAGTCAATCTTCACACCGTCGATGTCGTTGACCACAGCTTCGTTGTCGCTGGCAAACATCTCCTTCACCTTGACGAGAATGGCATCCACGTCGGTCTCGGGAGTCAGGTCGATGCGGTTCTTGGCTATCTGATAGTCGGGGAACGTGCGGCGCAGCTCACTGGCTTTCATGCCCTTCTGAGCGAGCGACGACAGGAACAGGCCAATGCCTACGAGGGCATCGCGTCCGTAGTGGCTCTCAGGATAGATGACGCCACCATTGCCTTCACCGCCGATGACGGCCCCCACCTCCTTCATCTTCGTGGTCACGTTCACCTCGCCTACGGCAGCAGCGGTATATTTGCCGCCATGCTTCTCGGTGACGTCACGAAGGGCGCGGGTCGACGAGAGATTGCTCACCGTGTTGCCTGTGGTGTGAGCCAGCACGTAGTCGGCCACGCTGACGAGCGTATATTCCTCGCCGAACATCTTTCCGTCCTCGCAGATGAAGGCCAGACGGTCTACGTCGGGGTCGACCACGATGCCAAGATCAAATCCGCCCTGGCGCATCTTGTCCATGATGCCTTGCAGGTTCTTCTCCAGCGGTTCGGGGTTGTGGGCAAACTGTCCGGTGCATTCTGAGTTCAGTATCTCGAAGTCTACTCCCAGAGCCTTGAACAACTCCGGCAGGATGATGCCGCCGACGGAGTTGATGGTATCGGCACAAACGCGGAACTTGCGCGTCTTGATGGCCTCTACGTCCACAAGCTTCAGGTCGAGCACCGACTGAACGTGGCGCTGGTTCATGGTGTCGTCCTTAATGACGTGGCCCAGTTTCTCTACAGGAGCATAGACGAAATCCTCCTTATCGGCAATGGCCAGCACCTCAGCACCGTCGGCAGCCGTCAGAAACTCGCCTTCGCGGTTCAGCAGCTTCAGCGCATTCCACTGAGTGGGGTTGTGGCTTGCCGTGATGATGATGCCGCCGTCGGCTTCATGCCAGCGTACAGCCAGCTCGGTTGTGGGGGTCGTGGCCAGGCCAATGTCGATGACCTCGTAGCCCATGCCGACGAGTGTGCCGCATACTACATCGCGAACCATCGGGCCGGAGATGCGTCCGTCGCGTCCCACTACGATGCGCTTGCCACCGATAAACGTGGCATAGGCAGTTGTAAACTTGACAATGTCTAATGGATTGAGCGTGTCGCCCGTGCATCCGCCTATTGTACCGCGGATGCCAGAAATTGATTTGATTAATGTCATAATCCAGGTGAGCGTTGAAAACTAATTTCGTAATAATAAGGACACACATTGCCCGAAGACACGGTGTGGCCTTGTGAGTGAGGCACAATCAGCTTCACAAGTGATACGTCTTCTGTTGCCGTGGCACCTCCCACGTTGATATAGTTCAGTGGTACCAACCAGCCTGCAGGCACCGATGCTCCGTAAGAAGCCAGCATGCCCCCATAGGTGAACGAGGCCGTGAAGGTTGTTCCCTCGCGCTTGATTGACATGATGTCGGGGTCATACGGAGAATACATGTTCGACATATATTTGGTCGTGTCGCCCAAGTTGATCTCCGTGAAGCGAATATAGAGCGAGGTGTTTTCTTGATTCTGCAAAGGTGTACCGGCCCCTATCCGAGTGATGTTCATGTAGACGCCCGTATTGTTCATGTAGACATACTGATTGCCGTTGGTACGATTGCCTTGTGCCTTGAATGTCGCTTCTTCAATGACGGTGATGCCTCGTCGGCTGATAAAGTTGTCTATATACTGGCGTTCTCTTTTCTTTTGGTCTGCATACGTTTCTCCTTTGTTGCAGGAAAAAAACGAGAGCACGCTAGCGAATGCTAATAATAAGGGTATGATTCTCCTCTTCATCGTGATGTTCTTTTTTTGTCGGGCGCAAAATTACGAAATAAAACTGAGATTAGAACGCTATTTTTAGAAGATTAACGCAGTTCGCACTATAAAATAGAGGTAATTCGAGGAAAATTGAGGAAAGTCCGCAAGGTGCCACAACCTAACAGAGCATATAGTTCCTGTCTTCTGACAGTAGGAACATCAGAAATCCAATTCAAGGTTTCTACATCTTTTGCATTTGCAAAGTGTGGAAAAACCATAATCTCTGCATTCAATACTTTTACTCGAAAAATATCCTTTCTGCATAGATAAATTCGTTACTTATTCGATTGATTCGTGGTCGTCGAATAATTCTTGTACGATAAATTCGTGGTCGTGGTAGCTTATATGGACGGGGAAAGTGTTCAGGACTTCAGTTTCTCTTCAAAGTCCTGAATGGCTTGTTCTGCAATCTTGATGGCCTCGTCTATCGAGCAATACAGCCTTCCGCCCGATGCGTTCAGATGTCCGCCGCCATTGAAGAACTTTGCGGCCATCTCGTTACAAGGGAACTGGTCGACCGAACGCAGACTCACCCAGATCAGATTGTCGCGCTCGGTGTCTTCGCGCAATGAGATGCTCAGCTTGTGTCCCTTGATCTGCAAGGGCATGTTGACGATTCCTTCGGCATCGCCCTTGACGAAATGGAACCGTTTCAGATCGTTGCGGGTCAGCGTGAAGTAGGAGGCATGACGTGCCTCGTCGACAACCAGCTTTTCGTATAGCACAAAGCCCGTGAGCCTGATGCGGTCTACGGAGAAGTTATGATAAACATTGCGATAAATCTTGTCCTTGTTGATGTGCTTCGTCAGCAGTTGACTGACAATGAAATAGATGTCGCAGTCATCCGAGTTATAGGTGAAGCTGCCCGTGTCGGTCATCATGCCGCAATAGATGGGGATGGCGAAATGCTTCTTCAGCGTTTCGAAGGCCCCTAATTGCCACGTCAGCCGGAACACAAGTTCGCAGGTAGAGCTGGCCTCTGGATGCGAGATCGTGATTTCGGCAGGTACATCGGGATTCAGATGGTGATCAATGAGCACTTTCTTGGCAGGCGAGTTGTCGAACGACTGTTGCATCTGGTCTATGCGTGAACTGGTGTTGAAGTCAAGACCGAAGATGAGGTCGGCATGCTGTAGTGTCCAGTCGCATCCCTCTTTGTGTTTGTCGTAGCGAATGATTTTGTCGGTGTTGGGCAACCATTGCAGGAAGTCAGGATATTGGTCCGGCACCATAATCTGTGCTTGCTTATTAAAATAGGTGTGCAACACTTCGGCCCATCCCAACGATGCTCCCAGCGCGTCGCCGTCGGGGTTCTGGTGGCACACGCAGATAATGTTCTCGCTCTCTTGTATCAGTGTTCTCAGTTGCTCACACTGCTTGGTTGTAATAATGTCTTTTAGCATAAGTGGATGCAAAGTTACGGAAAAACGAGCGAAATGCAAAAGGAAAGTAAACTTTTCTTTCCATTTCCGAGTGCCGAGTAACTTCGGCAAGGCCAAAGTTACGAAAAAAGGTTGTAACAAACGAGCAATTATCGAAGATTAACGCAGAAGGGCCGTAAATAAAAGGCAAGACGAGAAAAACGAGGTAATCGACAAAGTTGCTTGCAAGGCATGCCACCATCTGGCAGCGGCAATGAGGGCATAGATGCGCTCGCTAATGAAGTCCCGTTCGCTCCTCACAACATTTTGTAAAGAAAATTCATAAAAAAAGGGCCTTCTGAAAGTAGCGTTTTAGAAACGAGGATGGACATTTGTTAAAGCATGCATGACCCGTCGTTTTGAGATTGATACTGAATCAAAGTGGGTTTACAGCCATATCAAACTGAGTTTCATCATTCATTACATTCTGATGTAAGTCAGAACTCAGTTTGATATGCCTGCAAACCTACCATGATTCAATATCAATCACAACGCAAATGCTATCAACTGTCTATCAGAACTGTTCGGAAAGCGAATCTCCTGAGGGGAAGAACTGTTCTTTTTGCGAAACTAAATTTCGCAACGCACTGTAAATCAGCGACATGCGTAACCCCTTCCAATACTCGCATATTTGCAAGCGACTTAGTGTTTGGTGATTTTCGTGCGATTCTCAGAGGGGTCTTTGTCAAGAAAATTCATATTGTTATTGAAGAAAATGTAGTATCTTTGCCTATAGAATCAAGAAGCCATGATGATAAAAAGATTATTGATGCTACTTTTGGTGTCTACAACTGTTGGAACGGCCTTTTCAGACATTTTTGAGGCACGCTTGTCGTGGTCAGCGCGGTATAAAAATGTAGATTATTGCTTCAGGTGCATTGAAATTGGAAAATTATTCTTATATTTGCAAACAAAAAACTATTTAGCAAATAATATGAAGACAATTGTTACACCAAATGCGCCTGCGGCTATAGGCCCTTACAGTCAGGCAATCGAAGCTAACGGATTCGTTTATTGTAGTGGTCAGCTGCCCATTGATCCCGCAACTGGCACCTTCCCCTCCGACGACATTAAGGAACAGACACGCCAGTCTCTCCGAAATGCTCAGGCCATCTTGCGTGAGGCTGGACTGGACTTAGGCAATGTGGTGAAGACCACCGTGCTGCTGGCCGACATCGCCGACTTTGGCGCCATGAACGAGGTCTATGCCGAGATGTTCAAAGCTCCGTTCCCCGCCCGTTCGGCTTTTGCCGTCCGCGACCTGCCCAAAGGTGCTCGCGTGGAGATAGAGTGCATAGCCGCAAGAGAGAAATAGCTTTCTAAACGATACCATCTGAGGATATGAAAGATACCATATTAATATTAAGTGGTGGCATGGACTCCGTGACGTTGCTCCATGATTACAGGGAGCGCATCGCACTGGCCGTCTCGTTCGACTATGGCAGCAATCACAATGCACGCGAGATTCCCTTTGCCCGACTGCATTGTGAGCGACTGGGCATTCGCCATGTCGTCATTCCGCTTTCGTTCATGGCAGAGCACTTCAAAAGTTCGTTGCTCGACGGAGCCGATGCAATACCCGAAGGAAACTACGACGACGAGAACATGCAGTCAACGGTGGTGCCATTCCGCAACGGCATCATGCTGAGCGTTGCGGTGGGCATGGCCGAATCGGCAGGGCTGAAATATGTGATGATGGCCAATCATGGGGGCGACCATGCCATTTATCCCGATTGTAGGCCTGAGTTTGTCGAGGCCTTCAGCGAGGCTGCCCGTACAGGTACATACGTGGGCGTTCAACTGCTGTCGCCCTACACCCATCTGACCAAAGCCGACATAGCACGGCGCGGCAAGCAACTGGGCATCGACTATAGTGAGACCTGGAGCTGCTACAAAGGAGGCGAGGTGCATTGTGGACGTTGTGGCACATGTGTTGAACGACGCGAAGCTCTGGCAGAGGCCGGCATAGAAGACAAGACTGTATATCAGTGATTTTTGTGCAATTAGATGGCACTTGTCTTCTGCGCCGGTATGTGCAATTGAGTTAAACTTAAATAAATATTTCGAATCCTTTGGCGGTTCGGAATAATTTTGTATCTTTGCATGGATTTTAGAACAATCATACCAACTTAAATTAATAACTAAAATTATGAATGACAACAAAGTGATGTACAAAGCAGCCGACAATATTCGTATTCTTGCTGCTTCGATGGTTGAGAAGGCAAAGTCGGGACATCCTGGCGGTGCTATGGGTGGTGCAGATTTCATTAACACACTCTATAGTGAGTTCCTCGTTTATGATCCTGAGAACCCGGAGTGGGAAGGACGCGACCGTTTCTTCCTCGATCCCGGCCACATGGCTCCCATGCTCTATTCTCAGCTCTGCCTCATCGGCAAGTACGAGTTGGCCGACTTGCAGCAACTGCGCCAGTGGGGTAGCGTGACACCAGGTCACCCCGAACGCGAATTGGCTCGCGGCATTGAGAACACCTCTGGTCCTCTCGGTCAGGGTCACACATTTGCCGTGGGTGCTGCCATCGCTGCCAAGTTTCTGAAGGCTCGTCTGGGCGACGTGATGAACCAGACCATCTATGCATACATTTCTGACGGTGGCGTGCAGGAGGAGATTTCACAGGGTGCCGGACGTATCGCAGGTAACCTTGGACTCGACAATCTCATCATGTTCTATGATGCCAACGATATTCAGCTTTCTACCCGTACAGAGGTGGTGACCACCGAGGATACTGCTAAGAAGTATGAGGCTTGGGGCTGGTACGTGCAGAAGATCAACGGTAACGATGTCGACCAGATTCGCGAGGCTATCAAGAAGGCTCAGGCCGAGAAGGAACGTCCAAGTCTGATTATCGGTCATTGCGTGATGGGCAAGGGCGCCCGCAAGGCCGACGGCTCGTCATACGAGAGCAACTGCGCTACTCACGGTGCACCTCTTGGCGGCGATGCTTTCGTGAACACCATCAAGAACTTGGGTGGCGATCCTGAGAATCCATTCCAGATATTCCCCGAAGTAAAGGAAATGTATGCTAAGCGCCGCGAGGAGCTGAAGAAGATTGTGGCTGAGCGCTATGCCGCCAAGGCTGAATGGGCAAAGGGTCACCCCGAGCAGGCTAAGCAACTGGAGGAGTGGTTCAGCGGAAAGGCTCCGAAGATTGACTGGACGAAGGTGCAGCAGAAGGCTGGTGCCGCTACACGTGGCGCATCGGCTACGGTGCTGAGCGTACTGGCCGAGCAGGTACCCAACATGATTTGCGCTTCTGCCGACCTGTCTAACTCAGATAAGACCGACGGATTCCTGAAGAAGACCCACGACATTGTACGTGGCGATTTCTCAGGAGCATTCTTCCAGGCTGGCGTGGCCGAGCTGACAATGGCTTGCTGCTGCATCGGTATGGCTCTGCATGGTGGCGTGATTCCTGCGTGCGGCACATTCTTTGTGTTCAGCGATTACATGAAGCCAGCTGTCCGTATGGCTGCACTCATGGAGCTGCCCGTGAAGTTCATCTGGACGCACGACGCATTCCGCGTGGGCGAGGATGGTCCTACCCATGAGCCCGTTGAGCAGGAAGCTCAGATTCGTCTGATGGAGAAGCTGCAGAATCATCATGGCAAGAACTCAGTATTGGTGGTTCGTCCTGCCGATGCCGAGGAGACAACCGTCTGCTGGCGCATGGCTATGGAGAATACCGATACGCCTACGGCTCTCATCTTCTCGCGTCAGAACATCGACATGCTGCCTGAGGGCAATGACTATACGCAGGCCGAAAAGGGTGCTTACGTAGTAGCCGGCTCAGACGAGGACTACGATGTCATCCTGCTCGCTTCCGGCTCAGAGGTGTCAACCCTTGAGGCTGGTGCCAAGCTGTTGCGCGAAGACGGTGTGAAGGTTCGCGTGGTGAGCGTTCCTTCTGAAGGACTCTTCCGCTCGCAGTCGAAGGAATATCAGCAGAGCGTTTTGCCTGCAGGCAAGAAGAAGTTTGGCATGACGGCTGGTCTGCCTGTCACGCTCGAAGGCCTGGTAGGTGCCGACGGTTGCGTCTGGGGTCTGAAGAGCTTCGGATTCTCAGCTCCTTACAAGGTGCTCGACGAGAAACTGGGCTACACAGGTCAGAATGTCTATGAGCAGGTGAAGAAGTTGCTGGCATAGGCAATTAGCTTACCGAATATAATAATAGAATGCACGCATTCATGCCACGGGCAGTGAGTGCGTGCTTTCTTTTTTGTGCTGATTGTGCTTTCAGGCTCCTTGAATGAGCAAAATAATAAAAGAAAAATTTTGTGGTTTCTTGGTTTTGTCGTACTTTTGTAATTGGTAATTTGCTAAAACAATAATCAATGAAAAAATATTCCTTGCTTTTTTTGATACTTCTGGTTTGTTTGTCAGGCAAGGCAGAAAGCGATGTGACGTGGTATGA
>CACXXD010000080.1 GCA_902771445.1 uncultured Prevotellaceae bacterium
CTATCTGAATGAGAATGTCTATAAGAACACGTTCAAACGCAACCATGAAGGTGACTTCCATTGCACGGAGCAGCAGGTTAGGGCGATGATTCGTGACTCATACGAGGGTGGAAATGATGCTGCTCTAATGGAGCATTACGACATGAATGATGTTGACCCAGACACGCTGCGTCGATACCGCACATTGTTTCAATTCAGGAACGAGGGACATGTGTGGAATGAAGTGGACGACAAGACTTTCTTGAAGAATCTTGGCGGCTATATCGTTGACCGAGAAACAAGGAAAGAGGGCCTGACGATGGCTGGCCTGATGATGTTTGGCAAGGGGCTTTCGATACAAGAGCGATTTGCCAACTTCAGGATGGACTATATTGACTTCTCCAATCTGATAGGTGAAGAGCGTTATAGTGACCGCTTGACCTACGACGGACGCTGGGAGAACAACTTGTATCAGTTCTTTAGTCGTGTGATTCCAAAAGTGACCTTTGATCTTCCGCGTCCATTCCGTATGGAAGGTATTCAGCGAGTAGATGACACACCTTTGCATAAAGCCGTGCGCGAGGCATTTACGAATGCCATTATCCATGCTGATATTTTGCTGGAGGCGGGTGTGCTGCGGATAGAAAAGCATGAAGACCGGCTGGTATTCCGCAATCCTGGGTTATTGATGCTACCCTTGAAAGAAATCTATGAAGGTGGCGTGTCGAAAGCCCGTAACCCCAAGATACAGAATATGCTGAGGATGATTGGATATGGTGAGAACCTGGGCTCAGGTTTCCCTATGATACTTAGTGCTTGGAACCAGGCAGGTTGGGGAGTGCCTGTATTGGAAAATCGCTTGGAGGTGGATGAGGTTGCCTTAGTACTCCCTATAAAACGAATTGAGGGCAGTGCTCCCAAAAGTGACCCCAAAAGTGACCCCAAAAGTGACCCCAAAATCAGGAAAAGTGCCCCCAAAAAGTTGTCTCCCCAAGAGCGACTTGACATGATTATTGCTCATATCAAAGGAAATCCGTCGATTACTCGCGAGGAAATCGCTGACATGATTGGAGTTGGTCGCACCACAATATTGAAAGATCTTCGAATCCTGAGAGAACAATATGGCGTACACTATGAGGGGCCCAGCAAAACTGGCAAATGGGTAATTGACAAATAACGATTTGCCTGTAATTTGCCAGAGTAAGAAATAACGTAAACATTATGAATGATGATATTTGGAAAGAAGATAAAGGAACTCCGGGAAGAACATGGGTTGTTGCAACGACACTTGTGCGCAGCCTTAGAGATAGACACTCCGATGTACAGCAAGATTGAGCGTGGAGAGAGAAAAGCAAAGCGTAGCCAGATTCCTATCATGGCGAAACTCTTTGAGGTTGACGAAAAGAAACTGCTGACCATTTGGTTGGCTGACAAGGTGTTGGATACAGTTGCAGATGAAGACGAAGTAATGGGTGATGCCATCCTCTATGCCCAAACTGTAATAAACTCACATAAATAGTTTTGGGTAAAATTTTGGGCATAGAGTATGTAACCAGTATGTAACTGGAGGATTGTTTTTATGGATGAGCGTCTTTTGATAGTGCCGATAAATAAAGGGATTTTCAGCTGCGAATAGCATGTAACTGGTATGTAACCTGCATGTAACTGAGAGGGGAAATTTTATCGATTATGGCACTTATGCTTGGTGGGAAGGCAAACAAAAAAATGTAAAGAGATGCAAATAGTCCAAAGAAAGTTTGGGCATTTGCGGATTCTTTAATACCTTTGCATCCAGTAAGAGCGTTCTTTGGATTTGTGAAAAACGTGTAGGAATATGTAAGTCCTCTCGTTTCCAAAGTGTTACCTGTTTCTGCTTATCTTATAGGTAACACGCTGATTTCCAAAAGAATTTAGAATTAGCGTCCGCGTGGGTGTATTATATGCCGACGAATCATTACCCTTATATTATATTAAATAAGGTGTAATATGTTAGTCGTATTTATAATACAACTTGGCGTGGGCTGGCTTGCGTTGCTTATCCTTGATACGGAGGCAATGCGAAGGCCTGAGAACCTGGGATAGGCGCGGAGGAAACAAACTCCCACGTCTTTTTTATTTTCAAAACTTTGCAGCATGATTATTTACGCTGAACTTGGGAGTTCATAGGCAGAAAATACAAAAACATGAACAATTCTATTTTTAAAAACTATTTTTCTTTGTTGCTCGTCTTTACATTATGTGTAGCCATGCTGTATTCATGCGATAAAAAAGATGAGGACTTCGGTGAACTCATAGAGATTATTCCTTCAAAAGTTATTGTAGCGAATGGTGATAGTGTACAGTTTACCTTGAAACAAAGCGGCCCGATTGCACTACATCAAGTTGACATCAGTTTGGATGATGAAGAACCCTATCCTATCTATAAAGATGTTTCAGTAAGGGTTGAAAATGACCATGTTCTTTTTACGTGGATCGTAAATACTGATTCCATCTCCATCGGTGAGCATAAAGGAAAAATCACAGTTAACCACACATCAAGCAAGGGCATAGAGACCAAATCTTTCACGTTTTATTTTCGTGCTTATAACAAAGAAAGAGGGTTCTATGGATGTGAAATAATGCCCTATGATAGAGTGGTAAAAAGAGGACAGCCTCTGCAAGGCGAAGTTATCTGTATTCCTAAGCTTTCAGCTAACGGAAATGGATATGCGGGAAGACGTGATTATGAAATGATTTATTTAAACGAAAACAGAAACACCGCAAAACCTGATATAGTACTAACCCAACCGCCTTATAGATTCAGTATACCTACATCAGACCTGCCAGTGGGTAAAAACAAGTTTACGATAATGAGCCGGAGGGTGTGGGATAGATATGTAGGTGCGGGGAACACCATTCAAATTCCTGCTATGACGTGGTATGAATTTACAGTAACAGAATAAGCACACCCGCTAATAAAAAATCTATCAAATACGCTGTTGTTTGATAGATTTTTGTTACTTTTACACTCCATGAAGATGAACTTTAAAAACAGAAAAAATATGAAGAAACATTTACTTGTATCATTGCTGATGGGGTGCGCCTTGACACAGGGATTAGCACAAAACAGCGTGGAACAAATGGTGACTGCCTCTTGGAGACAGACAGCTCCGTTTAATAACGAATGTCCAGACGGGTCAGCTGCTGGATGCGGCGCTATTGCTGTGGCTCAGATACTGAACTGCTACAAAATGCCTGCACACGGATTTGGACGGGCAACCTACGAGGATGTAGACGTAGACTTTGACAGCCGAATGATCGACTGGACGAACATTCGCGACACCTATAATCAAGGAGAGTATAGCGAATCTGAGGGAAAGGCCGTGGCAAGCCTGGTCTATCAGGTGGGAGCAGCCATGAAAATGAAATATAGCTCTTCGAGTTCGCCACACAACTTCCCCAGCATGATGTGGGGACTTCAACATCATCTGCACTTCTCGCCCATGAGCCGCTACCGTCATCGTCGCTACTATTCGACGGCAGAATGGATTGAGATGCTGGATGATGAGCTGCAAAGCGGCCATCCTGTGTTCTATCGGGGCGACCATACCAGTCCAGAGAGCGGAGTGGTGGGACACATGTACGTGATTGACGGCAAGAACAAGGACGGACTCTATCACTTCAACTTTGGCCATGATAACAAGCAACAGGACAAGTATGCAGACCTGAGCATCATCAATCAGAGGAATGCTGCCTGGGCAGGGTCCAACAGCGTGAGCTACCATCATCGGCAGGCAATGGTCACCGACTTCTACCCTGTGGACGGACTGACAGACAATGACTTCGACAAGACGGCACTGGTGCTGTGCTCGCCCATCGTGCTTGGCGGTCAGCCATACGCCACTACAATTGAGGTTCAAGGCAAGGTGCAGGCCAAATTCCAAGTGCGGCATGTAAGTTTCACGGGTGGCCCGGGACAGTACAGTCTGGGATTCTATCGAGAGGGAGAGTTGGCAGACGTGGCAAAGACCATCCGAGACATGTCTTTCTCCGACGGTGGCAGAGCTATCAATGTAGACCGTCTGTTCACGCTGCCCGACCATCTTGCCGATGGCGACTATGTGATGAGCATCATTTCGCGTGACGATGCTGACAGTCAGTGGGTACGCGGCTGGGATGACGCCGTCAATGCCGTACCTGTAACAGTGAAAAACAATGTGTACACTTTCCACCTGCCCGACTATCACGCACTGGAAACTAAGCTCTATCTGGGAGATGAAGGCATCAGAGAAGTCGATGGCGCAACAACAGATGGCAAGGTGCTGGAGTTCACCGTACACAATCCTTCGGACAACAACTTCGAGGAGAATCTGCGGCTTGTCGTTTCCAACCAAGGGGATTCCTACAGCTACGAAATGCCGACCTCCATCTATAGCGGGCAGAAAGTGACCTACCGTTTCCGCATGTCCGACACAGACATCGACACACGTAATGGCTACAGCGCAATCGCATATTATAAAGAAGTGAACACCGACGAATGGATTCTGCTTACAGACAAGACCACAAATATACGCATGCCCGAAGGCACTGCAACTGACGGTCTGACCATATACACAGTGAATGGCTCGACGATAAAACACATAGCCCATCAAGACATAGATGGCACATACGCCAGTGTACTGTCGAATCTGCCAAAGGGTGTCGACATAGTACGAGACAAGAATGACACCAGAATAGTTGTAAAAAGGAACCAATAGTGACATTATAGAAGAAATGAATACGGAACTTGGCACAAAAGCTCCGCTGCGTTTTTCCCCACAAAACTGACAAATTAATATCTCTTAATACAAAAAAGGATACAAGTTTGGCATAAATTGCGTATATTTGCCAAAACTAAAATTTCAACTACTATGGGAAAGAATGGAGGAAAACGACTGTCGAAGCGAGAAGTGGCCGAAGCCGTGCAAGGACTGTTTCAGGCTCATCCGAACGAAGTATTCACACTGAAACAAGTATTCAAATCACTGCGACTGGACACGCACCCGGCCAAGATGCTGGCCGTAGACGTGCTGGAAGAAATGGCATGGGACGACTATCTGAGTCAGCCCGACAACAATTCGTATCGGCTGAACCTGAAGACACAGGTGCAGGAAGGCACGTTCATACGCAAGCCCAACGGCAAGAACTCGTTCCTGCCCGATGACGGCGGCAAGCCTATCTTCGTTTCCGAACGCAACTCGATGTTCGCTCTGGGCGGCGACCGCGTGCGCATCGCCATGATGGCTCGCCGACAGAACCATATCAAAGAGGCTATCGTAACCGACATTCTGGAGCGTAAGCACGACCAGGCCGTGGGCATCCTACAGGTGGAGAAAGACTTTGCCTTCCTCATCACCGAGGGCAACATCTTCAACCACGACATCATGATTCCGAAGCGCAAACTGAAAGGGGGTAAGACCGGGCAGAAGGCTGTGGTGAAGATAACGCAGTGGCCGTCGAAGGACTCTAAGAACATGGTGGGCGAGGTCATCGACGTGCTGGGCGAGCAGGGCAACAACGACGTGGAGATGCATGCCATACTGGCGCAGTACGGTCTGCCCTACAGGTATCCGAAGAAGGTGGAGGATGCGGCCAACCACATTGCTGCCGAGATTACACCCGACGAGATTGAGCGGCGCGAGGACTTCCGCAACGTGACGACCTTCACCATCGACCCGAAGGATGCCAAGGACTTCGACGATGCACTGTCAATCAGAAGCCTCACCCCCAACCCCTCTCCCAAAGAGAGGGGAGCAGACAGCTCTTCCATTGATTGTTCAGCCAGCAAGACTAACCACTCCCCTCTCTCTGGGAGAGGGACTGGGGGTGAGGCTCTATATGAGGTAGGTGTCCACATCGCCGATGTCTCCTACTACGTCAATGAGGGCTCACTTATCGACCGCGAGGCCGAGCAACGCGGCACAAGTGTCTACCTCGTAGACCGCACCGTACCGATGCTGCCCGAACGGCTCTGCAACTTCATCTGTTCGCTTCGCCCCGACGAGGAGAAGCTGTGCTACAGTGTGATCTTCGTTTTAGACGAAGATGCCAACATCAAGGACTGGCACTTGGCCCACACCATCATCAAGAGCAACCGCCGCTTTGCCTACGAAGAGGTGCAGGACATTCTGGAGAAGAACGGCGTGATAGACAGCACCGGGCAGCCTGCTCCGCCGGCCACGAAGGCCAAGCCCTATCAGGGCGAGTATGCCACGGAGCTGATTACGCTGGACCGTCTGGCCAAGAAGCTGAGAGAGGCTCGTTTCAAGAACGGAGCCGTGAAGTTCGACCGCGAGGAACTGCATTTCGACGTTGACGAGGAGGGCAGGCCCACGCGCTGCTACTTCAAGAAATCGAAGGATGCCAACAAGCTAATCGAGGAGTTCATGCTGCTGGCCAACCGCACCGTGGCGACTGCAATCGGAAGCGTTCAAGTTGAGAATGGAAAATTGAAAATAGAAAATTATGATTACACTCAGAACGGCAATTCAACTGCCAAGTCTAATCATAATTCTCAATTCTCAACTCCCAATTCTCAATTGAAGAAGAAGACCAAGACCTTCGTCTATCGTGTACACGATCAGCCAGACCCACAGAAACTGGAGTCGCTGCGCAGTGCGCTCGTGCCTTTCGGCTACAAGGTGAAGACGAGCGGCACGCGTGGAGCCATCTCGAAGAACCTGAACAAACTGATGGAGGACGTGCAGGGGCATCGCGAGCAGAAGCTGGTGGAGCAACTGGCACTGCGGGCCATGATGAAGGCAAAGTATTCGACCACGAACATCGGCCACTACGGACTGGCTTTCGACTACTACACGCACTTCACGTCGCCCATCCGTCGCTATCCCGACATGATGGTTCACCGCCTGTTGACACGCTATCAGAACGGAGGCCGTTCGGTGAACAAGGAGCACTACGAGGAACTGTGCGAACATGCAAGCGAGATGGAGCAGACGGCCCAGAACGCCGAGCGCGACAGCATCAAGTACAAGATGGTGGAGTTCATGGCCGACAAGGTGGGCATGGAGTTCGATGCGCATATCTCCGGCATCCAATCGTTCGGCATCTATTGCGAGATAGACGAGAACCACTGCGAAGGACTTGTGGGCATGCACGACCTGGACGGTGACTACTATGAGTTCGACGAGCGCAATTATCAGCTCGTTGGCCGCCGCCATCACAAAACCTATCAGCTGGGCGATCCTGTTCGTATCAAAGTGGCCCGCGCCAATATCGAGAAGAGGCAGCTGGACTTCGTGCTGGTAAATTGAAGATTCGGAAGCAGAACTGTTATGTGAAGTGAACCCCAGAAGTTAGACAAAATACTTCTGGGGTTCACTTCAATTTGGCACGACCTCACTGGTTAGCTTTGCTCAATTTTCAATTTTTAATTTTCAATTCTCAATCTTCAATTTCAAGAATCAGGCTCTGTCGGGGCTTCATTTCGATGTCGGCAGTCAGATTGTAGTTGCGGTTGGTGAGGATGTCCTTGGCACGCTTGGCCGTTCCTATCACCTCGGCATAGCGCTTAATGCTCATCGTGGCAGTCTTGCTGGTGCCATTGAGCACGGTGAGCACCTTCTTCGTCCCCAGTTGACGGGCAATGACATAGACACCGTTGTAGGGAATGAACTGAATCTGTCGACCTTCGGTGATGACCTTGTTGCCCTGACGCCAGTGCAACAGACGACTGAGCCACTTGAACATGCTGTTCTCTGCCCGTGTGCGACCACTCTGCAGACCGTCGGCAGTAATCTGCGAGCCGACAGACGGCAGGAAACAGTTGTGCTTGTCGCCAGGGAAACCACCGGGGAAGTCCTTGCGCACATTGCCGTCGGTCACCTCCTTCGTTCCGTTCATCAGCACCTCAGTACCGTAGTAGAGCTGAGGAATGCGATTGACCGTGAGCAGCAGGGCGAGCGCCTGCTTCAGCGCGAGCGTGTCCTTGCCGTTGCCCAGGAAACGGTCGGTGTCGTGGTTCTCGATGAAAGCCATCACGCTCGACGGATTGGGATAGAGATAGTCGTAGCAGAATGAACCGTAGATGCGGTTAAGTCCGTCCCACCAAGCATCAGTCTCTTCAGTCTTGGCGCGATTGATGCGATCGAAGAAAGCAAAGTCCATGACCGTCTTCAGATAGCTGTTATTCGAAGCCAACTTCGAGTTCTTCTGCCATGTAGCAGTATAGGCAGGCTCGGTGACCCATGTCTCGCCCACGGTGTTGAAGTTTGGATACTCTTCGTCCAGCTCCTTCATCCACTGCGCCATTGGCTCAGCGAAAGCGTATGGATAGGTGTCCATGCGGATGCCGTCGATGCCGATGGTCTCAATCCACCACATAGAGTTCTGTATGAGATAGCGCATCAGGTGCGGATTGCGCTGGTTCAGGTCGGGCATGGTGGGTACAAACCATCCTTCTACTGTCTCGCGGAGGTCTACTTCAGAGGCGTAGGGATCGAGCACGGACGTCAACTTATAGCTGGTCTGCAGGAACTGCGTGCCTGTAGGGTCGCTGCTCCCCTTCGACTGCGTGAGCCATTCGGGCAGGTTCAGCCAGTCCTTCGAGGGCATGTCGAGCGTCCAGGGATGCTCAAAGCCCGAGTGATTGAAAATCATGTCCATCACCACTTTCAGCCCCTTCTTATGAGCCTCATCGACCAACAGACGGTAGTCTTCGTTGGTGCCGAAGCGGGGGTCCACGCGATAGTAATTGGTGGTGGCATAGCCGTGATAGGTAGAGTAGCCATTCTCATTGTCGGGCGAGTCGTTCTCTAATACAGGCGTGAGCCAGAGCGCCGTGACACCCAGCTCGTTGAAATAGTCGAGATGTTCGCGAATGCCATTGAG
Organism: uncultured Prevotellaceae bacterium; assembly: GCA_902771445.1. Classification (GTDB taxonomy): domain Bacteria; phylum Bacteroidota; class Bacteroidia; order Bacteroidales; family Bacteroidaceae; genus Prevotella. Next base: position 8,845 of record CACXXD010000080.1, read on the forward strand.
GTCGCCGCCATGACGAAGCGAGGGTTGGGTGCGGTCTTCCTTATAGGGGCGCATGCCTTTCACCTGCGGGTTGTGATCCTTGCCCTGTGCAAAGCGGTCGGGCATAAGCATGTAGAGCACGTCGGCATTGGTGAATCCCATGCGCTTGGCACCCTCCATCTCTCGGGCTTTGAGCTGATAGCTCACCTTCTTCTTGTCGAACTGCAGGGTCATCGAGCCCGGCTGTGCATCGCGCAGATTCATGTAGATGAGCAGATAGTTGGGCGAGTCGAGCCGCACCAGACTGTCGATGACGACACCGGGGTAGTCGGTCGTCACGTTCTGCACATCGCGGATGCCCTGGCCATAGACCATGAGTTGCACCTGCGGGTTCTTCATGCCCACGAACCAGTCGGTGGGCTCAATACGGTCGATTGTCACTTTTGCTGTCTTTGCTACGCTCATTGTCATTGTCTGTGCCATGAGGGCAACCATAAATAAAAAACGTTTCATACAGTTTGCTGTTAAGGTGTAAGTTGGTTAGTTATGCAAGATAAGGGCCGACTGAGGTGCAACCTTGGCTGCTATGCCGACGACGGTGCCCAGTCCTTTCTGCAAAGAGATGACACCGTTGGCACAAACGACGGTGTAGTGGCCGAAAGGCACCTGCACGGTCTGCTCCTTGCGAGTGGAGTTGAGCACGACAATGATGTCGCGCCAGTCGTCACGCCCGGCGAAGTTCTTCAGTCTGTAGGCCACCACGCCCTGCGGTGCATCGATGAATTCGAGATGCTTGCGCACCAGATCGGCATTGCCCAGTCGTAATGCGGGATGCTGCTGACGCAGGGCGATGAGCCCTTTGTAGTAGCTGAACACCTGCGGAAATCGCTCTTTGTTCTGCCAGTCCAGCTGATTGATGCTGTCGGGCGACTCGAAGGAATTGTGAACTCCCTTCTTCGTGCGCAACAGCTCCTCGCCAGCCAACATGAAAGGCACGCCCTGCGAAGTGAAGACGGCGGTCTGGGCCAACAGGTCGAGCCGAATCAGCTCGTCGTCGGTGATGCCGGGAATACTGGCCTTCAGACGGTCGACAAGACACATGTCGTCGTGACACGACACGTAGGACATCATCTGAGTAGGCTCCACGGCGTATGGCTTCTTGGAGTAGTTCACCTTCGAATAGTCTATCTGTGGATGCGCTATCATGCCGGCGATGCCAGCCTTCAGGCTCACCGTCTCCTTGTTCAGATAGGAGCCGCCCAGCCAACCGGGCTTCGTGTCGTCGCTGAACGGGCCGCGCAGCGCGTCGCGAATGTCATCGCTGAAGGCGGCAATGCCAGGCATCTGCGACATGTTGGCCTTCATGCCCAGCCGCTCGTTGGGCAGGGCGCAGGCTCCGGCGCTCCATCCCTCGCCATATATAAATATGGTGGGGTCTATCTCATCGAGTGCTTTCCTTATCTCGTTCATCGTCTCAATGTCGTGAACGCCCATGAGGTCGAAACGGAATCCATCGATATGATATTCGTTGGCCCAGTATTTCACCGACTCAACCATGAAGCGGCGCATCATCGGTTGCTCCGAAGCCGTCTCGTTGCCGCAGCCCGAACCGTTGGAATACTGCACTTTCTTGCCCTTCGCCTCCCCGGTCTTTCGATAGAAATAATCGGGATAGGTGCGCTGGAAGTTGGAGTGCTCTATGTCGTAGGTGTGGTTATAGACCACGTCGAGAATGACGCAGATGCCAGCCTTATGGAGTGCCTCCACCATCTGCTTGAACTCGCTGATGCGACAAGCCGGGTCGTAGGGATTGGTGGAATAGGAACCCTCCGGCACATTGTAGTTCACGGGATCGTAGCCCCAGTTGTATTGCGGCTGGTCAAGACGCGTCTCGTCTACCGAACCGTAGTCGTATGACGGCAGGATGTGGATGGCATTGACACCCAGCTCCTTCAGATGACTGATGGCCCAAGGCTCGGTCAGGGCCAGAAACTTGCCGGGATATTTTGCATCCTTCCGCGCTATGGAGAAGTCGCGATGGTGCATCTCATAGACCACGAGGTCGGCAGGATTCTTCACCACGGGTCTCATCTTGTCCCATTCCTTGGCTGGTTGGCCATCCTTCAGGATGGCACCGCGCTTTCCATTCACTCCCACGGCACGGGCAAACACACCGGGTGTCTCGCCATGCCCCATGTCGAACGTATAGAACTTTCCAGCCAGATCGCCTTTCACCGTGGCCCGCCAAAGGTCATTGCCCGCCAGTTGCATCTTGATGGTTTTCAGAGCCTTGCCCCCTACCCCATCCTTATAGATACGCACGACAACGCGCTTGGCATTGCCGGGAGCAAAGAGTTTGAACACGGTCTGATCGACCGAATAGGTCATCTCATCGAAATAGAAATCCTGCGCACTCACGCTTTCTGTCTGTTGCGGATTGTCAACAGCACCTTTGTTGTCAAAGGCTTGAGCTTTTTCAGCTTGCAGCATGGTCAGTAAGCAGGCCATTATCAGTCCTTTCATGATTCTTATTGTCATTATTCTTTTGGTATTTTCAGAACGAAGCGGCATCCCAGCAGATAGTCCGTGTCAAGTTCCAGGTCGCCTCCCAGGTTCTTGGCATGCCGTTTGGTCAGTGGCAGACCCAGTCCGAGCCCTTCGGTGAAGTCGTCCATCTTGGCAAAAGGATCGAACATGCGCTCGCGGTTCTCAACCGATATGCCGGGACCCACATCCTCGACCACTATCACCACCATTGTCTCTGCCTCCCTGACATACAGATTGACGACCTTCCCGTTGGAGAACTTCGCTGCATTGTAGAGCAGTTCGCGCAGGCAACGGAAGAAGTAGAGCCTGTCGGTCAGCACACAGAACGTGTCGGGCAAGGCGGTGTCCAGTTTTATCTCTATCTGTGGATATTGCAATTTTGTATTCTCTATGCACTCGCGAGCCATCTCGTTACAGCTCACAAACTCGTTGCGGGTCAGCATACCGGCGCTGCCTGTCGACGACGAGTCGAACAGCATGAGCACCATGCGCGTGACGCTCACGGATTTGCGTGCCATCTCCTTGATGAGAGAGGCCGTATCTTCTTCGCTCATCACACCGTAGTTGTCGCGCATCACCTGTGCAAAGCCCAGCACGATGTTGAGCGGTGTGCGCACTTGGTGCGTCATGTTCTGCACGAAGGCCATCTTCATCCGCCTGCTCTCTTCCACCATCTTGTTGGCCTCCACCAGTTCTTTGTTGCGCTGTTCCATCTCGGCGCTCATCTGTTGCAGGCTGCTGAAGTGGGCCGCCAGCGATTCTTGCATGGTGGCAAAGCTGTCCTGCAACTGTCCGATGGAGTCTTTTCTTTTCGTATGAGGAATCTGCTCGTCGAACCGACCGTCGCCTATGCGATGCAGCGTATGCAGCAGGATGTGCAGGGGCTTGATGAAATACTTCACGGCCTGCCAGCAGAAGAGCAGAATAATGATCAGGCCGATGACGATAATAGGCAACAGCACCAGGGCCAACTGATTGTAGATGCTGAAGATATCGCTCTCCATGCAGACCAGTGCGAGGCTCCACCGCGTGTGAGGCACGGGGCGATAGAACACCAGACAGGGCTTGCCGTCGAGCACCACGCTGAGCGAACCACTCTTGCCATTCAGCATTTCGTGTCCCAGGGCAATTATATCGGGATGCGTCTGTGGGTCAATACCGCTGAAGATGGTCTCCTTGAACAGTTTGTTCTCGTCGGGATGCACATAGAAGTGTCCGTCCTTGCCCACCATCATGCAGTAGGAGTGCTCGTATGGCTTCTCGGCGGTGATGGTCTTCGACAGCCATCCAAGCGACAGGTCGGTAGATAGCACGCCGATGAAGTCGCCTTTGCCGTTGCGCAGAGGGATGCAGTACGACGCAATCACCTCTTCCGACGACAGCGTTCCCTCATTATAGTCGTCGAAGGGGTCCACCCAGCATGCCCTGTCCAGCATCTTCGGTGTCTTGTACCACACCTTTTCGTAGTATTCGTATACGCCCTCCTTCACCGTCTGCACGCTGTCTCTATGCCTGACAGTATAGACGGAGAAGTACCTGCCGAAGTGTTCGAAGTAGTAAGGCTCGGTGGTGATGGAACAGCCGTTCACGTGAGGGTTCAGCTCCACCACGCGCCGCGTGTAGCCCATCAGCGAGTCGGGCTGCATGTTCTGCTCTGCCAGCCATACAAAGTTATTGCTGGCCGTCTCTATCTCGCTCATGTAGCCATTGACGCGCAGGGCGATGGTGTTCAGCACCGACGATGCCCGCTCGATGGCCGCATCCTTGACCACACGGCGCGAGCGGATGAAGATGGCACACAGGCAAACCGAGAACAACACCACAGCATAGAGCAGCACCCACAAGCTGAGCTTGAGGGACAGTGACTGTCTGATTGGTCTGAACGCTCTCTTCATTCTTTATTACATTAACTCAATGCTTCCCTTGTTTACTATTTCTTATTCTTTCTTCAGTGCCACCTCCAGCAACTGGTCGAGCAGCAGGGTGATGGCATCGCTGTTTTCAATCATCGTCTGCACCATCTTTTCCATTTCCTCACGCGACAGCGGCTTTTCCTTGTTCTTGAAGATTTCCACCATGTCGCTGATGTTGTTCACGGGCTTCACCATCTTGTCGGTCATGTGGTGCAGGAAGGCCATCTTCACGCGGTCAGCCTCCTTGGCCTGCTCGTAGGCTTCCGACAGAGCCTTGTTGCTCTCCTGTAGCATGGCCGTCTTCTTCCTCACCGCCTCCTCATTGTCAATGAGCGAAGTCTGCATGTTCTGGAAACTCTGTTGCAAGTGTCCTATCTCGTCTTGCTGCGATGTGTCAGGCACTTGCTCGTCAAAGTGGCCGTCGGCCACACGACGGGCCGACCGTGTCAGCATGCGGAGCGGCTGCAACACCAGCCATGTGGTGCCTACGCAGAGCAGGAACAGGAGCAACAGACAGCCCACGACCACCATGACGGCATAGTTGTTCAGCGCCATCAACGCACCGAAGATGTCGTCTTCAGGATAGACCATAGCCACGCTCCAGCCGATGTTCCTGAACGGACGGTAGAGCACGAGGCTCTCCACACCGTCGATATTGGCTTCCTTGCTGCCCGTCTCGCCTGAGAGCATGGCCTGCAGCACCTGGGTCACTGTGGGGTCGAAACTTGCATCCATGTCGTCGAACGACTTAAACAACAGTGTGCTGTCGGGATGTACCAACAGCGCACCATATCGGCTCAGCAGCATGCAATAGGAATGGGGCAAGGGCTTCGTCTGCTGAACAGTGGCCGACAGCCACTCCAGTGAGACATCGATGGCGAAGACGCCCACAAAGCGACCCTGCTCGTCGTGAAGGGGCATGCTATAGGAGGTGATGGCCTCGTCGATGTTGTTGGCATCGGGCATGGGTTCCACCCAGAGACTCGTTTCCTCCTTCTTGATGCTGGCATACCACTCCTGCGTCATGTAGGGGGTATTGCCATAGCTGTTGCTCTCCGTCACGCTGCCCTCATCGGTCCGATAGGCATATGCCATGAAACATTCGTCCTTCTGCTTGTAGTAGCCGGGCTCGAAAGCAACGGCACAGCCTTTCAGCTCTTCATTGTACTTGAGCACCGTGCGGCAATAGCCCATCATCTCGTCGGGACGGTCCAGATGGTGCTCCACGGTCCATCTCATGTTGCGAGCCACGGTCTCCACCTTGTCCAGCGTGTTTTCGGTGTACTCCACGGCGCTCATCAGTGTCTGTTCGGCCATGTCCATTGCCTCGTTCTTCACCGCCTTCTTCACGTGTCCGGAGAAGATCAGCAGCACGCCCGCAAACAAAGCTGCCACCACCGCTGCCACCCAGATACTGAGTCGCACGGAGATTGAACAAAAGATTCTGGCAGCTTTTTCTCTCATGTCGGTCTATGATAAAGGCAGAAGGCCCAATCTTCAATCTTCAATTTTCAATGTTACAGCAAATCCGCCGCCGGGAGCCTCGTTGATGCGGAGCACATCGCCTTTCTTCACCACCTTCTTTATTATAGTATAGGCCTGCGGATTGCTCTCGTAGTGGGCATCCTTCGCATCCTGATAGATGGTGCAGTCGTAGCGACGGCCCTTGTCGAGGAAGTCGAGTTTCACCACGGCCTTGTGGCCCTGCTCGTCGCACTTGCCGCCCACGAACCAGTTGTCGGTGCCTTTGGCCTTGCGGGCCACGGTGATGTAGTCGGCAGGCTCGGCTTCCAAGTAGATGCTCTCGTCCCAGTCGCAGGCCACGTCCTTGATGAACTGGAACGCATCCATGTAGCGCTCGTAGTGTTCGGGCAGGTCGGCGGCCATCTGCAAGGGCGAGTACATCGTCAGATAGAGGGCCAGCGAGCCGGCCAGTGTGATGCGAGCCCACGATGTGTTGTCGCTCCACTCGCTCAGTCGGGTGACGAAGATGCCCGGCGTGTAGTCCATCGGGCCTCCCTGTAGTCGGGTGAACGGCAGGATGCAGGTGTGGTCGGGGCGCGAGCCGCCGAAGGCTTCATACTCCGTGCCGCGTGCGCTCTCGTTGCCCACCAGGTTGGGATAGGTGCGGCAGAGTCCTGTGGGGCGCGTGGCCTCGTGTGCGTTCACCATGATATGGTGCTTGGCGGCCTCTTTCACCACATACAGGTAGTGGTTGTTCATCGACTGCGAATAGTGGTGGTCGCCACGGGGGATGATGTCGCCCACGTAGCCTGTCTTCACGGCATCGTAGCCATATTTGTTCATCAGCTCAAAGGCCTGTTTGATGTGTCGCTCATAGTTCTGAGCCGACGACGATGTCTCGTGGTGCATCAGCAGCTTCACGCCCTTCTGGTGGGCATAGTCGTTCAGCGCCTTGATGTCGAAGTCGGGATAGGGTGTCACGAAGTCAAACACGTCGCGCTTCCACATGTTGGCCCAGTCTTCCCAGCCCACGTTCCAGCCTTCCACCAGCACCTGGTCCAGACCGTTGGCGGCGGCAAAGTCGATATAGCGGCGCACCTTCTCGTTGTTGGCGGCATGGCGACCGTTGGGTTTCACGCGGGTCCAGTCAATCTCGTCGAGCTTGATGGAGGGGAAGTCGTCGGTGTAGTTCCACGAGCTCTTGCCCACGATCATCTCCCACCACACACCGCAGTATTTGGTAGGATGAATCCACGACGTGTCGTCCAGTTTGCAAGGCTCGTTCAGGTTCAGTATCAGATTGCTGGAGAGCATGTCGCGTGCATCGTCGCTCACCATCACCGTTCGCCAGGGGGTGGTGCAGGGGGTCTGCATGGCACCCTTCAGCCCGGTGGCATCGGGTGTCAGATGGCTGACGAAGGTCATGGCTGCGGGCAGGGGATACTTCGAGGGGGCGGGATTGGGGGTATATACATTGCTGCTGCCCTGCAACTGTGTGGTCAGACTGCGTGTCTGGTCGTCCACCAGCTCCAGGTGCATCGTGGCATAGTCGGCACAGGCTGCCTCGTGCAGGTTGATGTACAGTCCGTTGTCGGTCTTCATCTGCAGGGAGGTCTGCACGCCTGTGGGAGAGAACACGGCCACGCTGCTGTTGCCCCAGTTGACGGCCTTCTGCATGCGGCCACGAATCTCCGAGAGGCGCGACTCCTGGGTCTCCTGCTCCTGCGTGTCGTAGTCGCCGGGCAACCACCATGCGGTGTGATTGCCGTCCATCGCAAACTCGCTGCGCTCCTCCTTGATGAGAAAGTAGTTCAGGTTTTTCTGCTGCGGAAACTCATAGCGGAAGCCGATGCCGTCGTCGTAGACACGGAAGCGGATGATCATCTCGCGCTGAGCGGCCTGCTGTTGCAGCACGGCGGCATACTCGTTGTAGTGGTTGCGAATGTTGCGGTTCTCGCCCCACACGGGTTGCCACGTCTCGTCGAAGGTCGATGTCTGCTCGTCTTTCAGCGTGAAGCCGTCCATCAGGTCGGTCTCGTCCATGCCCTTCGAGGCATGCTTGTCCTTGGCCAGCTCCAGTCCCAGGTGCGACGGCCTGACGACGGCCTTGCCCTTATAGCTCACAGAGTAGGCAGGTCGTCCCTTGTCAAGGTTGAAAGTCAGCACGATATTACCGTTTGGCGATGTTACCTCAGCAGCCAGTGCTGCCAATGGGAGCATCATCAACATCCAAGCATAGAATCTCTTTATTCTCATAATTTTTACAGTTTTAGTGTTCTTGTGGCAAAGATAGTCTATTTTTCCTTAACCAGCCACATCGTATGCTCACTTTTTCTCTGCTCAGTTGCAAAAACGATTGCACACCAGTTATTGTTTGCTGTGCCAAAATTACAAACAATTATTCAATCTGCAAAAAATTCAGGCACAATATTGTTC
>CACXXD010000081.1 GCA_902771445.1 uncultured Prevotellaceae bacterium
CTGCCTTTCACGCAACCCTTAGCCCAAGGCTTCGACTACAATCACATAGACTTGTCAACCATTCAGCTGGCCATCGACTCCGTCTATTTCAGTGCGCCGAACCTTTCCCTAAAGGTACAGACTGCGGCCATGCGTGAAAAGAGCGGACTGGAAATGACCCAATTGACAGGCACGCTACTGATGGACTCTGCAAGCATCCGACTGCCGGCACTGTTTCTCTCCACACCATTCTCAAGCATTCAAGCCAGGACACGCATCGACTTCAATGTGATGGACTCCATCCAGCCAGGACAGTTGGACGTTGACGCAAAAGCCTCGCTCGGCAAACATGACCTGATGCTCTTCTTGACCGACATGCCCGATGCCTTTTACAAGCAGTGGCCTGAATGGCCCCTTCATGTCAATGCCGTCATGAACGGCAACATGAGCAATGCCACGGTCACGGAGTTCGAGGCAGACTTGCCGACTGCTTTTCATGCCAAAGCCCACGGTTCTGTTGCCAATCTGCTCGACACGGACAGGCTCATCGCACAACTGGAGCTTGATGCCACAACCTACAACATTGACTTTGCCACTGCTTTTGTAGACCGAAAGCTGATGCAGGACTACAACATACCTAAGGGCATGCAGCTGAAAGGCACTGTGAATGCCGACGGCCCACGCTACAGTGCCGATCTCACGCTACGCGAAGGCAACGGTATTGTGAAAGCCAAAGGATGGTTCGCACAAAACGTCATGAGCTACGATGCAAACGTGGTCGTCGAGAGACTGAACCTGCATCATTTCATGCCAAAGATGTCCTTCTATGAACTAAGCATGAACGCCAACGCGAAAGGGCATGGCACCGACTTCTTTCATAAGTCGACATGGCTGGATGCCGACGTTCAACTGAGACACTTGCAGTATGGCCGACTGAGCGTAGACAGCATAACGGCAAACGCTCATCTGAAAGACGGTCGTGCTATGGCCTCCTTGAAAGGTATCAACAAGTTCATGCGCGGAAAATTCGACGTGAACGCACTGCTCAACAAGAAAATGCTCTATGCCACTTTGAGCGCCGACCTGCCCAAACTCGATATTTATGCCATGCAGTTGGTCGACAAAGAACTGAGCGTTGGCATGTGCGGCCACATCGACCTTAACAGCAACTTCGACGACTACTACAAAGTATCAGGACTCGTCGGAGAAATCTATATTAAAGACTCGCTCACCACCTACCGCCCAGAAGATGTCGGACTGACCATTCGCACTCAACCCGACACGACGATATTCAGAATGCAAAGTGGCGACCTGATCGTGAAAGCCGATGCCAGCGGGGGCTATAAGCCGCTGTTCGACAAACTGTCCGATTTCTCCGACTCGCTGACAGTACAGATCAAGGAGCGCAACCTGAAGCAACAGTCGCTCAAGAAGATGTGGCCCACCACAAAGCTCTACGTCACAAGCGGACAGCACAATCCCGTGGCCAACTTCCTGCGCTCGTCGGCCAACACCTACTTCAAGGAGATGAAAATCAATCTCGCTACTTCAAGCGAGAGGGGCCTCAACGGTGATATGCACGTCTATTCCCTGAATGCCGACTCGACACGAATAGACACCATCCGCATGACGTTTAAAGACTCTGACCACGGGCTCACCTACCAAGGACAGGTCACAAACAATCGTCGCAACCCACAATTCATATTCAACGCACTACTTGACGGCCATTTCCACGAAACGGGAGCCGTGGTCGGCCTGCGCTTCTTTGACAACAAGAATGTGTTGGGACTTCGCATCGGTGCTACCGCCTCGGCTGAATATAATGGCATCAGGGTCAAGCTTCTTCCTGAGCGCCCTACCCTCGGCTATCGTGAGTTCACGCTGAACAAAGACAACTACCTGTATCTCGGACGAGACCTGAAGATACAGGCAGACATCAACATGATTAGCGACGATGGCTCTGGCATCAAAATCTATTCGTCTGAGAACCAAGACTCAACCATGTTGCAAGACCTCACGGTCAGTCTGAACCGCTTCAATCTGGACAAACTGACATCTGCCATGCCATATATCCCTCACATCACGGGTATTCTGGACGGCGACTTCCACTTGCTCATGGACAAGAAAGAAAAGATTTCCGTATCGAGCGATCTGCAGGTTGCCGACATGACCTATGAAAACAGCCATATAGGCAATGTCAATACCGAAGTTGCCTACATGCTACGCGAAGACAACACACACGCCGTGCAGGCCACGATGATGCTTGAAGGCAGAGAGGTGCTCAACCTGAGCGGAAACTACAAGAGCGACGACACCAACTATTTAGATGCCATCCTGACCATGCATCGCACGCCCATGAACATTGCCAACGGATTCGTACCCGACCAACTCATCGGTCTTGAAGGGTATGCCGACGGCAAGCTGACGGTGAAAGGTTCCACCAACAAGCCACAGGTCGACGGCGAGATATACCTTGACTCAGCCTACCTGATCAGCATACCCTACGGTATCCGCATGAAAATCGGCGACGACCCAGTTCGCATCGTACAATCAAAGCTACTGCTGGAGAACTTCACGATGCATGCCTACAACGACAACCCGCTCAACATCATGGGCGACATCGATTTCCACGACACGGACCGCATCACGATGAACGTTCGCATGCGAGCACAAAACTTCCAGCTCATCAACTCGAAACAAACCAAGGAGTCGATTGCCTACGGTAAAGCCTTCGTCAATGTCTTTGCCTACATGTCGGGACAGCTCGACCAGTTGCGCATGCGGGGCAGGATAGACGTGCTCGGCACAACAGACCTGACCTATCTGCTGCTCGACTCGCCCATTTCTACCGACAACCGACTTGACGAGCTTGTGAAATTCACGGACTTCAGCGACTCCACCCAGGTGGTGGTAGAACGACCAAGACCTGACGGTATTTCTGTCAACATGAACATCAGCATCGATCAGGGGGCGCACGTCATGTGTGGTCTGAATGCCACTCGCAGCAACTATGTAGACCTGTTTGGCGGAGGCGACTTGAACATGAAATACACCAATGACGGAATGACCCTGACGGGCCGGTACACGCTGAACAGCGGCACCATGAAGTATTCGCTGCCCATCATTCCGCTGAAGACTTTCAGCATTCAAGACGGAAGCTACGTTGAGTTTACCGGCGAGATGATGAATCCCCGACTGAACATCACCGCCACAGAGCGCACCAAGGCGAGTGTCAGCCAAGAGGGCGGAAAATCCCGCAATGTGACCTTCGACTGTGGTGTGTCCATCACCAAGACACTGCAAGACATGGGCCTCGAGTTCATCATTTCTGCACCAGAGGACGTGACACTCGCATCAGAACTGAACAGTATGGCACCCGAACAGCGCGGAAAACTGGCTGTTACCATGCTCACCACAGGCATGTACCTGTCGGACGACAACACCAACGGGCTGAATATGAACGCTGCGCTCAGCAACTTCCTGCAAAAAGAAATCAACAACATCACGGGTACTGTCGACCTGAACGTAGGTTTCGAGAATTCAACCGATGCAAAAGGACAGGTTCGCACCGACTATTCCTTCAGTTTCGCAAAACGCTTCTGGAACAACCGTCTGAAAGTACAGATCGGCGGCAAGGTATCGTCTGACAATCAGCCGAAGGCACAGGGACAACAGCAGAACTTCTTCGACAATGTCACAATGGAATACCGGCTCTCGCCCACTTCCAACCAATATGTCAAGCTGTTCTACAATCAGAATGTCTACGACTGGCTGGAAGGCTATACGGGCGAGTACGGCGGTGGCTACATCTACAAGCGCAAGATCAACAGACTGCTTGACATCATCACGCTCTGGGGAAAAGAGCAGCGCACCGTCATGCCTCAGAGAAGCATGCAGTCTGTCACCAAGAGTGATTCTGCACGGACTGACTCCATCAAAAAGAAGTAAAAAGAACAACGATGAAGAAAATCATATCATATAGCATGGAAAAGCTGGCAAGCCGTCTGTTCAAGCTGCTCGCCTGTGCTCTGTTGCTACTGCTATCCTCCTGCTACACAACGAAAAACGTTCCAGACGATGACCAGCTGTTCATCGGACTTGAACAGATCAAATACAAAGGAACGGAAGAAACGCTATACAAGCGGCATCTCGATGCTACGCAAAGCGAATTAGAGGCCGCACTGGCCACAGCCCCCAATGGTGCCTTGTTTGGCTCGTCCTACTATCGGTCGCCCTTCCCCTACAGACTATGGATATGGAATGCCACCACCAATTCGAAGAGCGGATTCAAACAATGGCTCAACAGGAAAATCGGCACACCGCCCGTTTTGATTAGCAATGTCAACCCAACGCTGCACGCATTGGTTGCCAAATCGGTTCTACGGAACAAAGGCTATATTCATGGCGACGTGAATTATGAAATCATAACGAAGAAAGACCCCAAGAAGGCGAAGATAGCCTACACCGTAACCCCCGACACGCTCTTCCTTATCGATAGCATCGCATACGTGAAGTATCCGAAAGACATGAAGGAACTCATCGACTCGACACTGTGGGATGCACAGATCACCAAAGGCTCGCCTTTCGACATGTCAAGACTTGACGGCGAGCGCCAGCGCATCTCACAACTGTTCCGTGACAATGGCTACTTTTTCTACGGTCCAAGCTACTCGTCTTATCTGGCCGATACCTTCGCCGTAGCCAACCGCGTGCAGCTGCGCCTCCAGATGGCCGACTCCCTGCCAGAGCCAGTGCTGAAGAAGTGGTACATCGGACAAATGCGAGTCAAACTGAACCGCACACGTGGCGAAGAACTCACCGACAGCATCTCCCGACGCCATCTCAAGGTGTATTTCCACGGCAAACGCTCCCCTATCCGTCCCAATGTGCTACTGCGCGATGTCAAGTTGCGTCCTCGTCAGCTCTATAGCTACTCGAACCACTACGAATCGTCACAGAACATCAATTCCGCAGGACTGTTCTCGTCTACCGATTTCCAGTTTACGCCCCGGCCAGGCACCGACACACTCGATGTCGACTTGACTTGTACTTTCGACAAGCCATACGACTTCTATATCGAAGGCAACCTGAAGAACCGAACCATCGGACGCATGGGACCTGAGCTGAGGATTGGTATCACCAGGCGAAATGCTTTCAGGGGCGGCGAGAAAATAGACGTCAACCTGCATGGCTCCTACGAATGGCAAACCAGCAACAGCAGCGGCATGAACTCCTATACCTACGGTGCCGATGCGAGCATCGAGTTTCCGCGAATCATAGCTCCCTTCGTCAGCACCCGAACAGTCAAGCGTACCAAGGACGGCAAGTACAAGAGGAGAAGCTACTTCTATTCCACCCCGTGGACAAAGGCAAAAGCAGCCGTCGACATTATCAAGCGCCCCGGCTACTACAAGATGCACATCGTCTCTGGTCAATGGAGCTACGTCTGGCAGACCTCCGAACAAATAAAGCATGAGTTTGCCCCCCTCTCCGTGAAGTATCAGTACAAAAACAGCTTCACAGAGAAATTCATGAATATCATTATGGAACATCCCTATCTGTCCGTGAGTCTCGATGACTACTTCATCCCCAAGATGAGCTATACCTTTACATTCACCAACACCAAGGACGATAATTTTCCGTATCGATGGGAAACTACCATTCAGGAATCAGGCAACATCACCTCGCTGGGATTCCTTATGGGAGGCAAAGCATGGGGCCAAAAGCGCAAGGAACTGTTCAAGACACCATACTCACAATTCTTTAAGATTGAGACAAACTACACGAAGACCTGGCAGCTGACCTCACAGACGCAGCTTGTGGCCCATGCCAATGCCGGCATCATCTGGACGTTTGGCAATTCGTGGGAATATCCCTTCAGCGAAGGATTCTATGTGGGTGGTGCCAACAGCATCCGTGCCTTCCCTGCCCGCAGCATAGGCCCAGGCAACTTTATTGACCCCAGCAGCCGACAGGTATCCTACATAATGCAACATGGCGACTCCAAACTGGTGCTCAATCTGGAGCTTCGACAGCACTTGTTTGGCAATCTCTATGGAGCACTGTTCTTAGATGCCGGCAACGTATGGTCGCAGCGAGGACATTCCATGTACAGTAAAGACGAGCTTGCCATAACCTATGAAAATCTCCTTGAAGTGTGGAATAAGATGTTCGACGGGACCAAGTTCAGATTCCGCAATTTGTTCAAGGAACTGGCCACTGGCACGGGCATCGGTCTGCGCTACGACCTCAGTTTCCTTGTCTTGCGTGTCGACTGGGGCTTCGGCTTGCATGTGCCATACAACACAAACAAGTCTGGCTACTTCAACATCGAGCGATTCAAGGACATGCACACCCTTCACATCGCCATTGGATATCCATTCTAAGAGGGCTTTCTTTGAGTGGATAGTGTAGAGTCAAAAACCTCGCGGACTCTTCCTTCGGTCTCTTATCAGTTGTACACGCTCTTGCAGGTCAGCGTAGTGCAGGGCATTCAGCCTGTCGCGTCCCGTCTTGTCGGTCAGTGCTGCGACATTCGACTTCAGGTATTGTTCCAGCTTGTCGAGATGCTCCAGCAAATACAGCTGAACGTCATTGCCGTCGGTACGCTGACTGGAGAGTGTCTTTTCGGGAGTGTTGACGAGCTTGTCTAACTGTGCTACATAGGTGCGCTGCAGATTCCTACGCTCCTTGTTCTTCCATTCGTTCTCACTGTCAAGAGGCTTCCACACCTCAGCAAAGAGGTCGTTGAGATATTCGTCTACGGGATAGACATCGGTGCCTGTCTCAGCCTGGTTGTACAGTTTGTTCAGGATATAGCCGCCGAGCAGTCGGCCCAATACGTTCTCTTGTCGACCATTCTGCTGTGTCGTCGGGTCTACTCCCACCTTATTTATTATGTTAGAGGGATAGAGCCAGACGGGGGCATCGAGCACGTTGCGTCCCAGATACTTCAGTGCCTCCTTCTGACGCGACTTAGGCTGATTGGCCATCGGCTCAAGTCCAGGCATATTGTTGACGTATCGCCCACCGATGCACTTCATCACATGGTTCTGATAGCGTGTGAACTGACTGACCACCTGACTGTACATCATTGAGAGGTCTTCGTACTGGTCGTTCTCCTCCTTCGTCCACGTCGGCAGATTCTCCATCACGCGCATCAGGTTCTTCAGCCCATATTCCGAAGCTTTCACGCTGTTGTCGCCCAAGTCTTCCGTCTGAGCGCGAGGGTCTTCGTTTTGTCCTTCTCCGCCGAACCACAGACGCGGATTGTTGCGCAGCACCTCAGTGGTCTCCTTCATCAACTGCTCCTTCTCCTTGAACTCGTCCTTGAACTCCGGTCGCCACTGATAGCCCCACTTGATGGCCCACTTGTCGTAGTCGTTGATGCGGGGGAACAGTCCCTTCTCGCCAATCTTATCCTCCGGCTGTGCCACGTAGTTGAAACGGGCATAATCCATGATGCTCACCGTATGACCGTGGGCCTCCACCCACTGCTTGTCACGCAGTTTCTCTACAGGCGTGGCAAACGATGCACCCATGTTGTGGCGCAGACCGAGCGTGTGGCCCACTTCGTGCGACGACACGAACCGCACCAGCTGTCCCATCAGCTTATCGTCGAACTTCATGGTCTGGGCGCGTTTGTCCAGCGGCCCGCACTGCACCATGTACCACTTTCTGAGCAGATTGGTGACATTGTGGAACCAGCAGATGTGCGACTCGATGATTTCGCCCGAACGCGGGTCAACGATGCAGGGGCCGTAGGCATTCTCGTTCTCCGAAGGCAGATAGCGCAACACGCAGAAGCGGGCATCGTCGAGACTCATTGTGTCGTTGTCCTTCGGCCACTCCTTGGCCACGATGGCGTTCTTGAAGCCAGCAGCCTCGAAGGCCACGTTCCAGTCGTTGACACCTTGTATCAGATAGGGAATCCATTTCTTCGGTGTGGCAGGGTCGATGTAATAGACGATCTGTTTCTCCGGCTCAACCAACTGTCCTGCCAGATACTTCTTCTTGTTCTTCGGCACGAGGCGATAGCGCGACACGAACGATTCGTGGCGAGCCTTTGCCTGGTCGTCGCTGAACTGACGGAACGTGTTGACGAAGTAGCCCACACGGTTGTCCCACAACCGCTTGCGCATAGGCTCTTTGGGCAGCAGCACCATCGACGTGTTGAACCCCATCGTCAGCGAACCCGTCTTCGAGGCAGCCGAGGCTGCTGGCGACGAGCCGTAGGTGCGGGTCGACATCACCTCGATGTTGGTGGGATACACTTTCATTGTGTCAATAAAGGTTCTGTCCGACTGTATGCCCCCCACCTTCAGAGAGGTCTTTGCGCCTGAAGTGAAGCTCATCAGATGGCTGTCGCCCTTGAACAGGCTGGTCACCTCGACGAGCTGAGCATCTTTCTGTTCATTGCGCCCAATCACCTTGAACGACATCACGATGGGGTCGATGGTCGACTTGACCAGCGTGCGCGAGATATTGTCCTTATCGTCGGCCAGATAGCTCAGCACATACTGTCGCAGCATGAGTGTCTTGTCATCGCGATGCTCAAAGTAGATAGTGCTGTGCGTCACCTCCTCGCCAGGAAACGGGCCGAACCCTTGTGGCACAGCCGTAAAGCGCGTCACGCAGAGAATGAGCCGCCCCAGCATCGAGTCTGGCACCTCGAAGTAGTATTTGTCTTCTATGTGGCGCACGGTCAGCATGCCTTTCATCACCGTGCCGCCTTTCTTCATCAGTTTCTCATACTCCGACTCCTTCGCTTCCTCTTTCTCGCCTTTTTTCCGTTTTTGGTTCTTGTTCAGCGACTTCAGCGAGTCGGTTGTCAGTGTGTCAGCCTTCAGCGTATCGGTCACAACCGTATCGGCTCTCAGCACACTTGTTGCCCACGACCATTGCCGGGCATTCGCGCTCGCGGTCATCAGCAGTCCGAGCGCCAGGAAATATAATTGCTTCTTCATAATCTTTTATTAGTGTAGAGTGGATAGTGTATCCACTCATTTTTGATATGCCAGCGCGGCTCCGATGGCCGTGCAGAACTCCGAGTACTTGGGAATATGGAAACGCACGTCATAGAGCTTCTCCAGTGCCGGGAAGATTTCCTTGCACTGCGGCAGCAGTGTAAGGTTGCCAATCAGCACCATGTCACGACAGCCTGTGCCTTGTGCAGCCAGCACCGAGGCCGAGCCTATTGACTGGAGCACCAACCCTATGATGCCAGCCGAGATGTCCTCCTTTGCCGAGTCGCTCTTGGCCCGGGCAAAAATACTGGCCGTGGCTTCCATTGGCAGACCGGGCAGCGGCTGGGCCGAGATGTCGCCAATCAGCAAGTTGACGTTCTTCACATTGCCCTGCATGGCCAATGCCGACACCTGCTTGATGTCGCCCGTTCCAAGACACACGCGAGCCAAGCCTTGCAGCGTGCCGCCGCCGATACCGATGCCGCCTATGTGGCGAATATCTCCGTCCTTGCACATCACAAACGAGGTGCCTGTACCCATCGACACTACGATGGCATGATCCAGCTTCGACTCATAGCGTGCGCCCAGCGCATCGGCCATAAACTCGTCGCAGCAACTGGTCTTCACGCCATAGACATCGTTCTTCACGTAGCCAGCACCCACACCGGTCAGCATCACGTGTTCCACCTCGTCGAGTGCGATGTTATTGTCGTGCAAATACTTGCCAAAGGCTCCATACAGCGATGTGATAGGGTCTGCGGCTGTGATACGGATGGGAGCCGACGGCTTGCCATCGCGCAGTCCCACAATCTTCGTGGTCGAAATGCCCACGTCTATTCCTATAACAATTCCCATAATGCTTAATAATATTTATGGTGCAAAATTACATAAAAAAGTGAGAAGTATAAAATCGTAAATAAATAGTAAATCGTAAATGAACAATCACTCTGACAACATCGTTACCTCAATGCGCCGTCCCTGACGCAGAAGCTCGCAGGCCATCTGCTGCACATCGGCGGCAGTCACTTCCTCGCACATCTTGCAGTAGTCGGTATCGAAGTCTACATCGTCCTCCAGTTCGTGCCACACCACATAGCTCCAGTAGTCGTTGGTGATGGCAAACTGAGCATACTGCTTTACCAGAAACTTGCGCACCTTGTCCATCGAAGAGGCTTCAGGCCCCTTCTCAGCTATGA
The DNA here is from genome assembly GCA_902771445.1 of uncultured Prevotellaceae bacterium. Classification (GTDB taxonomy): domain Bacteria; phylum Bacteroidota; class Bacteroidia; order Bacteroidales; family Bacteroidaceae; genus Prevotella. The sequence goes on from CACXXD010000081.1 coordinate 10,142, forward strand.
GCTGCAACTGGCGATAGACGATGGGATTGAGTTCTTCGTAGCGACTGGGATCGGCATTGTAGGCAATGCGCAGCAGTGCACCGTGCTCATCGTCCTTGTCGAACTCGAAGCCGACACTCACTCCGTAGGTTCCGCCCTTCTCCTCGCGCACAGAGTCGGTGTAGGCGATGGAAAGACAACGCTTCAAGAAGTCAAGCACCAAATCGTTCTTGGCCGTAAAAGGAACCTTGGCTGTGTAGTAGATGCTGACATTGGCCAGCGGAGTGGCCATTTTCTTCGTAAACCTGTTGACGAAGTTGCCTCCCACCACCTGCGGAAGATTGCAGCGGTTGGCCTGTTCATGTCGGTTGGTGGCGGGCAGCGAAGCCAGGTACCGACAGAGCAAAGGCTTCAGCTGGTCCATGTCCACATTGCCAATGATTGTCACACGGAAGTTGGCGGCATCGGCAAAGCGCTCGCGATAGATTTCAAGGATACGGTCGTAGTTGGCCTTGTCGAGCGTGGCAAACGTCACGGGCTGCACCCGAGGATGATGTCCAAAGAGCGTAGCATTCAGCGAATCGTTGTAGTCTACCTTGGGCGAGGCATTGCGATTGGCCAGGAACGAACGAGTGCGGTTGACCAGTCCCTCGAAGGCCAGTGCATCGGTTCGTGGCTGCGTGAAATAGAGATAGGTGAGTTGCAGCATGCGCTCCAAGTCTTTCACCGAGCAGACCCCATTCATTCCCTGCGAACGAGAGTTGACGAAAGGCAGCAAACGGACCATGTGTCCAGTCATCATCTTGCGCAACGTGGGCGAATCGAACGTAGCTACGCCACCTTCGGTGACGGCACTGGTAAGCAGCGCGAAGTTGGGTATGTCCTCATCGCCATAGAGCGAGGTGCCCCCGTCGGCCTTGATGTTCATCTGCACCTCGTCGGCCTGAAACTTAGTGGGCTTCACATAGACGCGCATGCCGTTGCTCAGTGTCAGTTCGTTGAAGCCGTGCTTGTAGGCTTTCTCGCCGACAATCTGTCCGGCCTTTGGCAGCGAGCAGAGCAACTGTTCGCCAATCTCAGCCTCTTCGTAGACGGCATAGCTCTCGCGCTGTGCAGCCGTCACCACTTGCTCCAGTTCGCGCTCACTGGGCAGGTGGAGCCCATCTTTCTGTGGCGCATAGAGCAACACCACCTGATTCTTGTCGTTGATGAGCTGACCTACGGCCTTGTTCACCTCGTCAAGCGTCACCTCGCGGTCCATCTTCTTTATGAACTCATAACGGAAGTCGGCTGAAACGAGCGGCTCGGCAGCAAGGAAATGCTGCACGCACTGATTCACCAGCGTAGAGTTCTTCCGGTCGTTGCGGTTCTTCCAGTGTCGCTCGGCAGCAGCCAACTGCAGTTTCTTAGCTCTGTCGAGTTCCGACTGCGTGAAGCCATGCTGTCGAGCCCTTTCGGCAGCGGCCACACCGGCAATGATACCCCCCAAGACATTGTCTTCCTTGCAGCTGATGCTCATGGAGAAGGCCTCCTTGGTGCGGCTGACGAAGAACGAGCTGGCGCGTCCCGTGGCTGAGAGGAACGGCGGATTGGGCTGCTGCTTGATTTCCGAAAGTCGACTGTTCATCATCGAGCCGATGAGTGCATCGATGTAATCGGCACGCAGATAGGCCGGACGGTTCTTCTCGGCATCAGGCGTGGCATCGCGCTTCATGTAGAGCTGGGCAATCACCACGGGCTGCTCCTTGTCGCACTCCACGTGAACCATCATCGAGTCGTTGTCGGTCACGGGATAGTAGACGCGCTCGGCAGCATTCCTGGGCATGGGAATCGAGCCGAACACCTTCTTTATTTTCTTCTCCACCTTGTCCACGTCCACATCGCCCACCACGATGATGCCTTGCAGGTCGGGCCTGTACCACTTGTGATAGTAGTCGCGCAGATCCTGATAGTCAAAATGGTCAACGATGTCCATCGAGCCGATGGGCAGACAGTCCTCATACTTCGTACCTTTGTAGAGGTAGGGCATGGCGTTCTCCATGAGCCGCTGCATGGCCTTGCCAGCCCTTCGCGTGCGCCACTCTTCGTGAATCACGCCGCGCTCCTTGTCTATCTCCTTGTCCTCCAGCAGCAAGTAGTGGCTCCAGTCGTGGAGCACCAACAGGCACGAGTCGAGAATGCCTTCGCGCTTCAGCGGGGCCGACCCGATGTGGTAGACCGTCTGGTCGACTGAGGTGTAGGCATTCAGGTTGGCGCCAAACTTCACACCTATGGTCTCGCACCAAGGCACGATGCCAAGTCGCTTGCCCTTGCCGGGGAAGTTCTTTGTGCCATTGAAGGCCATGTGCTCCAGGAAGTGGGCCAGTCCGCGCTGCCGGGGTTCTTCGAGAATGGAGCCAACCCGCTGTGCAATATAGAAATCGGCCAGCCCAGCCTCCTTGTCGTTATGCCGGATGTAGTAGGTCAGACCATTTTTCAACTTACCTGTACGCACGTCGGGATCTTGCGGCAACAGCTCGTCGGGCTGTGTCTGGTCGGCTTGCACCCATGCGAAAGCTGATGACCACGTGGTGGTCGCCAGCATCAATAAAACAAATGAAAACTTTTTCATGATGAACAATAATAAATCTTCTGCAAAAGTACGAAATAAAATCTTTTTTTCAAAGATTTATTACCTCCCAATATCCATTTTACGTCCATTTTTACGGACAACAACACCCATCGACTGTAATTGTGAGATAAATACCCGGACTCTCTTACGAAAGAAAGCCCGGGCTGTCGTCAACAATGTCGCGTGTTGAGGGGGTCGTGTCCTTATGTTTATATAAATCTACTCCGGCTGCACAGGTGTAACCTCGCCGCCTTCATCGTCACCGCCTTGGTCGTCTGGCTTCGGCGTCGGCTCCGGCGTGTCACCGCCTTCCTGCTCCTCATCCTCCGACGACCCGCCGCTCATCGCGTGCTTGCGGATATACTCGATGTTCTTGTTCAGCGCACGGATGAGCACGTTGAACCGCTCTGTATCTGAATCTACCACGGCGTAGGAGTTCAGAATCAGAATCAGTGCACGGTACTCCTCGTCCATCGCGGCCCGCGCCTGCTTCATGGCCTGCGCCTCGGGCGTTGCGGCGTTGCGCTCCGTCATCAGGCGGCGTATCTCGTCGGCAATCTCCTGCAAACGGGTCATCGGGCCGTTCAGCCCCAGTGCCTCACCGCACATCCGCAAATGTGCGTTACCAGCCCACTCCTCGGTCATCTGTTGCACCTTCGACCATTCCGCCAGCATGTTCTCCGTCGGGTCGAGCCTATACTTGCGCACGAACTCATTGAACACCTGCGCCTTATGCATCCGCTCCTGGTCGTAGGCCATCCTCAGCGTCGCCTCCAGCATGCCCTTCACGCCGTATATCAGCTGGTCGCCCTCCGTGTCGAGCGCGGCGATGCCCGCCGTCTCCATCCGCTTCATCTGCAGCGCGTAGGCGTTGTTCAGCACATTGTACGCCGCCGTGTAGCTTGTCAGCTGCCGACCCAGCTTCCCGGGTGCCGGGTTGCCCTCGTCGAATTGATTGTTCATCTGGTCGAGCGTGAACTTCATCAGTCCCACATACACGGCGTTTTGCAGCCTTGCCACGCCCAGTTCGTCAACTAATACAGGTATTTGTTCCATATTTTCAATTGTTTTTAAGTTTAACTCTATATTCGTTTTCTGACCTCGAATCTCCCACTTTACTGGCTTTCTGGCCCGAAATGTTGAGCTAAAGCTCGACATTTCCTCGCCGTGGCATAGCTCAAGCGAGCTTGGCTCTGCTCATCCGGCTTACCCGAAATGTTAAAATCTGAATGTCATTGAGGCCCCTCAACGCCCTCTTTTCATCATCAGGAACCTTTCGATGCCCCTCAGCGGCTTCCTTTCTCCGTCTGCAAAGAATTGTGTCCCCTCAATCTCTTCCTGTCGCCGTCAGCACCGTTTTGATGCCCCTCAATCTCTTCTTTTCATCGTAGGCATCGTTTTGATGACCCTCAATTCCTTCTTTTCGCTGTCAGGAACATCTTGAAGCCCCTCACTTGGATTCACAACCGCAAAATTACGCATTATAATTGAGAAAAATATCAATACCGAACAGTAATCTGCTAAAATATCAGAAAATTTAGCACTTTTTTATATAAATAGGTATAAATGCGGAGCTTTTTGTGTACGATTTTGCAATCGTGTTTCGAAGAAACGAAGCAAATCAAAGACATATTTAGTATCGTATTAAAACTTAAAAACAAGAAACAAATACCTGCGACTGGACTTGAACCAGCTAGGTTAGCGTCATGCCCGACACACCACAAAAAAGCCGAAAGCGCAAAACTTTCGGCTTGATTATTTAATAATATGTTGGAATGAGTCCTCCTAATCGAATGGGCCGCACCAGCGGTAGGTCCATATAACCCTACTGCCGCCGCAGGCTTGCAAGTAGATTGACTTCTCCTTGTTCTTGCTGCCAGAGGGGACACGGTACACAAAATCCCACGTGCTGGTATCTTCCTTACTGTATGAACTCGGTCCTGCCTTAGGGCCTTCAAGATTGTCAACGCCGAAACGCCCAGAGTCATTAAACAGATCCCACCACATGACGGCATCAACAGAAGTATAATATGCAATATTATTATAGTCCCAATCTACCGTCTGCTCAGTAGTTCTTTTTGCAGTGATAGGTACCCGGAGCGTGTCGCCCGCATTGAGAGTGGTGGGAAGAGGCTGCATTGTTACAATAAAGCACAGGTCAAAAAGTCTGTAATTGTCACGATATGGCCCTACAGCGCCATTCACTTTTCCTTCCATTCTGATTTCTGTTGCCGAAGCGAAATAGTTCATATAACTGCCATTGGCTCCTGTAGTGTTTTCATGGGGGGCGAATTCTGTCTTGACGAGTACCCATGAGCGGAAGTCTTCCAGGTCGTCCACTTCCTTCTGTAGTTTCTTGTCTATGTAGCCTTCCTTGGCCAGCCATTTATAGAAGGCCTCTTCGTCGGGATAAAAAGTTATATATTGATACACAATGTTAGCGAGTTCTTTATCAATAGAATTAGCTCTCCCCCCCTTTTTTTGAAGATCTCCATTGACAACCAGTTCCTTGCGGAATCTCTCCATCAGTTTATGTAAACGAGTCAGCCTCATGCAGTAGTCGTCTTGTACCTTA
>CACXXD010000082.1 GCA_902771445.1 uncultured Prevotellaceae bacterium
TTTCTTCTAATTTGTAATAATCTCTTTCCGACAAAATTTTTTGTAAGAAAAATTTTTTACCGTTACTTACCAAAGAAATCCCCGTCAATTACGTAAATTCCTTTCCGACAAATTGGATGGCGGTACAATGACGAATAATTTCGGTATGGCACAGGAATCAATTGTAAATGAAAAAATCCCTTGATGTTCGTCATGAACATCAAGGGATTGGTGAGTTACGGTGCAACCGAAGTTACTCGGTCTTGCCGTTGAGTGAATGGATGTAGTTCTCCTTGTTGGCAGTCTCTAGCGTACCGTTATAGTTCATGATCTTTCCGCAGATGATGACCTCGTCCTGCAAGGCAATCTGCGTGTCGCCCTCTGCCCAAGGCCTGTTGCCCAGGTAGTAGGTGCCGTAGATGAGGAACTGGTCACCCTCGGCAGAGCCGTCTTCGGAGATGTGGAACTGGGCCGTGCCGAACTGTGCGCTAAAGGTGTACTTGATGTTGCTGATCTTTCCTTTGATGTAGTAGTCAACGTCACTCTTCTCCTTGGCCTCGCCATTCAGCTTCGAAGCAGCGGCGATAGCCTCGGCCACCGTGAAAGGCTTCTGCAGTGAGCCTGGCTCGGGGCCTGCCGAAGCCTTCTTCTGTGCATAGACATACACACTGCCAGAGAACTCGGGTGTCACGACACCGTCCTTCTCGTAGTTGACCAGCTTGCCGACGATGATGACCTGATCGCCTACGCCAATCTGGTCTTCAGCCGTGAACTTCTCGTTGTTCAGATAGAGCGAGCGGAACACCTTGATGACGTTGGTGTCCTGGCCGTCGTCAGAAATGTTGAACGATGCGTTTCCGTACTTGGTAGACACCTCATCGATAGAAGAGATGATGCCCTTGGCATAGTAGACCTTCTCTGAAGCGGTGCTGCCAATTTCCTTACACTTGGCAACGGCCTCGGCCACGGTGAATGGATCGTCGGGACTCTCACCGTGAGGCAGTGCGAAGGCCTCCTGGCTGATGGTCGTCTCAGCGGTGTAGTCCTTGGTGCCGTCGCTCGTGTTGAAGGTGATGGTTGCCTTGCGGGCATCGCCTGTGTTAGGCTGCACACGGAAGGTCACGGTGTTGATGGTCGTAGAAGCGATGGAGAGCCAGTCGGCACCGTCTTCGATGTGCACACCCACGCCGTTACCTTTGCAGGTGAGATGGGCAGTGATGAGACCACCTTCGATAGGCATCTTGCCGTCCTTGATGCTCAGTGAGTCGACCTTGATGAGCGACTTCTCGATCTTCACGACGGTCACGTCGACCAGTTCGACCGTGCCTTTGTACACCTGCTTAGGACCTTCGATGGTCACGATGTCACCCACCTCGATGCCATACTTGACCAGTGCTCCCTGCTTGGTGGCACCGTCCTTGTCGAGCGTTCCGTAGATGTAGACCTCGCCCGTCTCGTCCTTCAAGTACCAATTGCCGTAGGTGGCCGACTCCTTGATGCTCGACACCGTACCTTTCACGCGGTAGGTCTTGCCTTCGGGGCCGTTGAGCACTTCGGCGCAAGTGGCTTCCGACACGCCCATCGAGCCTTGACGTACCTTCAGGAACTGCTTGTAGCCGTTGATGCTGATCTGCAGCTCGGTCTCGCGTCCGTCGATGGTTGCATCGGCATGGAAGGTCACCTTCGTCTCGCCGGCGGCTCCGGCCAGCACGTTGGCGCTCAGCCACGAAAGCTCGGTGTCGGTCTTGTCCTTGTTGAGCTTGATGGGCAGGGCAGAGGTCTTCTTGACAGTGATGTCTTTGCCATCCTTGTCCTTCTCGCCTGTGGAGACGTTGACAGAGAAGATTTCGTCGAACTTCCAGTTGCCGGAAGCATTGATGGTCACAACAGCATCGCCACCCGCTTCGGGAATGGAAATGTAGGTCTTGTCGAGCTGAATGTCAGCCAGCGGGTCGGTCACCTCTTCTTCCTTTGAGCAACTTGCAAACAGCAGGGCCGACAGGGCAATGCCCAGAAAATATCTTAGTTTCATGATGTCGTCGTCATTTTATTAATTGAACATGTATTTAACACCAATAGATGCATACCAGCACTGGCCAATAGCATGGTTGAGCTGCCAGATCTCAGTGTTGCCACTGACAGCGGCGGGCGTAGAGAACACTGGATAGCCCTGGGCGTCGGTCTTCTCGTATTTCAGGATGCGGCCTTCGCTCAGTGTCGGGTTCAGGTACTTGCTGACACCCCATGCCGAGTTGAAGAAGTTGAGCACGTTCTTCATGTCGAAGCTGAGCTGGAGTGTGTGCTTCGACTTGCCGGTCTTGAGATAGAAGTCATGCTTGTAGCTGAAGTCCAGACGGTGTACCCAGGGAGAATAGACACTGTATCCCTCGGCATACTCGCCTTGGTGCTTCTTCAGGTAACCGTCCTGATGGACATACTCCATGAAGCGATCCTGGTCGTCCTGCGATGCGAAGCGGAACTCGCCTGCACCCTGCAGCTTGCCGCTGGCATCGTAGTAGCCCACCTGTCCGTCGGTGGGAATGTAGAGGGCGTCGTACTTGTAGCCATCGCCGTTCATGTCGTTGCTCAGCATGTAGGAATAGTTGTAGTCGCCGCGCCAGGTCTCATAGATGAGGCTGTAGTGGTTGCCGCTCTTGTCGTTGAACGTGGCCGATGCGATGATACGGTCGGGAGTGACAAACTGTGAGTTGTGCAGCTTGATGTTGTTGGGGCCGGCAGTCGTAGAGATGTAGGTGAAGGCCGACTCTGCGTTTGAACCAGGCATGCCAGTGATTTCCTTCTGCACGGTGTGGGTATAGGCAGCCATGAGGTTCAGCCAATCGAAGGGCTGAGCCGTCAGCGTGACGTTGCCCGTCCAGCCATAGCCCTTGCTGGTGTTCTCGAGCACGAAAGCCTTGGTGCCAGTACGGAAGGTAGTGGGATAGATGGGGCGGTTGTCGGCACCGTTCCAGCGGGCGAATCCTTCAACGGGCATCATGCTCCAGTCGGAGAGGCATACACCGTTGACGGTCTTGTTGAAGATGCCTTCGACAGTAGCCGTGAAGGGGAATGATACTGGAATCTGGTAGTCAACGGCCAGAGAGCTCTTCCATACCTGTGGCATCTTGAACTTGTTGTCGACAGCCGAAATGCTGCTGGGCACCGTGCCGTCTTCGGGCTTCACCGTCTGCGGATAGCCCAGCGAGAAGAGCTTTTGCTTCAGGTCCTCAACATTGGGGATGATGCCGCCTTTGAACTCATCCATAGAGAAGCCGTTCTTGGCTGCATTGGCTGCATTGATCTGAGCCTGATACTGAATCATGCCGCTGTTGGTAGGCATGTTGGTGAAGAACACCAGAGGCAGACGGCCCGAGAAGAGGCCGGAACCACCGCGAATCTTCAGACTCTTGTCGCCGAGCACGTCGTAGGTGAAGCCGATACGGGGCGAGAAGGTGACGCTGCTCTTGGGCCACTTGCCCGTATCGATGTGGCGGCCATTGTAGTCGAGGTCGTAGATGGCATTGTTGGTCATCAGGTCGCCATTGTTGAAGAACAGACCGTCGATGCGCAAGCCGTAGGTCAGCTTGAAATTGTCTACAATGTCCCATTCGTCCTGAGCATAGAAGCCCAGCTTGTTGAACTGCACGCGTGATGCAGGCTTCTGTTCGCCGTCGTAGCCATAGGTGAGGTTGACAATCTGAGGTGTGGCACCCGTCAGGAAGTCGTCCAGACTGTTGTAGCGATAGTAGCCCGTACCGTTACGCATGTATTGGTTGTCGGCCATCTGGTGCTCGAAGTTCAGACCGGCCATGATCTTGTGCTGGCCGAGATAGTAGGTCACATCGTCCTTGATGTTCCAGATGGTGTTGTGAACGGCATTGTTGTAGGTAAAAAGCTCATAGCCAAGTGCTATGTAGTTCTCGTCGGCTCCATCGAGAATGTCGATGAAGGGGAACTCGCTTGAGTTGGTGGAACGGATGTCGTCCAGCTTTGAGAATGTTGCCAAGAGCTGGTTGGACAGGTTCTCAGAGAAACGGCTGTTGAAGTCGAGTGAGAAAGAGTGGACGTTGTTGTCCTGGGCATACATGGAGTTGGCATACGACATGGAGTACTGACCCATGCGGTCGTAGGCAGACTGCGAACCGCCATCCATTGAAGTTCTGTTTACGGGGTTCCACGCTTTGTTCTTCGTGTAGTTGTAGCGCAGGGCCAGGTGGTGCTTGTCGGTGATGTTCCAGTCTAAGCGGGCCAGAATCTTCTTGTTGGTCTCGTCGGCGGGGAAGTCGGTGTAACTGCCTGTGTCATAGCCGTATTTGCTGGCCACATAGTCGGACACTTTCTGCAGGTCGCTCAGCTTCGTGCGCGAAACATAGTCGTTGGCATTGGCCACACCGTCTTCGGAACCGTGCCAGCGATTGGCAATGGTCGGGGTCTTCGACAATTCGCCGTTGACGAAGAAGAACAGCTTGTTCTTGATGATGGGACCGCCGATGGTGAAGCCGTAGGTGGTGTTCTGGTCCTTGGCACGTGCGCCGGAAATCTGCTCGCGATCCACGGCATCGCCGCGCATGTTCTCATTGCGATGGTAGACGTAGGCACTGCCCTTGAATGTGTTCGTACCCGACTTTGTGACGGCATTGATGCCACCGCCGATGAAGTTGGTCTGACGCACATCGAACGGAGAGATGACCACCTGAATCTCCTCGATGGCATCGATGGAGATAGGGTTGCCACCGCCGGGCAGCTTGTCGGAAAGACCGAAGTTGTTGTTGAAGTTGGCACCGTCGACCGTGAAGTTGGTCATCTTGCCGTTACCACCCGAAAGGCTCATTCCGTTGGCATAAGGAGAGAGACGGGTGACGTCGGTCAGACTGCGGTTGACGGTAGGCATGTTTACAATCTGCTGACTGCTGATGTTGGTTGAAGCACCGGTCTTTTCTGCTGTGAACTTTGAAGCCTTGCCGCTGACCACTACTTCTGTTAGCTCGTTGGCATCCTCGTTCATCGTTACATCCAGGTGGTAGGTCTCACCCAGTTGGAGTGTGATGCCCTTGAAAATCTTGGGCTGAAAGCCGATGTAGCTGACTGTCACGTTGTATGGGCCGCCAGTACGCATACCTTGAATGCTGAATCGGCCAGACGTGTTTGTCACTGCGGCATAACGTGTGCCCGATGGTTCATGCACTGCCACGATGGTAGCGCCAATAACTTCTTCGTTAGTGCCAGTGTTTGCCACTTTACCAGCCATACTTGAAGTCGTGATTTGTGCCATAACTGTTAGCGAAAGCGTTAACATTATGGACATCAGAAAAAAGATTCTTTTCTGCATAAAATAAATTAAATTTAAATAATAATAATATTTGCGCTGCAAAAGTAATAAAAAAAACAGACATGTGTTGCATGTCTGTTGATAAATTTCATATTTGTGCCTTTTTTACTTGTTTAACATGTTACAATAATATAAAATAAGGTGTGATTGCAACTTGTTTTGTATTAAATCAATGTAAATCTGTCTTATTATTTGATACTGATTCCTCCGTTTTTCGTAAAAGTGAGGCGGTGGCTCTTCAGGGTTCTCGTGCTGTGGTCGAACAGTATCTGCGGATCGTAGTGATGGCCGTTGACACGCACCTCGAAATGCAGGTGCTCGGTGGAAGCCCGCCCTGTGCGGCCCGTGAGTGCTATTACTTGGCCTGCCTTGACGTGGTCGCCCACCTTGACCAGGTTTTTCGAGTTGTGGCTGTACAGTGTCTCCAGTCCGTTGGCATGCCTGAGTATGATGCAGTTGCCATAGCCGGAGAACGGTTGCGACATGGTGACGATGCCGTCGAAGACTGCCAGAATGTTGTCGTTGGGCTTCGTCTTGATGTCCACCCCGGAGTGGCGGTGAGAGCCTCGCGTGCCGTAGGGACTGATGACCTTGGCACCCGGCAACGGATAGTACCACTGTCCAGCCTGGATGGCCGACAAGTCGAGCGTGAACTTGTTGGCTCCGCCAAAAGGATCGCTGTTGACGACGGCTTTGGCTTCGTCGGCCTTCAGTTGTTCGTCCACCCAAGGGTCGTGCTCAATAACACTCAGCTTGACACTGAAGCCTTTCTTTTCGAATAGAATCTTCTGTTTGAGCAGTCTGTGGGCCTTGGATGCAATGATGGTCTCGGGATTGATGCGCCCGCCGTTGACCATGATAGAGAAACGGCAGAGCGTGCGGTCTTCCGTGCCTCCCACGATGGCGATCGTCTGTCCGGCTTTCACGTTTTGCCCCACCTTCACGCGGTTCTCACGGTTCAGTCCGTAGACCGTCTCCAGTCCGTTGGCATGGCGGATGACAATGATATAGCCGAACTGCGGATGCTCGCGTGACATGCGAACCACGCCACTGAACATGGCTTTGACGGCATCGCCCTTTGTCGTTTCAATGTCCATCGTGTTGTCGTTTATGCTTACCACTTTTCCTACTGGCAACGGAAAACAGTATTCCTTGTCGCCGTAGATACTGAAATCGACCGTGAAGGCATCGGCACGTTCGAAGAGTCCCGGTGTCTCAATGGCTATCTTCTGTTGTTCGAGTGGTGTGAAGGATGTTTGGGCGCAAGCGGAAAAAAGACTGACATAAAGGAAAGCCCAGAATAAGGTTGATAATTTCATGATGATCTGCATGGTTCTGTAAATGGTTGTGTGTCAGTGGCGAAGCACGATGCCTGTGTAAATTCGTCCAGAGTTGATACTGAGTCGTCGAGCGGAGAAATAGTCATCGGCATGGTCGTAGGTGCAGATGCCGCAGTCGTGTATGTTCTCCGATGGTATGCCTGTGCTTTCCAGCTGTAGGCGATTGCACAATGGCAGGTCGATGTGCCATTTCTCTTGCATGACGGCAATCTTATCCATCGGAAACATGGCTTGTTGGAACGCATCGTAAACCTCTTGTCCCACTTCGAAGTTCTTGCGCGATATGCCCGGGCCAATGATTGCTTTCAACTGCCGGGAATCGCTGTTGTATGCACTGACCATTGCCTGGATTGTCTTTATCGCAATGCGTGCCACGGTGCCTCGCCAACCGGCATGCACTGTTGCCGCGCAGTGGTGTGCAGGGTCATATATAATAATAGGTATACAGTCGGCTGTTGAAACCCCTATGCAGAGATTGGTTACGTCGGTCATAACGGCATCGACTCCTTCAAGAATCGTCTGTTGAAGATGAGTGGGGAGTGAAAGATACTCGGTGCCAATCTGGCATATCTCTGTTCCATGAACTTGGTGGGGAACAATAAGGCGCGAGGCATCGTTGCTGTCAAGATGCAGCACATTGCATAATGCCCGACGATTCTTTTGAACCGATTCGGGGGCATCGCCACAATATTCGTTGATGTTTAGTTCGGCATAACTGCCCTGGCTACAGCCCCCGTGACGTGTCGTACTGAATGCAGTGACACGCTCTGAAAGCGGATAATAGGAAAGAATGGGCGTCAATATGTAATGGATTTTGTTAGAAACTATTTTGTGTCGTCTGGCATGGGCGTGACGTATTCGTAATCGTCCAGTTCGTCAACGTCCTCCAGTTCGTCTTCATCAATGTACTCAATGTCTTCCAGCTCTCCTTCGTCCTCCAGTTCTTCGGCAAACGTGCTCATGTCTTTGTCGCGGTGAACCAGCGTGTCTTCGGAGGTGATGGCTTGCAACTTGTTGCTTTCGGCATTCAGTTCGCGCCACAAAACATCTTTCAGTTCGTCCAATCCGAATCCTGTGACGGCAGAGATGAAGACAACAGGCAAGTCTTCGGGCAATGTCTCACGCAACATCTCGATGAGTTCGCTGTCAAGCAAGTCACACTTTGTCACGGCCAGCACACGGTGCTTTTCGAGCATCTCAGGGTTGAACTGCCGTAGCTCGTTGAGCAATATTTCATATTCATGCTTGATGTCGTCGGTGTCGCCAGGCACCATGAACAGCAACAAGGAGTTGCGCTCAATGTGGCGTAAGAAGCGAAGTCCCAGTCCTTTGCCCTCGGCGGCCCCCTCGATAATGCCCGGGATGTCGGCCATGACAAACGACTTGTTGTCGCGATAGCCCACGATGCCCAGCGAAGGCTCCATCGTCGTGAAAGGGTAGTTGGCTATCTTTGGCTTTGCATTCGACAAAGCACTGACCAGTGTCGACTTGCCTGCATTGGGGAATCCCACCAATCCTACGTCGGCCAGCAGTTTCAGCTCCAGAATAATCATCATCTCCTGCATGGGTTCGCCTGGCTGAGCAAAGCGTGGAGCCTGGTTGGTGGCAGTGCGGAACTGAAAGTTACCCAGTCCGCCGCGCCCGCCTTTCAGTAGCATTACTTCTTGTCCGTCGTAGGCCACGTCGCAGACGAACTTACCCGTCTCGGCATTATAGACCACCGTGCCAGGAGGCACATCGATATACACATCTTTGCCGTCGGTGCCATGACACTTGTCCTTGCCACCGTTGCCACCGTGTTCAGCAAAGATATGACGGGCATATTTCAGGTGCAGAAGGGTCCAGTAGTTGTGATTGCCGCGCAGAATGATGCTGCCGCCCTTGCCGCCATCGCCGCCGTCAGGACCTCCGTTTGGATTGTATTTCACGTGGCGCAAGTGCATGCTACCGCGTCCGCCCTTGCCAGAGCGACAATAGATTTTTACGTAGTCAACGAAATTAGATTCTGGCATGATTCCTTTATTTTGCCTGCAAAATTACGCATTAATTCTGAGATAAACGATAATACTCTATTCTGTCATAGAGCATTGATGTCCGTCCATGAAAGCTGAGTAGCTTTGGCTATATCTTCTGTACTCATCCCCATGGACTTCAGCGTGCGAGCCACCTCAAGTGCTTTGCGTTTTTCGCCTTCGGCCAAGCCTTCAGCTCTACCTTCCGCCCTACCTTTGGCTTCGGCTGTGCGAATGGCTCCGTCGTTGTCGTAGTACACCTTTTCGCTCTCGAAGTATTTGGCATATTCTTCTTTCGAGAGATTGCCGATCTCGGCCACGTCGAAGAATTTCTTGAAGATGCGTTCCTGCAACGCTTTTGGGCGTTCTAACAGTCGGGGAAGGTTCTTCAGATATATCTGCCTTCAAACTCCATGAAGTATAGTGTTTGTTAGAGGGCATCCACCACTTTCTCTATATCTTCGAAGATGCGGTCGAGTGCACCAAGTCCGTTGATGTGGTGGTGCAGCCCTTCCTGCTTGTACCACTCGATGAGGGGCTGTGTCTGTGAGTGATAGACTACGAGGCGCTTCTTGATGGTCTCCTCATTGTCGTCAGCGCGTCCGCTCTGCTGTCCGCGCAGAATGAGTCGCTTCATCAGTTCGTCTTCAGGAACGTCCAGCTCCAGCATGGCAGCAATCTTGTCGCCGCGCTCGTCCAGCATTTTCTTCAGCGCCTCTGCCTGCGGAATCGTGCGGGGGAAGCCGTCGAAGATAACCCCCTTGTGCTCGCGTCCGAACGAGTCGTAGACTGAAGCGAGGATGCTCACCATCAGATCGTCGGGAATGAGCTGTCCGTTGTCAATAAACTGTTTGGCGGTATTGCCAAGTTCCGTGCCTTTTTTGATTTCTGCGCGTAGCACATCGCCAGTCGAGATATGGTTCAGTCCGTACTTCTCAATGAGCTTGTCGCTCTGTGTGCCCTTGCCTGAGCCAGGTGCACCGAAAATAACGATATTCTTCATAATATTTTATGGTACTAATGTGTATAAATCTTTCAACCCGCGTCCTTGCTGGTCATAGTCCAGACCATAGCCCAGGATGAAGTCGTTGGGAATTTCAAATGCCACATAGTCGAGCTTCAGTGGCTCTTTCAGCTGGTCGGGCTTGAAGAAGAGCGTACACACGCGTATGTCTGCGGGATTGCGTGTACCCAGCGATTCAATCATCCGTTTGATGGTCAGTCCGCTCTCCACGATGTCTTCCAGGATGATGACCGTTCGTCCTTGCAGATTCTCGTTGATGCCAATCACCTCATGCACCTTGCCTGTCGATGTGATGCCCTGATAGCTGGCAAGCTTCACGAACGATATTTCGCAGGGGATGGTCATCTCGCGCATCAGGTCGGCGGCAAAGATGAAAGCACCATTGAGAACAGCCAGAAACAGCGGGTTCTTGCCTTCCATGTCTTGTGAAATTTGCCTGGCCAGTTCCTTCACTCGCCATTTAATCTGAGCCTCTGGCATTGAGGTCTCAAATGTCTTGTCATTGATGGTGATTCTGCTCATAAAAATCAATTGCTATAGTCTTGTGTGCAAAATTAATGAAAAAAAACGAGATAACGAGTCTGTTTCCTCAATTTTTCCTGTTTAGTTTGCCACAAAGTTACAATAAAAATTGTAAACTATTGCAATTTTTGTGAACATTAACCATTAGAAACAATATAAATTAGATAATTATTTGTATATTTGCCTCATGATTAATCAAGAATTACTAAAGCCTAACAGTATAGTCGTCATTGGCGGCTCTAACAACGTACATAAGCCTGGTGGTGCTATCGTACGAAACATTATCAGCGGTGGATACAATGGAACCCTGCGCATTGTAAACCCCAAGGAAGACGAAGTGCAGGGTATCAAGGTCTTTCACGATGCAAGCGAACTGCCCCCCACGGAGCTGGCCATCCTGGTGATCCCGGCCAAGATGTGTCCCGACACGGTCGACCTGCTGGCAGCTGAGAAGGGTGTGCGTGCCTTCATCATCATCTCTGCCGGCTTTGGCGAGGAGACCAAGGAGGGAGCTGCGTTCGAACAGCGCATTCTCGACACCTGCAATCGCTATGGTGCCTCGCTGATAGGTCCCAACTGCATTGGTCTGCTGACGCGCCATCATCACTCGGTGTTCACCAAGCCTATTCCCAATCTCCATCCCAAGGGTGTCGACTTCATCAGCGGCTCTGGTGCAACAGCCGTGTTCATTCTGGAGAGTGCCGTCATCAAGGGATTGCAGTTCAACAGTGTCTGGTCGATAGGCAACGGCAAGTTGATTGGCATCGAGGACGTGCTTCAGTACATGGACGAGCACTTCAACCCGGAGACCGATTCGCGTGTTAAGTTGCTCTACATCGAGAATATCTCCAATCCCGACAAGCTGTTGTTCCATGCTGCATCGCTCATTCGCAAGGGCTGTCGCATTGCAGCCATCAAGGCTGGCTCCAGCGAGAGCGGCAGTCGTGCGGCTTCCAGCCATACCGGGGCCATTGCCAGTAGCGACTCGGCTGTCGAGGCTCTGTTCCGCAAGGCTGGCATCGTGCGTTGTTTCTCACGCGAAGAGCTGACCACCGTCGGTTGCATCTTCCATAGTTTGGAGTCCAAGGTGGATAGCACGGAGTTCGCCGCTGCTTCACGGGGCAACATTGGTGCAGCGGCAAACTCAGCACTCAACGCTCTCCACTCTACGTTGAGGGTTGCCATCGTCACCCATGCAGGCGGTCCTGGCGTGATGCTGACCGATGCGCTGTCGAAAGGCGGACTGCAGGTGCCTAAGCTCGAAGGCCCCATTGCCGATGAACTGAAGTCGAAACTCTTCCCGGGCTCTTCGGTAGCCAATCCTATTGACATCCTGGCCACGGGTACACCTGAACATCTCGGACTGGCCATTGACTACTGTGAACAGCGGTTCGACAACATTGATGCCATCATGGTCATCTTTGGCACGCCAGGTCTGGTCACGCTCTACGAGGCCTACGACATGTTGCACAAGAAGATTCTGTCTTGTCGCAAGCCCATCTTCCCCATTCTTCCCAGTCTGCATACGGCAGGGCCTGAGGTCGACGAGTTTCTGAAGAAGGGCCATGTCAACTTCAGCGACGAGGTGACACTGGCCACCGCGCTAACGCAGGTCATTCAGACTCCGCCGCCTGCTCCTCCCGAGATAGAGCTGTTCGGTGTCGATGTGCCGCGCATACGCGATGTGATCTCGTCGGTCCGGGAGAATGGCTACGTCAGTCCCAACGTGGTGCGCGAACTGTTCAACTGTGCAGGCATCCCTATGGTGCCTGAGATGGTGTCTACTTCGAAGGAGGAGCTCACGGCCTTTGCCGAGAAGGTGGGCTATCCTGTCGTGGCAAAGGTGGTTGGTCCCATCCATAAGAGTGACGTAGGCGGTGTGGCGCTCAACATCCGTACTGCCGAGCATCTTGCACTGGAGTTTGACCGCATGATGCAGATTGCCGATGCTACGGGGGTGATGGTGCAGAAGATGATTAGTGGCACTGAGGTGTTCATTGGCGCAAAATACGAGGAACGTTTCGGGCATGTGGTGCTTTGCGGACTGGGGGGCATCTTCGTCGAGGTGCTCAAGGATGTGTCGAGCGGCTTGGCTCCGCTCAGCTACAACGAGGCCTTCTCCATGATTCGTTCGCTGAGGAGCTATAAAATAATAAAAGGTACGCGAGGACAGCGTGGCATCAACGAGCAGAAGTATGCCGAAATCATTGTGCGTCTCTCCACGCTCTTGCGCTTTGCCCGCGAAATCAAGGAGATGGACATCAATCCGCTCTTGGCCGACGAGAATAATGTGATTGCGGTCGACGCTCGCATCCGAATAGAAAAAGACTGAACGGTTTACTAATGTTTTTTGTGTCATCTATCAAGAAAGTCTTTCAAAACATGAAAATACTACGCAACATTTTGGCCATCCTGTTCTTGGCTGTCAGCACCACGGTGCTTGCTGACGATTATGCTTGTCTGTCCGTTGTGCAGACGAGCGGACAGAACAACTTCACCCTCAACACCATCAAGCGAATCACGTTCGATGCCGACAACATGGTTGTCACGCTGGTCGACGGCACACAGCAGAAGTTGCCGCTGGCGAGCCTGACAAAGATGTTCTTCTCAAACGAAGAATCGGGCATAGCGGCCATTGGTGCTCAGCAGACGCAGTTCTCGATGAGAGAGGGCGTGCTGTACGTCAAGGGGGCCGAAGGTTCCAAGTTGACCATCTACGACATGGCTGGCAGGGCCGTGCGCAGTGTGACGTCCAGTGAGGCAGAGACTGTGCTGCCGCTCGATGGACTGACCAAGGGCAACTATATTATAAAGGTTGGTAACCAGACAAAGAAATTCCAGAACAAATGATAGCAAGACAACTTACAGAACTGATCGGTCGCACACCGTTATTGGAGCTGAATCGTTATTCGCAGGCGCAGGGCATCGAAACGCTCATCGTGGCCAAGGTGGAGTTTTTCAATCCGGGTGGAAGTGCCAAAGACCGTGTGGCACTTTCGATGATCGAGGATGCGGAGCGCAAGGGGACGTTGAGGCCCGGGGCAACCATCATAGAGCCTACCAGCGGCAATACTGGTGTCGGACTGGCGCTTGTCAGTGCGGTGAAGGGCTATCGGCTCATTCTCACGATGCCCGAGACCATGAGTCTGGAACGTCGCAACTTGCTGAAGGCCTATGGGGCTGAGGTGCGACTGACCAGTGGAAAGGACGGCATGGCTGGTGCCATCAAGGCGGCTGAGGAGCTGCGCGATTCCATTCCAGGCAGTGTCATCCTGCAACAGTTTGAGAATCCGGCCAACTCGCAGGCACACTACGAGACGACGGGCATGGAGATTTGGGAGCAGACGGAAGGTCAGGTCGACATCTTCGTGGCTGGTGTAGGCACGGGTGGCACCCTGTCGGGTGTCGGTCGGCGACTGAAGGAGAAGAACCCCGGCGTGACCATTGTGGCGGTGGAGCCTGCCACGTCGGCTGTGCTGAACGGCAAGCCTGCTGGTGTTCACAAGATTCAGGGCATAGGCGCCGGGTTCATCCCCAAGATATACGATGCAACGGTAGTCGACGAGGTCATCGATGTCGACAACGACGATGCCATCCGTGCAGGTCGTCAGCTGGCGCAGACCGAGGGCTTGCTTGTAGGCATCTCCAGTGGTGCAGCCGCCTTTGCCGCCGTTCAGCTGGCCAAGCGTCCGGAGAACAAGGGCAAGCGCATCGTAGTGCTCTTGCCCGACACTGGCGAGCGTTACCTCTCAACGGTGCTCTATGCCTTCGAGGAGTATCCGTTGTAGGTAGCACGAAAATTGTTGCAGTCTGCCTTTCTCATGGCCACAGGCAAATTATGAATTTTCTTGACAACGACCCCTCTGAGAATCGCACGGAATTCAGCAAATGGTAAGTCGCTTGCAAATATGCGAGTATTGCGAGGGCTTGCGCATGTCGCTGATTTACAGTGTGTTGTGAAATTCAGTTTCGCAAAAAGAACATTTTCTGCCCTCAATGGTTTCTTCTTTCGAACAACTTCAAAAGCCATTCAATGTCATTTTCCTTGTGATTAGTATTGAATCAAAGTGGGTTTACAGCCATATCAAACTGAGTTATGACTTAGAACAGAACGTAACTAATGCTAAAACTCAGTTTGATATGGTTGTAAACCCACTTTGATTCAATACTAATCACAAAATGGTGCCTGCGGCATGTCATTCATGCAAGCATTTCCTCGCTCTGGAATGCTACTTTCAGAAGTACCTTTTTTCTATGAATTATTTTGACAAAATATGTCTTGCTGTACCGGCTCAGTTGCCTTAGAAAATATAATATTTGCTCATTAGCGATGGCAAGACTGTGTTACTTCGGCATAGCTATCTGTGCAGATATGTAGTGGATGCTTGTTATGTTTCATGTGGTTATAAATAATAATATCGTGAAGTCGTTCACCTTTATGCATAAGTATTAATATGGTAGAGAAGATATTAGTACAGGCCAGTTCAGAGGATAAAAAGTTTTTTTCGTAACTTTGTAAGAATTCTCAGCTTTTCTTTGTATAAAGGCAGTCTGGAGGCAAATTGCATTATGTCATTGTTTTTATGAAAAAGATTAGTAAATTGGAGGGTATTATGTCCACCACTCCTTAAAAAATATAAAAGAAAAGCACATTTTTTTGTTTGTCAAAACTCGTTAATAACAAAAATTTTATTATATTTACACCAAAAAGTATTGACATGACTCTTCAAAAGTGGATAAAGGACAGAGCTATACATGTTTATCCCACGTTCTCCATTGAGGATGTGAGAAATACTGGTATGTATTCTTCTGAGCAGATTCTTCAGAATGAACTTTCAAGGCTTTGCGCTAATAAAACCATAACGATGCCTATCCCCTTATTTACGAGACATATATAGATAAGATGGAAGGAAAAAGAGACTAAAAACTCACTTTTCCTAAACCTCTGCCACAGTTTGGCGTAC
>CACXXD010000083.1 GCA_902771445.1 uncultured Prevotellaceae bacterium
CCTTGCGCTTGTAAGCAAAAACTGCGAAACGGCCTCCGTTGTACCGCGATGCACGGCATCTTACACCGCGATCAAGGCCTTTTTGTACCATGAAACTGCATCAATCACAATGCAACAGAACTGCTATGGCAACGAGTTTAGCTTTTGGACGCTTGCTCGACTAACTTTTGTAATGGCTAAACGAAGACAGAGTTGTTACGCTTGACCCACCGAATTGTGAATAAAGATAAATAATCACAGAAAAATTTGCACCGTTCATTTTTTTTGCGTACTTTTGCACTCGCAAACAAGGAACAAGGACCCGTAGCTTAGCTGAATAGAGCGTCAGATTCCGGTTCTGAAGGTCTTGGGTTTGAATCCCAACGGGTTCACAAGCAAGCAACGAGGTTTTCCACAGGGGCGTAGCTCAGCTGGTTTAGAGCGCTTCAGTCACATTGAAGAGGTCATCGGTTCGAATCCGATCGTCCCTACCCATACGAAAAGAAGGCATCACTCAACATCGGCAACGAGTTGAGTGATTTTCTTTTGCATAAAATATTGCTTTTTTACCATTTATTTTGTAATTTTGCAGTCCAATTAA
The DNA here is from genome assembly GCA_902771445.1 of uncultured Prevotellaceae bacterium. Taxonomy (GTDB): domain Bacteria; phylum Bacteroidota; class Bacteroidia; order Bacteroidales; family Bacteroidaceae; genus Prevotella. Next base: position 581 of record CACXXD010000083.1, read on the forward strand.
AAACATGATAAGAATGCCAAGGACAAGACAACAAATATGCTTTTTGCTTGCTTTCTTCACCTTATTTATATATAATAGCCTTCAAGCAAAGAACATGACACCTCTGGGGCTGCACAACATCGCCGCACAGAACGTTGAGATTCTGCGCGACGAAGGACTTGTGCAGGTGAAGATGGACCTCCGATTCACGGCCCCCAACCACTATTACAGCAACCAACTGGTGACACTCGTCACCCCACGTCTGGTGTGCGGAAACGACTCTGTTGAGCTGCCGTCCATCGGGCTCTACGGCGACCGTCCGTGGTACCACTACATGCGCGGCGGAACCGACGCGCTGCAGAGCGACAACGATCTGAAGTACCGTGCCAAGAGCTGTCCCGAACTGCTGTTCTACGTCAAAAACACCATCTACCAGCCCTGGATGGACCGTGCCGTGCTGAAGCTGGTGCGCACCGACATCCTGTGCTGCCGGACCAACGAAGAAATGGAACACTACATCACGGCCATGATGGCTGCCAAAATGAGCATCGTACCAGCCAAGCCTATCGTGGAAGAGAAGATATACAAGCGCCGCAGCCGCGCCAACATAGGCTTTGTGGTGGGCCGCACTGAGATTCAGCCCGACTACGGCAACAACCAAATGGAGCTGGGGCGCATACGCAATAGCATCGAATCAGTTCGCAACGACTCAGCCGCCACCACCACCGGACTTCTGCTGAAGGGCTATGCCTCGCCCGAAGGCACCTGGGAGCGCAACAACCAGCTGGCCAAGGGCCGCATAGAGAGTCTGCGCCACTATGTGATCGACGAAATGAACGTGCCAGACGACATCGTCAGCACCAGCTATCAGCCAGAAGACTGGGAGGGGTTCCGTGAGTTTGTCGTGGACCACCGCGACTCACCACAACTGCCGCATGCCGACAAGATACTGAAGATTATTGACAAGCAGTGGCATCCCGACAAGAAACTGGCCCACATCGCCATGACCTATCCTAAGGAATACCGCTATCTGTTGCTCAACTGTTTCCCCGATCTCAGACGTACCGAGTACACCCTGAAGTTCAAGCGACGCAAGCTCATAGAACAGCAACTGCCCCCCGATACGGTCTACTCCCTGCGCGAGGCCCCGCTCACCGTTCTCACCTACGACCAGTCTCGCCCCTACCGCCCTATACTGGCACTGAAGACCAACCTGCTGATACCCGTCAATGCAGAGATAGAAGTGCCTTTCGGTGCAGAAAGCCGATGGAGCCTTCTGGCCGAATACTGGGCTCCCTGGTTCGTGTGGCGCCAGAACAGCCGGGCCTTTGAGATACAATCACTGGGCTTCGAGCTGCGCTACTGGGCATGGCCCCGATGCCAGCCTTGTCGCCCTACCCTGACCGGCACCTTCATCGGAGCCTACGTGCAGACGGGCAAGTATGACCTGGAGTGGAACTCGAAGGGAGATCAGGGCGAGTTCACCAGCGTTGGCCTGACACTAGGACACAGTTGGCTGCTCTCCAAGCACTGGAACCTGGAGCTGTCGCTGGGCATCGGCGCCCTCTGGGGACCACAACGGCACTACAACGGCGAATATGAAGACACGCACCTCATCTGGAAGCGCAACCGCAACCTGTTCTATGCAGGCCCCACCAAACTGAAGTTCTCACTGGTGTGGCTGCTCGGCAGTGCCAAGAAACAATCGACATTCCACGGGAAAGGAGGCCGACAATGGTAAGGTTCAGACAATGCGGCATGGCCGTCGTGGCAGCAAGCATGCTGTGCTGTGCGTGCGACCGACGGCAACTGGAAGTGACACCCGACGAGCATGTGCGGGCTAAGATCACGGTGAAATGGGATGCCTGTTTCAAATCCCGCTTCGGCTATACGCCCGAACAAACCACCTTCATGGTGTGGGACGACCTGGGCAATGCTCCCATCACCCGGACGAGCTTCGACAATTCGGTCGTCATGACACTGGATCCCGGCACCTATCAGCTGGTGGCCTTCAACGAGATAGCCGACACCTACAACGAGGCAGGCTTGCACTTCTACAACAGTGCCAGCTACGAACGGATGGCCCTGCGCTCGCTGACCTACGCGGACGAGGGAACGTCCTATATGTATCCACCCAAGACACCCGGCATAGCCGTGGTGCTCGACACGTTTCAGGTGACACGCGACATGGTTGAGGGCGACACCGTCATCTTTGTGCCTTACGAGGAGTTTCGCGACAAGGGCTATCGGTTCGGCAACGAGCACCAACGGACCTTCGAACTGCCAGAGACACCGTGGCTCATGATCGTCGACCTCTCCGTGACAGTGAAGCTGAAGCACTGGCAGAGCGTGAAGGCTGTCAACGGCAGCATCAGCGGAATGGCCGACGGGTTCTATCTGAGCCGGGTGGAACGTACACGCGAGACAGGCTTGTTGCACTTCGACCCGAACAACTGGAGCCGGACACGCTATGGCAGCGAGGCCGACAGCACTGGCAGCTACACTACGCGCATCGCTTCCTACGGACTGCCCCTCGACAAGGAACTTATCAGCGAGCGCAAGAACACCGACAACGTATTGCGACTGGCCTTGACGCTAAGCAACGACTCGGTCGTCAACTGCCAGTACAATGTGGGCAAGCTCCTTCGCTACAGCAATGCCGAGGGGAAGGAAACACGCATCCGCACACGACGGGACTTGCAGGGGTTGCAGCTCAACCTCGAACTGCCCGATGTCATCAATCTGCCCGTTATTGGGACGAGAAACAACAGGTAATTCTGGGTTCGGAAGTAGGGTGTCCAATTTGTAGTGCCATGAAATAGAAAAAATGGTCGTTCATAGTCTATACAGACTACAACAGTCCCATGATTTCACGAAGTGAGGTGACCTCGTGGGTGACAGGCTCCGGGGCTGAATAGTCGGGAAAACGATTGAAGTAGATGGTGTCGAGACCGTAACGTTTGGCTCCGAGGATGTCGGTGCTGAAATTATCGCCTATCATGATGGTGCTTTCAGGGTTTGCACCAGACTTCTTGATGGCATAGTCGAAGAATTGCGGCGAAGGCTTGTTGACCCCCGCATCCTCGCTCAGAATGACCGTGTCGAAATAGTCGAGCAACCCACAAGCCCTCAGTTTCTTGTATTGCACTTCATGGAATCCGTTGCTGCATATATGGATGCGATAGCCCTGACGGCGCAGATGTTCCATCAGTTCGTGCGCCCCTTCCACCACACCAGGCTTCGAAGAACAAAAGTCAAGGAAACAGTCGCTGGCCTCTAGACAATAAGCCTCGGTGACTTGCAGTCCGCGCCCCAGACTGAGCGGACGACGGAAACGCTCAACGATGAGATAGTCGCGTGTAATCTCGCCCTTGGAGTAGCGCGTCCACAGGTCGATGTTGGTGCGCCAGTATTCGTCGTAGAACACCTGTGGATCGTCGAAATAGCGATGGAGCTGCAAGCGTTCGTAGAGTTCGCGCAAGGCGATGACGGCATTGCCATGCGTATCATAGAGGGTATCGTCGAAATCGACGAAGAGGTCATTATAATGCTTCATTTTCTGTCATTTGGTCAAATTTGATTGTCAATCTGCTACTTTTCTGTCACAAATAACGCGCTCTTTAATAAAATATTATTAACTTTGCATCAAAAGTATAAAATAAAAAAGGAATACATCAATGAATATCACCGAAAGATTTCTGAACTACACCAAGTTCGACACGCAGTCAGCAGAAGACAGCCAGAGCGTGCCAAGCACTGCCAAGCAACTCGTTTTTGCTGAATATCTGAAAAAGGAGCTGGAGGACGAAGGACTCGAAGACGTAGAGATGGACGAGAAAGGCTATATCTATGCCACTCTGCCTGCCAACACCGACAAGGCCGTACCTACGATAGGCTTCATCAGCCACTACGACACATCGCCCGACTGCTCGGGCGCCGACATCAAGGCACGCATCGTGAAGAACTACGACGGCAAGGAGATTGAACTGAGCGAGGGCATCACGTCGAGTCCACGCAAGTTTCCTGAGCTGCTGGCCCATGTGGGCGAAGACCTCATCGTGACCGACGGCCACACACTGCTGGGCGCCGACGACAAGACCGGCATAGCCGAGATTGTGCAGGCCATGTGCTACCTGCGCGACCATCAGGAGGTGAAGCACGGCAAGATTCGCGTGGCCTTCAATCCCGACGAGGAGATAGGCATGGGCGCCCACCACTTCAACGTGAAGAAGTTCGGATGCGACTGGGCCTATACGATGGACGGCGGCGACGTGGGCGAACTGGAGTACGAAAACTTCAACGCAGCCAGTGCAAAGATCAGCATCAAGGGTGTGAGCGTACATCCAGGCTATGCAAAGGACAAGATGGTGAACGCCAACCGTCTGGCCGTAGAGTTTGCCTCGATGCTGCCCGCAGCCGAGACACCAGAGACCACCGAGGGCTATCAGGGCTTCTACCATCTGATAGGCATGCAGACCAACACCGAACTGGCCAAGCTGTCGTATATCATTCGCGACCACGACCGCGAGAAATTCGAGGCTCGCAAACGCTTCGTTAAGCGGTGTGCCAGTCGCATGAACGAGAAATACGGCGACGGCACGGTGACGGCTGAGGTGAACGACCAATACTACAACATGAAAGAGAAGATTGACCCACAGATGCACGTCATCGACCTGGTGCTGAAAGCCATGCAGGAGGTGGGCGTGACGGCTAAGGTGAAGCCCATCCGAGGCGGTACCGACGGTGCTCAGCTCTCGTTTATGGGTCTGCCCTGCCCCAACATCTTTGCAGGTGGTGTCAACTTCCACGGTCCATACGAGTTTGTTTCCATACAGTCGATGGAGAAAGCCATGAATGTGGTCGTAAAGATTTGTGAACTAACAGCTAACAGATAAGGCGTATGGAAGGCGTTGCCCCGTTGGTTGAAGACCTTGCCCTCATTCTGGTGGTGGCAGGTGTTGTGACCCTCATTTTCAAACATCTGAAACAACCACTGGTGCTGGGCTATATCATGGCAGGCTTCCTTGTGTCGCCCCACATGCCCTATACGGCCAGTGTTGTCGACGTAAACAACATCCACCTATGGGCCGACATCGGTGTCATGTTCCTGCTGTTCTCGTTGGGTCTCGACTTCTCTTTCAAGAAAATTCTGAAGATGGGTGCTTCGCCCATCATATCGACCATCAGCATCATCTTCTTCATGTCGATGCTGGGTGTCTGTGTGGGCTATGCCTTCAACTGGCCCAAGATGGACTGCATCTTCCTGGGCGGTATGCTGGCCATGAGTTCCACCACTATTATATATAAGGCATTCGATGACCTTGGCCTGCGGCAACAGCAGTTCACAGGACTGGTCATGTCGGTGCTGATACTCGAAGACATCCTTGCCATCGTCATGATGGTCATGCTGTCGGCCATCGCCAGCGGCTCTAATCCAGATGGGGGACAGATGCTGGGCAGTATCATCAAGATTGGCTTTTTCCTGGTGCTCTGGCTGGTGGTGGGCATCTCCGCCGTGCCTCTGTTCCTGCGGTCTGTGCGCAAGCTCATCAATGCCGAAGTGCTGCTTATCGTTTCGCTGGGCCTGTGCTGCGCAATGGCCGTACTCTCCACCAAAGTGGGCTTCTCGTCGGCCTTCGGTGCTTTCATCATGGGCAGCATCCTGGCTGAGACCGTCGAAGCCGAACGCATTGAGAAGTTGGTGGAACCCGTGAAGAACCTGTTTGGCGCCATCTTCTTCGTGTCGGTAGGCATGCTGGTCGATCCTGTCATCATCGTCAAATACGCACTGCCTATCATCGCCCTTGTCCTAACCATCCTGATAGGCCAGAGCATCTTCGGTTCGTTCTCGTTCATGCTGGGCGGCGAGTCGCTGAAGTCGGCCATGCGTTGCGGCTTCTCTATGGCGCAGATAGGCGAGTTCTCGTTCATCATCGCATCGCTGGGCCTTTCGCTCGGTGTCATCAGTGATTTTCTCTATCCGGTCGTGGTGGCCGTATCCGTCATAACAACCTTTCTCACACCTTACATGATACGGTTCGCCACACCGGCTTATAATGCCCTGGAGAAGAAACTGCCCTCGCGCCTCATTCGCACACTCAACCACCTGTCGATGAGTCATCCTGACACGCAGGACCAGAGCAACTGGAAGTCGCTGCTCACGCAGATGACCGTCAACACCGTCATCTACAGCATTCTGACCACAGCCACCATCGCACTGATGTTCACCTTCGTGCTACCCGTCGTTCAGCAAATGCTGCCCAGTGGCTGGTATGCCAACGTGCTCACAGGTGTGCTCACCATCGTTTTCATTGCCCCGTTCCTACGCGCAATGGTGATGAAGAAGAACCGAAGCGAGGAGTGGAAAGCCCTTTGGAAAGAGAGTAACCGCAACCGTCCGCCCCTGATCTTCACGATTCTGGTGAGAGCCATGATTGCGGTTGCCTACATTTTCTATATATGCAACCACTTGTCGCACTTTGCTCCCGCACTCATGATTACGATGGGCATCATCGTCGTGCTGTTCATCATCTTCTCGAAACGCATCAAGCGCAACAGCATCCTGATGGAACGCCTGTTCATCAACAACCTGCGCTCTCGCGACATCGAGGCACAGGTGAGCGGAAGAAAACGACCGCTCTACGAGGGGAAACTGCTCGACCGCGATATTCATATTGCCGAACTCGACGTGCCAGGCAACTCTACATGGATGGGACAGACGCTGCGGCAGCTCAATCTTGGCCAGAAGTATGGCGTTCATGTGAGCAGTATCCTGCGTGGCGGTTTCCGACTGAACATTCCCGACGGCGACTACGTCATCTTCCCCTACGACCGCTTGCAAGTCATCGGCAGCGACGAGCAGCTGTCAGCACTCAGCAAAGCCATCAACGAAGAGGTGCTGGGCGAAGACCCTGAAATGGAGAAGCGCGAGATGAAACTGCGACAGCTCATCATCGACCGCAACAGTCCGTTCATAGGAAAGACGCTGAAAGAAAGCGGCATCCGCCGTGTCTATAGCATCATGGTGGTTGGTCTGGAAGAAGGCGAAGAGAATCTTTCGCCCTTCAAGCCCGACCGCAAATTCCAGGAAGGCGACATCATCTGGGTGGTGGGCGAACAAGAGTCATTCGATGCTATCAACGGCTAACCGAGAGTCCTAAAATTTGTAAACTATAGCCCCTCTACAGGCTAAAAAACCTGAAAATCGTACCTCTCATGAGATACGATTTTCGCGTTTTTTTCGTAAATTTGTAGTGAAAATCATTCACTTAAAAACAAATTCTTATGTCAAAAACTATTGATTTACAGATTGAGAAGAGCCACGTGCTCATTGAAGGTATTCGCAAGAACATCGAGGGTCTGCGCGATAAAGGATTCAACGAGGAGGAACTGAACCAAATGGAAGCTGAGCTGAGCGAACTGAAGAAAGCCAACGACGAATGCGACGTGACACGTGCCGAACTGTCGGAAAAGGTAAAGCGTTGCAACGAAATCATGACTTCAGTAAAAGAGAAGTTCAGCGACAAGAAGAAGGCCATCAAAGGCTACTATCCGCAAGAGGAGTGGATTCGCTATGGCGTGCAAGACAAGCGATAAGCTTTATTAGTCAAAAGCCTATAATATCCGCCGAGACTCTCTGCCAGAGATTCCCGGCGTTTTTTTTAAGGACAGCTCAAGGCATCAACGGCATCGTGGCACAAGGAGCGTTTGGCCAGTTCTTCGTTTGTATTGATAAAAGGTAGGACAAAGATGAACAGTTTTGCAAAAAATATTGTATCTTTGTCGCAGAATTCAAAAGACAAGATTATGGCAAAGTACTTAGACCCGAAAGCCGACCTGACTTTCAAGAAGATATTCGGCGAGCACAAGAACCTCGTTATCAGTCTGCTTAACGCCCTTCTGCCCCTGAAGGACGACGAGTGGGTGGAGAGCATCGAATACTGGCCTGCTGAGAAAATACCCGATAGAACGGAGGCAGAAAAATATAGCATCGTAGACGTATGCTGCAAGGACAACAAGAAGCGCGAGTTCATTGTCGAGATGCAGATGTCGTGGACGGAATCGTTCAAGAAGCGCGTACTGCTCAATGCATCCAAGGCATACGTGGCACAGACAGCAAAAGGAATGAAGTATTCTGGTCTTCAACCTGTCTATGCGCTGAACTTTGTCAATGCAATATTTCTGGAGGATGTGGATGATTACTACCACTACTATCATCTTGTACATGACAAATACACCGACAGAGTGATTGACGGCCTTCATCTCATCTTTGTGGAGCTGCCAAAGTTCAAGCCACAGAGCTTCGGCGAGCGAAAGATGCAGGTACTTTGGCTTCGTTTCCTCACAGAAATCAATGAGAACACCAAAGAGGTTCCGGCTGAATTAAAGGAAAATGCCGAGGTGAACCAAGCGCTCGAAATTGTAGAAATAGCTGCTTTCAGCGATGAGGAGATGAGGGCTTACGACAAATTCTGGGACAGGGTCAGCACCCAACGGACATACGAAGAGGAGATAAAGCAGAAGGCTGAGGAAGAAGCCAACAAAAGAGCCAACAAAAGAGTGGAAGAAGCCAACAAAAGAGTGGAAGAAGCTATCAAAAAGTTAGAAGAAAAAGCGGAAGAAAAGATAAAAGAGGCCCAATCCGAAGCCAAAGCAATTGTAGAAGAAGCCAAAGCTAAAGCAGAAGAGGCAGAAGCTAAGGCAGAAGAGGCAGAAGCTAAAGCAGAAGAGGCAGAAGCTAAGGCCAAAGCTAAAGCAGAACAGCAAAAGATTGACACAGCTCGCAAGATGAAAGCCGATGGCCTGCCTTTTGAACTGATTGCAAAGTACACAGGCATAACCATCAAGGAAATTGAAGCCCTATGATTCATGAAGTAAGCCTCGAAAAGGCTCAAGGCCATATCATAGAAAGCAAAGGAACAAGCCTATGATATGGGCTGTAACTTCTATTCGTACTAAGTTATTCTTTAACGGTTACTTACACGCATGTCAGCTTCCAAAAGATGCTGACATGCATTTTTTAAAGCAAAAAAAACAAAATTCGTTGACATCTGACACACTTTGTAAGTCTATCGCGAGGCAAAATATGATAATTATTCGTATATTTGCAAGCGATGGCACTCCCTTTACAGTGCGAGGGAGCCAATTCTTGCTAAACTAAAATACGAACAAATATCAAACGAATGATGAACATGAGAACACTGCTGGCAGTCGGACTATCCCTATGGATGGGAGTGGCTGCATGGGCTGCCGACTTTGGCAAGCCCGTAACGTGGGACCGTCACAGTCTGCTGATCGACGGCAAGCGCGTCTGTCCCGTGATGGGCGAAGTACACTACTCACGCATTCCTGCCGACGAGTGGCAACGAGAGGTGAAGAAAATGAAGGAGGGCGGCGTGACGATAGTGGCCACCTACGTATTCTGGAACCACGTGGAAGAGGAAGAGGGCATCTTCAGATGGGACGGTCAGCGTTCGCTAAGACAGTTTCTCGAAGTGTGCCAACAAGAACAGATGCCAGTGGTGCTCAGGCTGGGGCCGTTCTGTCATGGCGAAGTGAGAAACGGAGGCCTGCCCGACTGGTTGTTCCAGAAAGGCTGCAAGATGCGCTCGCAAGACAAGACATTTCTAAGCTACACCGAACGACTCTACCGACAGATTTTCACTCAGGTGCAAGGTCTGCAATGGAAAGACGGCGGTCCTGTCATCGCTGCGCAGTTCGACAACGAATACCGTGGCTCAGGCGACTACCTGATGGCGCTGAAAAAGATGGCACTGCGAATAGGCTTCGACCTTCCTTTCTACACCCGCACCGGCTGGCCTGCCCTAACTAAGCCCGTGCCATTCGGCGAGATGCTGCCCCTCTACGGCGACTATGCCGACGGCTTCTGGGACAAGGATACGAAAGAGGGTGTGGGCAATTACTACAAGGCTTTCAATTTCAAAGGCTTCCGCTCGTCGACTGCCATCGGCACCGACTTGCTGGGCAAACAGGAGGCAAAGGTCGACAAGGGCGACGAGGACTACCCTTACTTCACCTGCGAACTGGGCGGCGGCATGGTTGCGGCCTATCATCGTCGACCGTTCATCTATCCCGAGGATGCTTATTCTATGGCACTTGTCAAACTGGGGTCTGGCTCAAATCTGCTGGGCTACTACATGTACCACGGTGGAACCAATCCCGAAGGCAAGCTGAACACACTGAACGAGGTACAGACTTCGCCCGGCACGGCCAACAACGACCTGCCTGTGTGTACCTACGACTTTCAGGCGCCGCTGGGCGAGTTCGGACAGCCCTATCCCAGCTACTACCGATTGCGCCCCCTGCATCTCTTCATGCAAGACTATGGTGAACTGCTGGCCCCGATGGAGGCCACGTTTCCAGCCAATCAGGATCTGAAGAGAGGCGAAGACACGGGCCTGCGCTGGGCTGTGAGAAGTGCCAACGGCCAAGGCTTCATTTTCATTAACAACTACGAGCGATTGCATGCCCTCACCGCCAAAAAGAACATACTGTTGAAGGCCTGCGACATTCAGCTGCCCAAACTAACGGTTCCTGCGGGTTGCATGGCCATCTTTCCTGTCAACATCGACGGCATCAAATACGCCACGGCACAGCTTGTGGCCAAGCGCGACGGCAAGATTTACATGATGCAAGTGCAGGGCATTCCCACCACCATAGCCCTTCAGAACGGCAAGACTCTGAAGAACGTGAAACCGAAGGGTACAGATACACCTATTTATAATAATATATACCTGCTGACCCAACAGGATGCTCAGCTTCTTTTCTTCACGGCCATACCCCATGAGGATATTGGCTTGGGGGCAACGTGTACGAAGATAAAAGAAGCTGGCACTTTGCGCACAATAAAGAAAGGACGGGCCAAGGTGGCCGAGGCACCGAGCGAGAGCGACTGGCAGCAAGCTGCCGTCTATAAGATTACGGTTCCCAAGGAGGCCATCACGAAGTTCAAGCGCCTGCTCAGCATTGCCTATCGTGGCGACTGCGCCCGGCTCTATCTCAACGGCCATTTGATAGCCGACAACTTCTACTATGGCCGACCGTTCTACTACGGCTTGTGGCGATTGCCCGAAGATGCAACCGAACTTGAACTGCGCATCCTGCCCTTGCAGCCCGACGCGCCCATCTATCTGCCTCGCGAGGCTGACAAGACTGCGGGCGAAGCAGTCGTGAAAGTAGAGATCATAAACAGAGACTAATAAAGAATTTAGAATATGAAACGCTGGCTGATTAGTTTATCACTTATCATTTCTTGTATCGTGGCTGGCAGCGTGTCTGCACAGCAAATCATCTCGTTGGAGGGAGCCTGGGACTTCCGCATGGGCGATCCCGAAGACCCCACCCTCAGCATGCCCAACGACTATCACGACTACGTGATGCTGCCCGGCTCGATGCTGACCAACGACAAGGGCGACCCGGTGAGCGTGAAGACGCAGTGGACGGGCTCACTCTACGACTCGTCGTTCTACTTCAACCCCTACATGGCGAAATATCGCATGGAGAAACCGCTGGCCGACAAGGCTGACGCGGAAGAGAACGGCATCAAGTTCCCCTTCTTTCTCACTCCTGAGAAGCACTACATCGGCGCTGCCTGGTATCACCGTTCCATCTACGTACCAAAAAGCTGGAACGACCAGCGCGTCACACTCTTCCTGGAGCGGCCCCACATCGAGACGAAGGTCTACGTCAACGGCAACGAGGTGGGACGGCAGATGAGTCTCTCGACCCCTCACCGCTACGATGTCACCTCCTATATTAAGTTCGGCGAGCACAACGACATCAGCATCCGCGTCTACAACGGCATTGAGAATGTGTGCGTGGGACAGGACTCGCACTCCGTGACCGATCAGACACAAGGCAACTGGAACGGCATTGTGGGCCGCATCGAACTGCAGGCTCAATGGAAGAATCTGAACATCAAGCACGTGAGGCTCTTCCCCGATGCCACCAACAAGAAGGTGACCGTCGAGGTGGAACTGGAGAACCACGTGGACGGCATACGTCTCATGCCCGATTTCGAATATTACGTCGCCGTCAGCGTGCGCCCACTCAACGGCAAGCACGGCAAGATGGCTGGTGTCATCAAGGAGGCACTGGGCAGCAAGAAGAAGTTCGTGGTCAATCTGGGCAACGATGCGCAACTCTGGGACGAGTTCTATCCCAACCTCTATCTGCTGACGGTCGAGGCTGGCGACGACATCTACGAGGCCAGCTTTGGTCTGCGCAACATCGACATCAAGGGGCGACAGCTCTACATCAACAACCGTCCGCTCTTCCTGCGCGGCACCGTCGAAAACTGCTGCTTCCCCCTGACGGGCTATCCTCCCACCGACGAACAGGAGTGGCTGCGCATCTTCCGCAAATGCAAGCAGTACGGTCTCAACCATGTGCGCTTCCACAGCTACTGTCCGCCTGAAGCAGCCTTCGCCGCTGCCGACCAGGTGGGCATCTACCTGCAGCCCGAAGGGCCGTCGTGGCCCAATCATGGGGTGAAGTTGCGCCGGGGCATGAAGATTGACCGATACCTGTTGGACGAGTCGAAGCGCATCATCGACGAGTACGGCCATCACCCCTCCTTCGTCATGATGGCTGCTGGCAACGAGCCTGCCGGCGACTGGGTGAGCTACTGCAACGACTGGGTGAAGGAGATGAAGAAATACGACCCCACGAAAATCTATGCAGGCGCATCGGTCGGAGGCGGCTGGGCATGGGACGACGGTTCTCAGTATCACGTCAAGGGCGGAGCACGCGGACTGGACGAATGGAACAGACGGGCGCCGTCGAGCGACGACGACTACTACAGCGGCATTGAGTTTCCTCGCAACTACAAGGGCAGCGAACCCAACCAGTCGCCCATCGTCACCCACGAGAAAGGACAGTGGTGCGCCTTCCCCGACTTCAAGGAGATTCCGCAGTACACGGGTGTCTACAAGGCTCGCAACTTCGAGATATTCAGCGACCTCTTGCGCGACAACAGCATGGCCGACATGGGCGAGAAGTTCCTTCATGCCAGCGGAAACTTGCAGACATTGTGCTACAAATACGAGATTGAGCGCAACCTGCGCACCAAAGACTATGCCGGCTTCCAGCTCCTCGGACTCAACGACTACAGCGGACAAGGCACGGCCCTGACAGGTGTGCTCAGCGTGTTCTGGCGCGAAAAGGGCTACTGCACGCCCGTACAGTGGCGCGAATTCTGCAATCTGCTCGTTCCTCTGGCTCGTTTCCCTCGCTTTGTCTACACCAATGCCGACACGCTGAGCGTGCCTGTCGAACTCTACAATGCTTTCAGCACGGCCTTGTCGCATCTCAACGTCACCTATTCAATCACAGAGAACGAGCATCAGCAGCTCATTGCCAACGGCCTGCTGTTCACTGGCACCGTACCCATCGGCAAGAACATACAGCTGGGCACCATCGTCATGCCGCTCGACTCCATCACCCACCCCACCAAGCTGACACTCGCCGTACAACTGTCGGGCAGGATTCAGAACCACTGGGACTTCTGGGTATATCCGTCACAGACAGCCGACGCGGATGACTCGAATATATACATAGCCGACACGCTCGATGCCAAGGCACTCAAGACACTGAAGAAGGGAGGCAGCGTGCTGCTCACCGCCGCAGGAAAGGTGACACTGGGCAGCGACGTGAAGCAGACCTATCTGCCCGTGTTCTGGAATACGTCGTGGTTCAAGATGCGCCCCCCACACACCACGGGTGCCTACATCGACAAGCAGCATCCGCTCTTCAAGTACGACTTCCCCACCGACAACTGGTCCAACCTGAACTGGTGGGAGCTGCTCAACAAGGCACAGGTGATGAACCTCATGGAGCTGCCCGCCAGCTATCAGCCGCCCATCCAGCCTATCGACACCTGGCACGTCAGTCGCAAACTGGGCATGCTGATCGAAGCGCGTGTAGACAAAGGCCGTCTGCTCATGACCACGATGGACATCAGCCGCGATCTCGAGCACCGTCATGTAGCCCGTCAGATGCGCCAGGCCATCTTGCGCTACATGCAGAGCAGCGACTTCGCCCCCGCCATCCAGCTATCGCCCGAAGTCGTCGGCCACTTCTTCACCAAGCAGGCCCCGCCAGTCAACATGTTCACCAACGACTCGCCCGACGAACTGAAGCCGAAGATAAAATAACGGCCAATCCCTCAAATCAAGTAATTCTATATGCCCTCCCCATCTCTGCGTTCTGTTTTTTGTCTACGCTTCCGCACTACTTGAATTATGTATTTTCTTGACAACAACCCCTCTGAGAATCGCATAAAATTCACCAAATGCCAAGTCGCTTGCAAATATGCGAGTATTGAGAGGGGTTGCGCATACCATTGATTTACAGTGCGTTGCAAAATCCAACTTCGCAAAAAGAACTATTTCTCTCCATAAGACTTCGCCTTTCGAACAGCTCTAAGCGACCTTCGTGCTGAGATTAGTATTGAATCAAAGTGGGTTTGCAGCCATATCAAACTGAGTTCTTACTTTAATCATCGTGTAACTAATGCTAAAACTCAGTT
>CACXXD010000084.1 GCA_902771445.1 uncultured Prevotellaceae bacterium
GGTAGATACCTTCTTCTATAATACTGAGACTAAATTGTATGATGTACGTGTGTCGCCTGAAATTATGCCTTATCTGATAGACATTTCGAAGTCGTTTACTACCTTCGACCTTGGAACGGCTATGCTGCTGCGCTCCAAGTACACACAGAAGTTCTATGAACTGTGTAGTCAGTTCTGCGGGGACTTCCGCTACAGCGATCCTGCCGAGGAAGCACTAGGCAATATGTATAAGAAGCGGGTGATACCCTTTCAAATGGACGTGTTCCGTCGTATATTCAATCTGGAGGAGGTGAGGGATGCAAGAACCAAGCGAATCATTACGCCTGCCTCCTACCAGAACTACAAGGACATCAAGCAGAATATCCTTGAAGTGGCTCAGAAGGAGCTTTATGACCTCTACAGCAACGGTTTCTCTAACTTGTGGTTCGACTATCAGGAGGGTGCAAAGAAAGGCCGTGGCGGTAAAGTGTTGTCGATAGTCGTCTATATCTACACGAAAGATAACCCAAAGCAGGGGAATGCGCTGCCCTGGCAGAAAGGTGATTTGCCTCTCGATCCTTTTGAAGAGCATCGGGTAGATGAGAAACCCAAGCCGATGACAGCCATGCAGCGGCTTCACGCCAATATGTGGTACGGATGCCCACAAGACCAGCAGGAATACGCTGTGCAGGCTCTGTTGGCTCGTTATCTGGATGAGGATGAAGTCATCTACTATATGCGCCAGATTCGATTGGAAGCCAAAGAATGCTCAGACAGTTACGTTCAGGTGATGCAGGTCATTCAAGAGAAGGAGCAGCAGCCCAAGTTCAAGAGTGGCACGAAGGTCTATAAGAGAATCTGAAGGAATTTGGATGGTCACTCTCACCTATGCAGAAACGAAGAAAAAGCAAGAAAGAAGTGGTTGAGCCAGACTTATTCAGGCAGATATAAGGCAGAATCACTAGAAATGCCTCTCAAAAGAGAGCCGTCACACTCAAAAAGGTCGCCCCTTATGGTGCATCGCAATAGTTTGAGGTTTGTTGGCGGTTCTCTTTTGTTTGAATGTATATTTGGCAGATTATAGCTTTAATTGGGAGAAAAATAAGTATCATAGACATTCTTTTTTTAGTGCGTGAATAATATGCTTAAAGATTGCTTCAAATATCCTCAAATCAATCATTCTAAAGGATTCTTTTGGGCTTTTGAGACGGCAGGAAATCCCGATTTTGAATTATTTAACTTTTGGAAAGAGGCTCAAAATACGTAGAATCCGCCTGAAACTATAATATAAATAAGGTATCAGATTAAGACCTATGATAGTCAACGATGTCAAATTTTCTGCGCTGAAACCAGCGTCTGCGTGTACACCAGGTGTACACAGGTTAAAATCTGAACATGAAAAAAGGAGTTACGATTGCTCGTAACTCCTTGATTTTCAGTCTTTTATGTGGCGCTTCAGGATGGGCTTGAACCAACGACCCCCTGATTAACAGTCAGGTGCTCTAACCAACTGAGCTACTGAAGCATTGTGCTCTCGTTTTCTTGATTGCGGGTGCAAAGGTAAGGCGTTTTTTTGGATTATGCAAATATTTTGGCAAAAAAAATCAAGGAAAATAAAAAATAATGCAATTTTTCGATGAAAAGATACTGTTTTACATTGTAAAAATGTAATTTTGCATAAGATATTTCGGCTGAAGGATACATGTCGACGTTTGTGTCGTGATAATCTCATGGATGGCCGAGCCAAGATGTGAAGAATAAAAAACTCAAGAATAATGAAACATAGCATCATCGTTTTGCTGATGGTCCTGATCCCTTCGTTGGCAGGGGCTCAGGAAAATCAGTCGCCTCAGGCAAAGAACCACAATCTGGAAGTGGGAAAGAATCTCGACATTTTCAATGCAGTCTATCGCAACCTGGACCTCTTCTACGTAGACACGCTGGACCCAGGACAGACCATCACGGCGGGCATCAAAGGCATGATGCGCTCGCTGGATCCTTACACCGACTATTATCCAGAGAGCGAGACGAAGGAACTGCAGCAGATGATTACGGGCAAGTATGCGGGCATCGGCTCGATTATCAAGTATCATTCAGGACGCAAGCGCGTTGTAATCGACGAGCCATACGCGGGTATGCCTGCGGCTGAGGCCGGTCTGAAGAAGGGCGATATTATTTTGAGTATCGACGACTCTGTGATGACCGACAAGAACACGCAGTATGTGTCGTCGCATTTGCGCGGCGATGCTGGCACGAGCTTCGTGCTGAAGGTGTTGCGCCCCCAGCCTGGGCAGTCGTCGAAAGAGAAGAATGTGAAAGGCGAGGAGCTCAAGGTGAAGATTACGCGTCGCAATATCAAGTTGCCCGAACTGCCTTACTATGGTATTCTGGACGAAGGTGGACTGCGGCCTGACAACGGTGAGACGAGTGACGTGAGAAGAGGCCAGTGGGTGGAAGAGGACGGTGAGCCTAAGGCGGCGAAGGGCCAGAAGATAGGCTACATCAACTTGAACCAGTTTACAGAAGGTTGTGCGCGTAGTGTGCGCAATGCGCTCATCGAGTTGAAGCAGAAGGGTGCTCAGGCATTGGTGTTCGACCTGCGTGGCAACGGCGGAGGAAGTGAGATGGAGGCAGTCGACATTGTGAGCCTGTGGGTGCCAAAGGAGCAGTTGGTGGTAGAGAACCGCGGCAAGGTGCGCCAGGCCAGTCGCTCCTACAAGACCCGTCTGGAGCCTATCGACACGGTGATGCCGATGGTTGTGCTGGTGAACGGCGAGACGGCCTCTGCCAGCGAGATTACTTCGGGTGCGCTACAGGACCTCGACCGTGCCATCGTCGTAGGCACGCGAACCTATGGCAAAGGTCTGGTGCAGTTGCCGCTCGACCTGCCCTATAACACAAATATCAAGATTACCACCTCGAAATACTATATTCCCAGTGGCCGTTGCATTCAGGCCATCAACTACAAGAAGCGTAGAGAGGAGGGCAGTCGGTATGGCGACCGTGTGCCTGACTCGCTCACCCATGTGTTCTACACCCGTGCAGGGCGCGAGGTGCGCGACGGTGGAGGCATCAAGCCCGATGTGGAGGTGAAGGCCGATACCGTGCCGAACATCGTCTACTATCTGTCGGTGGGCGGACTCGACTCTACCGAGGTGATGTTCGACTATGTGGTTGACTACATTGCCACCCATCCTTCTATCGGTGACGATCCCACGAAGTTCCACCTGACCGATGCCGACTATCAGTCATTCCGTCAGCGCGTCATAGACAGCGGCTTCACGTATGACCCAGTTTCGCGCAAGCAGTTTGACGAGCTGGTGAAGACGGCAAAGTTCGAGGGCTACTATGACGATGCAAAAGAGGCTTTCGATGCACTGTCGGCCAAGCTGAAGCACGATGTGGCCAGCGACTTGGACAAGCACAAGAAGACCATTATGCAGATGCTGGAGCTCGACATCATCGGTGCCTACCACTATCAGGCGGGTGCGCTTCGTGCAGGCCTGGCCTACGACCGCCAGTTGCGTGAGGCCGTTCGGTTGCTGAACTCGCCAGAAGAGTATAAAAAGCTTTTATTGCCCGCAAAGAAAGACTAAATATTTTCCCAGTGCAAAATGAAATATCCGTTGCATGGTGTCGGTCGACGACTACATGCAACGGATATTTATATTAGGTAAGTTGAGAACTTTAGCCGAAGAACTCGCCGTCGCCCTTTGACTGGTCGTAGCTGCTGCCATCAAAGCAGTGGGTGCACACATCCGACTTGGGCAGTCCGATGGCCTTTATGAGGTCGTCGAGTGTTGCGAACTTGAGCGACGTGAGTCCCAGTCGACGAGCAATCTCGTTGACCATTCGTTCATATTCAGGCGTACCAGCCTGAGCATATTTGTCGAGCTTTGCCTTGTCGTCGCCCTCAAAATCGCGAATAATCCGCCGGGAGATCAGTTCCAGGTCGCTTTTCGAACTGGTGAAGCCGATGAACGGACAGCCATAGACGAGTGGCGGACACGAGATGCGCACATGCACCTCCTTGGCTCCGTTTTCGAAGAACTCCTTCACATTGTCGCGCAACTGAGTGCCGCGCACGATGGAGTCATCGCAGAACACGACGCGCTGGCCGCGCAGCATGGCCTCATTGGGTATGAGCTTCATTTTTGCCACAAGGTCTCGGCGGCTCTGGTTGCCCGGTGTAAATGAGCGTGGCCATGTGGGGGTGTACTTCAGCACCGCACGCTTATAGGGAATCTTGGCCCCCGTGGCATAGCCCAGTGCCATGCCCACACCCGAATCGGGTATGCCGCACACCAAGTCGGCCTCTACATTATCCTTCTCGCCCATCATGCAACCATTCTTCTCGCGCACGTCCTCGGTGTTGATACCCTCGTAGCAGGAGGCGGGGAATCCGTAGTAGACCCACAGGAAGGAGCATATCTGGCAGCGCTTAAAGGCTGGTTGCAGCACGTCAATTCCGTCGGCACGCAGGCGGACAACCTCTCCCGGACCCACGTCGCGCACCACCTTGTAGCCCAGGTTGGGGAAGCTGGTCGATTCGCTCGAGGCTGCGTATGACGACAGATTCCATTTCACCAGCTCGCCGTTTTGCAGCCGTTTCTCGCTCTTTTCCTCCTTTTTGCCTATCACGATGGGCGTGCGACCCAGAAAGTCGCGTGCGGCAATGATGCCGTCTTCGGTGAGTATGAGCATCGAGCACGACCCCTTTATCTTCTGGTAGACCAGGTTGATGCCGTCGACGAACGTGTTGCCCATGTTGATGAGCAGGGCCACGAGTTCCGTCTGGTTGATGTTGTTGGCCGACATCTCGCTCAGGTGCATGCGTTGCGACAGCAGTTCATCGGCAATCTGGCGCAGATTGTTGATTTTTGCCACGGTGACTACGGCATAGCGCCCCAAATGCGAGTTTACAATAATAGGCTGCGGGTCGGTGTCGCTGATGACGCCCAGACCTTGGCAGCCTACAAACTGATCGAGTTCGTCCTCGAATTTGGAGCGGAAATAGTCGCGCTCCAATGAGTGGATGCTGCGATTGAATCCCTTTTCCTTATCGAACGTTACAAGACCTGCACGCCGTGTGCCTAAATGTGAGTTGTAGTCGGTTCCGTAAAACAAATCGTTTACGCAATCCTTGGTTGATATAGTACCGAAAAAGCCTCCCATATTGTTATCGCTGTTTTTGGAAAATGATGTTGCAAAGATACATAAAAAAATGAAGAACGAAGAATGAAGAAAGAAGAATTTTATTTCATTCCGTAACTTTTTTGACCATTATCATAGCTTTTTCTTTATTGTTTCTGCATTTTTATTTAACTTTGCCCCTACATTAATTGTTATTGGTGAATCATAAATGGACAAGTATATAAGATTCGACTGGGCTGGACCACCGTGTTTTGTCAAAATAATTCATAGAAAAAAGCACCTTCGGAGAGTGGCATTCTAGAAACGGGAAACCGCAGTGCTCACGTCATGTTTTATCGGCAGTTTTGTGATTGATATTGAATCATGGTGGGTTTACAGCCATATCAAACTGAGTTTTAGCATTAGTTACACGATGATTAAAGTAAGAACACAGCTTGATGTGGCTGTAAACCCACTTTGATTCAATACTAATCTCAGCACGAAGGCCGCTTAGAGCTGTTCGAAAGACGAAGTCTCATGAATGGAAATAGTTCTTTTTGCGAAACTAAGTTTTGCAACATACTGTAAATCAATGAGATGCACAACTTCTTCCAATACTCGCATATTTGCAAGCGACTTTCAGTTTGGTGAATTCCATGCGATTCTCAGAGGGGTGTTTGTCAAGAAAATTCATAATTTTAGCTTGTTCAAATTTAGCATGGCAAGGCTGAAAACAGTTGGTACCTTTGCTGCTGTTCAATCGGGATGGACTCATTGGTTCAGACCAATAGATTCCAACCGCACAGGTCGAAAAAATTTCCTAATTCTCTTTCCAGAAAACGCGGGTGAAGAGCACGAGCACGGTCATGATTTCCAGTCGCCCCATGAGCATGAGCAGACATAGAATCCATTTGATGTAGTCGGGCAAGATGGACCACGACATGGCCGGGCCTATCTCGGTGCCAAGCGATGGACCCACGTTGCTGACACAGCTCAGCGCAATGGTGATGGCATTGGTGTTGTCGATGCCTGCCATGATCATGATCGTGGCCGTCACGATGACCATGAGGATGGTGAGGGTGAAGAAGGCGAAGAGCGACACCAGCTTGGACTGCGGAATGTTCTGGCCGTTGACCTTCACGGGCAGGATGGCATTGGGATGCAGAATCTGTCTGAAGTTGTTGCGTACCACCTGCAGCAGCATCACGCCGCGGATGCACTTGAAGCCGCCGCTGGTGCTGCCCGCACAGGCTCCCAGATACATTACGATGCCCAGGATGACCCACGTGACGTGTGGCCAAAGGGCGGCATCGTCGTTGAACATGCCTGTGGTGGTCATGAACGATACGACCTGAAACAGCGCACTGCGGAACGAGTGTTCCAGTCCGTAGTGCATGCGCGTGAAGAGCAGATAGGTGATGATGCCTGTGGCCACGATGACCACGGTCATGTAGAGCTTGAACTCGCTGTTCTTGAACAAGGCGCCAATCTTCAGCTTGAAGATGGCAATATATAATAAGGTGAAGTTGATGCCCGACAGGAACTGAAACAAGATGGACACATAGTCGATGGTGGCCGAGTTGAAGTGCTCGGTGCTGTCGTTGTGGATGGAGAAGCCGCCTGTGGCTGTGGTCGTCATCGAGTAGTTGGTGGCTTCGAACCAGTTCATGCCTGCTGCCCAGTAGGAGCCGATGCAAGCCAGTGTGAGGAGCATGTAGATGGACCAAATCCACTTGGCATTGGTGCTCAGTCGTGGGTGCATCTTCGAACGGATGGGGCCTGTGGCCTCGGCAGCAAACACCTTGACACTGCCGCCTACCAGCGACGGCAGCACGGCAATGGTGAAGAACACAATGCCAAGTCCGCCTATCCATTGCATCAGCGAGCGCCAGAACAGAATGCCGTGCGGCAGCTGCTCCACGTTGTCGATGATGGTGGCACCCGTGGTGGAGAAGCCCGACATCGTCTCGAAATAGGCATCGGCCAGACTGGTGATGCTGCCATGTATGAGGAAGGGGAACATGCCGAAGAACGAGAAGATGACCCATGCGGCGGTCACCACGACGTAGGCATCGCGGCGGTTCAGTGTGTTCTGCGCACTGCGCCCCATGAAGAGGAATAGGAAGGCACTGCCGAAGGTGAAGAGCGTGGACACGATGAAGGCCATGATGTCGTCTTCATGGAAGGTGAACGATATGCCCATGCAGCATGCCATGAAGAATGCCTCGATGAAGAGCAGCGAGCCAATGATTTTCGATATGATATGGAAGTTTACCAATTGTTTAATCCTCCTCTATTGGTTTCTTAGCGAAATAGTGGTAAATGTTTAACCATTACCAAATAATCCTTGTTTCTTGAAGAACTTCTCGACCTTGCCCAGCTGGTGTTTGTGGCAGAACACCATGACGCTGTCGCCGGCCTTGATTTGCGTGTTACCGTTGACGAGTATGCCTTCGTCGCCGCGCACCAGTCCACCGATGGCCACTCCGAAGGGCAGTCCCAGTTCCTTCACCGGCTTGCGGGTCACCTTCGAGTCTTCGGTGGCCACGAACTCAGCCACGTCGCTGTCTACCATCATCAGCGAGCGCAGGTTGCGCACGTCGGCCCGCAGCATCATCTTGAAGATGTGGCTGGCGGCAATGGTCTTCTTGTTGATGATGGTGCCGATGTCGAGACTCTCGGCCATCGACACGTAGTCGAGGTTCTCCACCATAGCCACCGTTTTTCTCACACCCAGTTTCTTGGCCGTCAGACAAGCCAGTATGTTGGTCTCGGCATTGCCCGTGAGTGCCACGAAGGCCTGCGTGTTCTGTATGTTCTCTTCTTGCAGCAAGGCCAGGTCGCGCCCGTCGCCATGAATCACCATCGTCTCGGTCTCGGCCAGCAGCTGGTTCAGCCGTTCGCAGCGGTCGGCATCGCGCTCAATGATTTTCAGGTTCATGTAGCTGGGCATGGTCAGTGCCGCCCTTACCGCAGTCTTGCCGCCGCCCATGATGATCACATTCTGCACGTCGGCATAGTGCTCCTTGCCCACAATCTTCCGTATATAGGGAATATACTCGGCAGTGGTCATGATGTAGGCCAGGTCGAGCACGTGCAACTCATCCAGACCGCCGGGAATGATGGTGTCGTCGCCTCGCTTGATGGCCACGACGTGATAGGGATCTTCGGGGCCGCAAAGGTCCTTCAGGGGTTGGTTCAGAATCTCAGCCGTCTCGCGCAGCTTGATGCCGAGCAGCACCAGTGCGCCGTTGTGTACGTCCCAACGCTGTCGCACCCACGACAGTTTCAGTCCGTTGATGATGTCGGCGGCAGCCAGCACCTCTGGATAGATGAGCGAGTCGATGCCCAGGTTCTTGAAAAAAGCTTGGTTGGCAGCTGAGAGATATTCGTAGTTGTCGATTCGTGCCACGGTCTGCTTGGCGCCCAGGGCATGTGCCAGAATCGAAGCGGTGATATTGGTGCTCTCTTCGGGAGTGACCCCCACAAACAGGTCGGCGCCCCCCGTTCCGGCATCCTTCAGGGTCTTGATGCTGGTGGGCAGTCCGTTGACGACCATGATGTCATAGTTGGAGTCTATGTTTCCCAGTCGCTCTTCGTTGTCGTCGATGAGCACGCAGTCGTGACGCTCGGTGGAAAGCAGTTTCGACAAGTGGGTTCCCACGGCACCTGCACCGGCTATGACTATCTTCATGAGAGTGTAGAGTTGAGTGTTTAGAGTGTAGAGTTTGCTACCGCTGCTTTCTTTAGTGTAGAGTTGAGAGTGAGTTTGCTACCGCACGGATTCAATTATGAGGGTAGGGCAGGGCTATGAGGTGATGGCCTGTCGGATGCTCTCGGTGTCAAGGCCGACGATCTTCTGAAGTTCGGCCACGGTGCCATGCTCAACAAACTCGTCGGGCAGACCGATACGTACTACGGGCAGCGCATAGCCGTGGTCGTTCATCCATTCGAGCACGGCAGAGCCGAGTCCGCCGTTGCGCACACCGTTCTCCACGGTGACAATCTTACGGAACTTGCTGGCTACCTCTTGCAGGATGTTCTCGTCGAGCGGCTTCAGGAAACGCATGTCGTAGTGAGCGGCTTTCGTTCCCTCGACAGCCCTGGCCACGTCGTTACCGATGGGGCCGATGGACAGCACGGCCACTTCCTCGCCATCGCGCAGCTTCTGTCCTGTACCCACCTCGATGGGGGTCAGCTTGCAGCGCCAGTCTTTCAGCACGCCGCCGCCGCGTGGATAGCGAATCACGAAGGGACCCATGTCGGGCAGCTGTGCCGTGTACATCAGTCGGCGCAGTTCGTGTTCGTTCAGGGGCGAGCAGATGGTCAGGTTGGGAATGGGGCGCAGAAAGGCCAAGTCGAATGCGCCGTGATGGGTCGGTCCGTCCTCGCCCACCAGTCCAGCGCGGTCCAGACAGAGCACTACGGGCAGTCGCAGGATGGCCACATCGTGTATGATGTTGTCGTAGGCACGCTGCGCAAAAGCACTGTAGATATTGCAGAAGGGAATCAGTCCGTCTTTGGCCATGCCAGCCGAGAATGTCACGGCATGTCCTTCGGCAATGCCCACGTCGAAGGTCCTTTCGGGCATGGCCTGCATCATGATGTTCATCGAGCATCCCGTAGGCATGGCAGGCGTCACGCCCACGATCTTGTCGTTCTGCTGAGCCAGTTCGAGCAGGGTCTCACCGAAGACATCCTGAAACTTGGCCGGCTGGTTCTTCGTGTCGCCCTTGATAATCTGTCCTGTCTCTGGGTCGAACTTGCCTGGCGCATGCCAGATGGGCTTATAGTCTTCGGCAGGGGCATAGCCGTGTCCTTTCTTCGTGTGCAGATGCAGCAGCTTGGGGCCTTTCATGTCCTTCAGCTGTCGCAGGATGCGCACCAGCTCCTTCACGTTGTGTCCGTCGAAAGGTCCGAAGTAGCGTATGTTCATGCCCTCAAAGATGTTCTGTTGCTGGGCAATGGCACTCTTGATGGCATTGGTCAGTCGGATGATGCCCTTGCGTCGGTCCTCGTGCAGCAGTCCCTTGCCGCGCAGCCATTGCGAAGCCTTGAAGCGTAGCGCATTGTAGGTCTCGTTGGTGCTCAGTCCCAGCAGATACTCCTTCATGCCTCCCACGGAGAGGTCGATTGACATGTTGTTGTCGTTCAGGATGATGAGGATGTCGTTGGGCGAGCTCGACACGTTGTTCAGTCCTTCGAAAGCCAGACCGCCACTCATGGCACCGTCGCCGATGACGGCCACCACCTTTCTGTTGGCTACCTGTTCTTGACCGTGACGAGCAGCCACGGCCATTCCCAGCGCAGCCGATATGCTGTTTGAGGCATGGCCGCAGATGAACGAGTCGTATTCGCTCTCTTCGGGCGAAGGGAAGGGCTTGATGCCCTTCAGCTTACGGTTTGTCTTGAATTGCTCGCGCCGTCCGGTCAGTATCTTGTGGCCGTAGGCCTGATGGCCCACATCCCAGACGATACGGTCTTCGGGCGTGTTGAACACATAGTGCAGTGCAACGGTTAGCTCGACCACCCCCAGACTTGAGGCCAGATGGCCGGGGTTGACCGACAGCTCCTGTACGATGTCTTGTCGCAGTTCGTCACAGACCTGTGGCAACTGGTCGACACCCAATTTTCTCAGGTCGTCAGGATAGTTGATGCTGCTCAGTAGTGCTTGCTGTTTAGTGTCTTCCACAATTAGGCGTTCGTTTGATAGACAATAACCGCTCTCAGACGGCTGTATTTTTTAGACTTTGGGCAATGCCTTGCCCTCGCGTGCAAATTCGTGCAGCGTCACTTTGAAGATGAGCGTGCTGTAGGCGGGAATCAAGCTATTGCTCACCGAAGAGCCATAGCCCAGCGAATAAGGTATGTAGACGAGCCACGTCTCGCCGCGATGCATGTGGAGCATGGCCGTGGCAAAGCCGTTGACGAGTCCCGACACCTTGAAGCGCACGGTGGCGTTGGTGCGGGCATCGTAGGCGCCGTAGACGGTGGTGTCGAACACTTTTCCGTCCTCAAACTTGGTGCCGTTCAGTGGCTGCTTGGTGGGCATGAGCCTGCCTTCGTAGCTTATTCTCACTGAATCGTTGAACATCGGGCTCTCCGTCTCGCCGGGCTTCTTCTCTTCCAGAATTTTCACGTAGATGCAGTCGCCGATCTTCTCGCTGCCAGGGGTCTTCGAGTAGCTTGTCAGCTTCATCCAAGCCCCTGTTCCGTTTTTCAGCGAGTCTTCGAGCGAAGCCATGAAGGCATCGTTGCGCTGCTGCCAGTTCTCGTAGACGTCAACGGTTGGTGTCTCGTCCTTGCCGCACGAAGCAAAGAAAAGTAAAATTGCAAAAAGGCAAAGAGGCAAAGCTTTTACCAGTCCTTTTACCATATTATTGATTGTCAGTCTCAGCATCTTTCGTTTCACTTTTCTACCTTGTTTTTACAGTTTTACTTTTCTTTGTCCTTGATGATTCGCCATTTACAGTTTCTTCAGCAGACTGGCGATGCTCACCTTGTCCTCGATGATCGAGGCCAGCTGCTCAATCTTCACGCGCTCCTGTTCCATCGTATCGCGGAAGCGCAGCGTGACGCATCCGTCTACAAGCGTGTCGTGGTCGACGGTGACGCAGTAAGGTGTGCCGATGGCATCCTGACGGCGATAGCGCTTGCCGATGGAGTCTTTTTCGTCGTACTGTGTATTGAAGTGGAACTTCAGGTCGTTCACTATTTCGCGAGCCTTCTCGGGCAGACCGTCCTTCTTCACCAGCGGCATCACGGCCAGCTTCACAGGGGCCAAGGCTGCGGGCAGCTTCAGCACCACTCGAGTCTCGCCGTTCTCCAGCTTCTCCTCCTCGTAGGCATGGCACATGATGGAAAGGAACATGCGGTCGACACCTATTGAGGTTTCGATGACATACGGGGTGTAGCTCTCGTTGGTCTGGGGATCGAAGTATTTAATAGACTTGCCAGAGAACTTCTCATGCTGTGACAAGTCGAAGTTGGTGCGACTGTGGATGCCCTCAACCTCCTTGAAGCCGAACGGCATCTTGAACTCGATGTCGGTAGCGGCATTGGCATAGTGGGCCAGCTTGTCGTGGTCGTGGAAACGGTAGTTCTCAGCGCCGAAGCCCAGGTTCTGATGCCACTTCATGCGGGTCTCCTTCCACTTGGGGAACCACTCCAGCTCAGTGCCGGGCTGTACGAAAAACTGCATCTCCATCTGCTCGAACTCGCGCATACGGAAGATGAACTGACGAGCCACAATCTCGTTGCGGAAAGCCTTGCCAATCTGGGCAATACCGAACGGGATCTTCATGCGACCGGTCTTCTGCACGTTCAGGTAGTTCACAAAGATGCCCTGAGCGGTCTCCGGACGCAGATAGACCTTCATCGAGCCGTCGGCAGAGGCACCCATCTCCGTAGAGAACATCAGGTTGAACTGGCGCACGTCGGTCCAGTTCTTCGTGCCGCTGATGGGGTCCACGATTTCCTCGTCGAGGATGATCTTCTTCAGTTCCTCCAGGTCTGGACCCTGCATGGCTGCGGCATAGCGTGCATGCAGTGCGTCGCGCTTCTGCTTTGTCTCGGCCACGCGGGGCGATGTCTCCAGGTATTTTGCTTCATCGAAAGAGTCGCCGAAGCGCTTGCGAGCTTTCTCCACCTCTTTCTGAATCTTCTCGTCATATTTGGCTATCTGGTCTTCAATGAGCACATCGGCACGATAGCGCTTCTTTGAGTCGCGGTTGTCGATGAGGGGGTCGTTGAAAGCGTCAACGTGTCCGCTGGCTTTCCAGATAGTGGGGTGCATAAAGATGGCGCTGTCTATGCCCACGATGTTCTCGTGGAGCAGTACCATCGATTTCCACCAGTATTCCTTGATGTTGTTTTTCAGTTCCACACCGTTCTGTCCGTAGTCATACACGGCGCCCAGTCCGTCGTAGATGTCGCTTGAGGGAAACACGAATCCATATTCCTTGCAATGCGACACGATTTTCTTAAAAACGTCTTCTTGTGCCATAAATAATAATGTGTAAATTTCGAAATTTGAGTGCAAAGGTACAAAAAAACGAGTGCAGAACAAAGGAAAATCCGTTCTTTTTTATATAGAACACTTATTCCGACGATATTTCCTCTGCATTCTCCAGATTCTTTCATGTCCGGGGGCTCAGCCTTCGCCGTAGATGGAATCGCTCTCGGCCTGCCGCTTGCGAATGTACTTGATCTTGGCACCGAGCGTTTCCCACTCCACTTGCAACGAGTCGCGGTGGGCGCGGAGCTGGTTCAGTCGCTGCACCTCGGGTGACTGCTCGTTGAGCTTGGTGCTGTGGGCCATCACCCACTCGTGTTGACGGTCGTGCTCCACCTTTGCCGCCTCCAGCAGACTGTCTACCTCGGCCAGACGCTGTTGCGCGGCAATGAGACTGGAGTCCTGTTTGTGTTTCAGTGCTGCCTTGCGTGCGTCGATCTCGGCGCGTCGCGAGTTGCCGCCACAGGCTGAGAGCAGCAAGGCTGTCGTGGCGATGAGTAATAATGCTTTCTTGTTCATACTTATATGTTTTTTGTGTCACGTTAGAAGTCCACGGCAAAGGCACCGCCGATGGTGATCATGTTCAGGCTCTGCCGCTTCTGAAACTCGTAGGGCGACATGCTCACGCCCATGCCCATGTAGATCTGTTCCAGATTGGGAGTGGCCGCTTTGATGAAACGGTAGGGGTCGTATTTCAGCGTGAAATACTTGCGCGTGTAGTCGTAGTCGACAAAGGCCTTCCATACGAAGTTCGACTTGTAGCGGTAGGTGAGCGACAGTCCCGTGCCGTAGGTCGTCTCGTTGCTGCCCCCCAGTGTCAGGAAGTCCCAGTCTGCATTGTAGGTCTCTCCCGTCGGCATCACGTTGTTGATGTCCAGTCGTGTCACCTTGCCGTTGTTCACCTCCATTTGGTAGTCTATCGTCTTCACGTTGCCGCTGAACTTAGCGTTGATGGCCAGTTCCTGCACGATGCTTCGCCCGATGAGCAGCTTGGTGCCCAGGGCGAAGCGCGAGCCTAAGGGCAGGTTGAAGTAGCCGCCCACCGAACTGGAGAACTCCGTCAGGTGGTTGCTCACGATGGTGATGTCCTTCTTGGTGACGATGTCGCGTTCGGCCGAGCGCATCATGATGATTTTCTCGTTCACCTCTTCAGCCGTCCTGCCGGGATTGGCCTGGCGGTAGAAGCTGACGAGGTCGTTCTCCAGCCGACGGTCGTCGTTGGTGATCTGCGACGAGTAGTCGCCGAACTGCCTGGCCGTCATGGCCCTGACGCGCAGTCGGCCACCAATGCCGAAATAGTTGTTGAAGAAGTAGGCACCCTCCACGTCGACCGTCGTGGCCGTGTGGAACTTGATGTTCATGTCGTGGATGTTGAACAGGCTGTTGTGGTCCTCCTTGTAGATGAGGTCGTCGGGGGTGAAGTTCATGGAGTGGACACCCAGCCCCAAGCCCATCGATATGCTGAAGAACGAGGGCAGGCGGTCCTCCTGTTCGCGGTCGTTGCGCAGCAGTCCCTTCTCCTTGAAGAACACGTCGCAGAGCGCATAGCCCAGTTCGGTGGAGAGGATGCCGAGCCCGGCACCCGACAGCACATCGCTCACCCAGTGGCGGTTGTTCAGCACGCGCATGATGCCCGTGGCCGTGGCCGTGGTGTAGGCCGCTACCGAATACCACGGCGAGCGTGTCATGCCATACTCCTTGTGCAGGATGGTGGCGCCCACGAACGACGTGGCGGTGTGGCCCGAGGGCCATGAGTTCTGGGTGGAACCGTCGGGGCGCATCTCCTTCACCGTATATTTCATGCTGTTCACCAGTAGTGCCATGAACCCGTAGCTCATGGCACTGCTGGCCAACAGGCGCGGCCAACTGGAACGGCCCTCGACACCGGCGAGCTTCAGCGCAATGGTGGCGGTCGGTCCGAAGTATTGCAAATAGTTGTCAATCGACGTGCTGAACGACTTCATCAGTCGGGTGTTGGAGTGGGTCACGTCGTCGTAGTTCTGTCGGTAGGCGTTCTTGCTGCCTTTGATGAGGATGCCGCTCACAAACAGTGGCACACCCACGAAGGTCATGTCATCCATGAACCGATAGGGTTTCACACCGGGGTTAGTCTTGTTCCTGAAGAACGACACGTCGGGCTTGAAGGCCGCAGTCGACTGCATGGGCATTCGGTCGTAGTTCTGCATCGGCTCCGGCAGCTTGCTCAGTTCGGGGCGCAGCTCTGGCATCGTCAGTTTCAGCGGCTTCATGTCGTCGTAGGGGTGGGCATAGGTGCCAGAGGCTAACGACAGTATTAATATAATAATAGGTAGCGTGAAAGATAGAAATCGCATCAGAATAGGATTGTTTTGTATTTTATGGCAAA
>CACXXD010000085.1 GCA_902771445.1 uncultured Prevotellaceae bacterium
GGGGCTTCGTCGCTTATCAAAGATTTGTTTTCTTCTTTGTCAACAGAATGACTGCCAGTGTCAGGCATTCCGACGCAGGGACGGCGAGCCACATGCCTTGTGGAGAAATGAGCATGGGCATCAGGACAAAGGACGGGATAAGGAAGAACAGACCGCGAAGCAGCATATAGACCGTGGCCCGGGCATTCTGCTCAATGGCCTGATAGTATCCGATGATGGCAACATTCAATGCAAAGAATATGGCAGAGGTAGCAAACAGTGGAAGTCCCGCCGTGGCTATCTCGTAGGGCTTGGTCCCTGCGTACAGGAATAGACCGATAAGAGGTTTGGCCCCAAGCGTGAGAACCGCCAAGGCCAGTATTCCGCAGATGAGGGCGGTGCGCAGGCTGAGCATGAAGGCTTGGCGCACACGCTTGCTATTGCCAGCACCATAGTTGAAACTGATGATGGGCTGGGCCGACTGCGCAACGGAGTTGTTGACCATGAACACAATAGGGTAGAGGTAGCAGGCCACGCTGAAGGCGGCCACACCGTCTTCGCCCAGGTTGCTGATGAAGACATAATTGCCAGTGAGCAACATCATCGACATGGCCAGTTCGCCCAGCATGGAGGAGAACCCGCTGCGGGCCATGTATCCGATGTTTCGTGCCGTCAGATAGAAGCTGGTGCGGCTGAGCTTGATGCGACGGAGACGGACGGTCTGTGTGTGGTAGAACATATACCAGCCAACCATCAGCGAGGCAATGGCGCAGCTAAGGGTCGACGCGATGGCACTGCCCGCAATGCCCATCTGCATAGGAAACACAAACAGCCAGTCGAGAAAGATGTTCAGAAGACCGGGGAAAATCTCCAATGAGGCGGCAAACTTTGGAGAACCGTCGAGCCGGATGACAAATGTGCCAATGGTCTGGATGATGATGAAGACGCAGCCGGGGAGAATGGGGAGGAGATACTGCTGAGCCAGCGGCAACAGTGCATCGCTGCATCCCAGCAAGCGCAGGAACGGTATGCGCCAGCAATAAATAATAATGGCAAAAACGGTCATTAGCAACGAGGCCACTTCGAAGGCCTGGGTGACGTTGATGTTGGCAGCCTTGTTGTTGCCATGCGACAGATGGATGCTGGCCACCACCGACACCCCTACGCCGAACATCAACGCAATGCCTGTGGTCATCAGAAACAGCGGTGCCACGATGTTGATGGCTGCCAGTGCATCGCTTCCCACACCCTGTCCGACGAATATGCCGTCTGCAACAGTAAAGAGAGACGCAAACACCATTGACAGCAGCGTGGGGAAGAAAATGCTGTGAAACAGCGGTTCGATCTTTGACTTTCCATAGTCGATGCTATCTCTTTTCAGGTCTTTCAATTTCTTTGCCATAATTATTCGGTTTCTGTATTAGGGTATCCAATTTGTAGTGCCATGTAATATGAATCTCATATACTTTTGGGTACATCAAATTGGACACTCTATTTCTGTATTATATGATTTTAGATAAAGCCACCCTGTGGCCCGAAGAAGTGTCGTGAATTTGGAAACGGCAATTCTTAATTCTGGCGCAAAGGTACTCAATATTCAGCATAATCAATCAAAAGTTTGCAAAATTGTCGCACATCTGCCAATAAATCATGGTATTGTTTGACATGTTTTGCAGAATTTGCTATCTTTGCATCATCTAAAAAACTCTTATCTGATAAAAAAACATGAAACGTATTGCACTCTACATGATGGCCCTGCTCAGCATGAACATTGCGCTGGTGGAGCCGTTGCAAGCACAACCCCTGAAAACAAAAACAATCGAAGAC
The DNA here is from genome assembly GCA_902771445.1 of uncultured Prevotellaceae bacterium. Lineage (GTDB taxonomy): Bacteria > Bacteroidota > Bacteroidia > Bacteroidales > Bacteroidaceae > Prevotella. The sequence continues at coordinate 1,807 of CACXXD010000085.1, forward strand.
GGTGGCACTGGTATGTTTAAGGCCATCGCGGTGAAAGAGGCATCGATGCCCGACTTTGTCGTCTATCGCCCCAAGGACATGCTGCATGCCCATGCCCGTTGCGGTGCCATGCCTTTGCTGATGTTTGGCAATGGCGGCTGCATGGACACCAGCATCGACTACGAGAAGATGCTGAGCGAGATAGCATCGCATGGCTATGTGGTGGTGGCCATTGGCGAAATGCAAGACAAGAAGAACGACCGCAAGGAGGGTCACACCCCGTCGTCGGAGCTGAAACGTGGCCTGGAGTGGATGATTGCCCAGAGCCAGACCAAGGGCAGCGACTACTATCAGAACGTGGACACCAGTCGCATTGCCGCTGCCGGACATTCGTGCGGAGGGGCGCAGGTGCTGGCCAACTGTGCTGACAGTCGGATCAAGACCTGTCTTATTCTCAATGCAGGCATGGGCGATATGGAAATGGCTGGTGCTAGCCGCGAATCGCTGAAGGGGCTTCATGCACCTATTATATATATGGTAGGTGGTCCGAGTGACGTGGCCTATCAGAATGCCCAGAAAGACTATGAGCGCATCGGGCATGTGCCTGTGGTGCTGGCAGACCATCCTGCCTCAGGACACGGAGGCACCTACTATCAGTCGCATGGCGGCGACTATGGCCGCATGGTCATCGACTGGATGGACTGGCAGTTGAAAGGCAAGAAAGAGAATGCCGAGATATTTCTGAATGGGCAGTTGGAAGATTATGCCGGCTGGACGGTGAAGGCCAAGAACTTCGGTGTGCGCCCGGGCAGGGTAGTGGAGGCAAAGATGCCCTGCAAGCTGCTCGAAGGAGTGACGGAACGGGCCTACACCATCTACTTGCCCGGTAGCTATGATACCGACACGCTGCGCCAGTACCCCGTGTTATACCTCATGCACGGCGGCGGCGAGTCGCACACGGTGTGGCAGCAGAAAGGACATCTGGGCGAGGTGGCCAATCGGTTGATTGACATCCATGAGATGGACGAGATGATCATTGTTTGTCCTGAGGGCAACGAGAATAACATGATGTATTTCAATGCACCGAAATGGAAGTATGAGGACTATTTCTTCAACGAGCTGGTTCCTTATATCGAAAAGACCTACCGAGCTCGTCGGGACAAGGGCGGCAGAGCCATTGCCGGCTTCTCGATGGGCGGCGGCTGTGCCACGGTCTATGGGGTGCATCATCCGGAGATGTTTGCTATGGTCTTCGACATCAGCGGCTATCAGCGACGTCAGAATTTGGAGTGGCTGAAGAACGACCCTTCGGGCGAGTGGCGCCAACAGGTGATAGAGGATAACAATCCCATCAAGAGAATCCTGGCAGGGACAGAGAAGGACGTCAAGGCCTGGAAACAGGTGGACTGGACGGTATGCGTAGGCGATCATGACTTCACGCTCGAGGCCAACATGGACTTGGTGAAGGCTTTGCGCCAGCAGGGCATAGACTGCAAGATGCGCGTCGCCGACGGCTCGCACAACTGGCAGTTCGTGGCTCCAGCCATGAGCGAAGCCCTGAAACAGGCCAGTCGTTGCTTCCGCAGCCTGTGGATCAAGAATGGCGAGCGAAACATCTATGGTGTGCTTCACCAGCCCGAACATGCCAGTGGACGCATGCCGCTGGTGATCATCTCCCACGGATTCAATGGCACCCATCATTTTGGGCAGAACTACTTTGAACCATTGGCCAAGCTGGGCTTCCAGACCTATTCGTTCGATTTCCCTTGTGGCTCTCTCTACAGTCGTAGCGACAACAACACGATGAATATGTCGGTCATTGACGAGAAGAACGACCTGAAGGCCATCGTCGACTTCTTCAGCAAGCAGTCTTACGTCGATGCGTCGCGCATTGTGCTCATCGGCGAGAGCCAGGGCGGACTCGTTTCTGCGCTTGCAGCAGCCGAACTGCCCAAGGAAATCAGCGAGTTGGTGCTTGTCTATCCAGCCCTCTGCATTCCTGATAACTGGAATGAGCGCTATCCCAAGGCTGAAATGATTCCCGACACGACACGCATGTGGAACGTGCCTCTGGGGCGCAAATACTTCAGTGAGGTTCGCCCCATGAAGGTGTTCAAGCAGATAGGCAAGTTTAAGAAGCCTGTACTCATCGTGCAGGGTGATGCCGATCCCGTCGTGTCGATGAAGGATTCGGAACGGGCGCAGAAATTATATAAGAATGCCCGTCTGCATGTGATTCCCGGTGCTGGTCACGGCTTCAAGCCGGCAGAATTTCAGCAGTCGGTGGAACAAATCACATCTTTCCTTGACAAGAAAGAAATAGAGTAGTTAACATGCGTTTGCGTCATTTACTCTGAGTATTTGGCGCATTTACTTGCACTGAATGACTGCACCTGCTTCTACTTCTGGAGATCTTTTTCTTCCTTTTTGATGAAGGATATGAAGGATAGAATAGCAACTTTCTCTATAGGAAATTATTTACCCCCGACCTAAATGTTTTTCTTTATACGAAAGTTATATATATATCCTTCATATCCTTCATAAGTGGCAAAGACGGCATTCGCAGGTATGCCATTTAGACCTCGCAAACAATACATTTAGGCATTGAAAACGATAGATTTATGAAATAGAGTAGAGTCAATCAGCAAGTGCATTATAATCCAACTAAGTAACGGTGAATTTGCCCCAAGTTATTTTTTTATCATTACTAAATAAGGAAAATTAACGGTAAAAGTGGGAATGTTGAAGTCTTTAGCATGAAAATAATTGAATAAATCTTTTGTTGGTTGCCTGAAAAGTTGTAACTTTGCAGCCGATTTTTTTAAATAGTTAATGAAGACCGACAAAAAACAAAATCAGTATCGTGTCAATGAACAGATACGTGTGCGTGAGGTTCGCATAGTAGGTGAAAGCGGATCCACGGTGATGCCTACAAAGCAAGCTTTGGATATGGCTCGTCAGCAAGGGGTTGACCTTGTTGAAATCTCGCCAAACGCGAATCCGCCCGTTTGTCGCCTTATTGACTATTCAAAGTTCCTCTATCAGCAGAAGAAACGCGCCAAGGAGATGAAAGCCAAGCAGGTGAAGGTAGAGGTAAAGGAAATCAGATTTGGGCCTCAGACCGATGAGCACGACTATCAGTTCAAGCTGAAGCATGCCAAGGAGTTCTTGGAAGAAGGCAACAAGGTGCGTGCTTACGTGTTCTTCAGAGGACGAAGCATTCTTTTCAAAGAGCAGGGCGAGGTGCTGTTGCTGCGTTTTGCCAACGATTTGGAAGAGTGCGGAAAGGTAGAGTCGATGCCATCGCTTGAAGGAAAGAAAATGTTCCTCTATCTGGCTCCGAAGAAAGCTGGTGTGGCCAAGAAGAGCCAGCAGGCTCGTGACCGCGAGGCCAGCGAGGCTGAGGCAAAAGAGAACGGCAAGCAGATGAAGGTCGAAAGGCCGATGGTCGACTTGGATGCTGAAAGCCCGTCGAACGGAGGTTTGCTGGCAAATGCCAAGATCAGTGCTGATGCGCTGAAGAAGCTGACAGATACCAACGACGAAGATTAAGAAATGAATTAAGGTGCGCTGCGCCCGGTATATGCGTTGCCACCGCTTTTAATATTTTTAAAAACATAAAACATTTAAAAAAATGCCAAAAGTAAAGACAAATTCCGGTGCAAAGAAGAGATTCTCTTTCACGGGTACAGGTAAGGTTAAGAGACACCACGCTTACCACAGTCACATTCTGACGAAGAAGACCAAGAAGCAGAAGCGCAACTTGGTTCATCAAGCAATCGTTGACAACTCAAACATGAAGCAGGTTCGCGACCTGTTGTGTCTCCGCTAATTAACCTATTGTCTAACATTTTAAAGTAAAGAAATTATGCCAAGATCAGTAAATCACGTTGCATCAAGAGCAAAACGTAAGAGAATTCTTAAGCTTACTCGCGGCTACTTCGGTGCCCGCAAGAATGTTTGGACAGTAGCCAAGAACACATGGGAGAAGGGTCTGACCTATGCCTATCGTGATCGCCGCAACAAGAAGCGCAACTTCCGTGCCTTGTGGATTCAGCGTATCAACGCTGCCGCTCGTCTGGAGGGCATGAGCTATTCGAAGCTGATGGGCGCTCTGAGCAAGGCTGGTATCGAGATCAACCGCAAGGTGCTCGCCGACCTCGCCATGAACAACCCCGAGGCTTTCAAGGCTATTGTCGCCAAGGTGAAGTAAGCCAATTTAGCTGAGAAACAAAAAAGACTGCATTTCTTCGGAGATGCAGTCTTTTTTGGGTGATATGAAATGCCTATTTCATCGGAGCATCATGCATGCCCATTCGCCATTTGTGGTGTGACGGATAACCGTGAGGCTGAGTGTGGCTGACTCTTCAGAAAGAATCTTCATGTCGTCGGCATAGAAGCCGCTGAGCAGAAGAATGCCTTCTTGATTCATTTTCCTGCGGAATGCAGGCATGTCAGCTAACAGAATGTTGCGGTTGATATTGGCCATCACCACGTCGAAGGTTTCGTTCACATCGTTCAGCACCGACGCGTCGCCGAGCAGTGACGTGTAGCCGTTGTCCACCTGATTGATGACCGCATTGTGACGGGCATTGTCTACACTCCATTCGTCGATGTCGTATCCCACGCATTTTGCTGCCCCTGCCTTGAGTGCGGCAATGCCAAGTATGCCCGTTCCGCATCCGCAATCAAGAACTTTTCGTCCTTCGAGTTGCAATGACAGCAGGTTCTCCAGCATCATCTGGGTAGTTTCATGGGTGCCAGTGCCAAATGCGAGATGAGCATCAATCTCTATCTGGATGTCGAAGTCGTCAAGGCTCTCCTTGCCTTTGGGCAATGCATCGAAGTGCCGTCCGTCGTGAACGATGCATTGCTGACCGATGGGAATCGGTGCGAATCCCTCTTGTTCCCACTGTTCGTTCCAGTCTTTGTCCTCAGCCTCTGCAACGCTGTAGGTTATGTCGACATTGTCAATTGGAAAGTTGCTGATGAGCTGGCCGAGCAGCGATGGTTCGAAAAGCATCTGCTGAACATATCCTTTCAGTCCGTCGTCTGTTTCCTCGAATGTTTCGAATCCGGCTTCTCCGGCTATTGCCGAGAGAATGTCGCGTGCGTCTTGCATGAGTGATGCCGGCGCTTTAATCGTAAAATACGTTTCAAAATACTTCATAAGTCTGTTAAATTTGGATGCAAATTTATAAAAAATAGGGAAAATCCTACAATCGTTTAGGGTTTTTCCGTACTTTTGCATGTAAATTAGTTTTATTTTTGCATCGTGAATTATTAATTATAAGAAAAAAGATATGAAAAAGAAGATTATATTTTTTCTCGCGCTCAGTGCACTGTTGTCGCCTGTGCAGGCACAAGATGACGATATGTACTTCGTTCCCAAGAAGAAGGCTGCCGTGAGTCCTTCCTCATCATACTATGAGATTTCGCGTGATACATATTATTCTGGTTCCGATCGTAATGTAGATGAGTACAACCGCCGTGGACATGGCAGTTCCTATACGGTTATTCCTGGCGATTCTGCCATGCGCGATGTCATTGATTTTGCAGGCGGAGCAGGCGTCTATCCCGATTCGACATCCGACTATCAGTTGACGCGCCGCATGTCGCGATGGGAGGGTTACACTCCAGCCGACATATACTGGCAGGGATATGACCGGGGACGGAGTGACGAGTGGCAGGCCAGCACATGGCATTCTCCCTGGTATTACTCTTCTTACTATTATCCCTGGTACGATTCGTATTGGTACTACGATCCGTGGTATCGCCCCTCATGGGCATGGAGCTATTACTATGACCCTTGGTATTACAGGAACCGTTCTTGGGGATTCTACTATGGAGGTGGATGGCGCCATCGTCCTTATGTAACTCATTACTATTCTGGTCGTAACAATCGCTACTCTGGAGGAAAGACCTATGCTGGCACGCGCAACCACTCGTATGGAGGCCGTTCATGGACAGGCTCTACCTCGTCGAGTCGCACCAGCAGTGTACCCACCCGCACGTCAGTGCGGTCGGGCAGTGGCAGCTCATGGAGTCTGGGCAACAGTCGCTCGTCGGCCCCAGTACGTTCGAGCAGCAGTGCGTCAAGCATGGGTAGCAGTCGCAGCAGTAGCTTTGGTGTGGGCAACAGCCGTGGTGGAGGCGGAGGCTTCAGCGGTGGAGGCTCTTTAGGTGGAGGCCGTTCCGGAGGCAGACGTTAATGGACTTTTAGTGTTAACACAGATAAATTATTTATGATGATGAAGAAATATTTTCTTTGCGCAATAGCGATGGCATCCACGATGTCGTCGATGGCACAAGATGCCTATGACGCAGCAATCCTGGCTACGGAAGACCTGAACGGAACAGCCCGTTATGTGGGCATGGGCGGTGCGCTCGATGCCTTAGGTGCCGACATCTCGACCATCAGTTCCAATCCTGCCGGTATCGGCTTGTTCCGACACAGCGACATTCGCCTGTCCTTCGGTCTTTTAAGTCAGGCTGACAGTAAAAAGACGGGTGGTGTGAACCCAACGAACATGTCTTTCGATCAGATTGGCTTTGTATGGGCAAACGAAACAGGCTATGGCAATTTCATAAACGTCGGCTTCAACTATCATAAGAGTCGTAACTTCACGCAGATTCTTTCTGCCGCAAATTCGTTTGCACCTTCTCAGCGAGAGGATGACAATGGAACGCTGAAGAAGTTGGTGGGCTCAGGTCAGAACTTGCAGACTGCTGTCAAAGGCATGCGTGGCCTGTTTTCAGCCGACAATGAGGATGCCGACCGCGTGAACTACTATGTGTCGCAGGTGGACTATATGTACAATCAGTTGCTGAACGTGGAGGATGACAAGGGCAAAACCATGTTCTATCCGCTTACTGCATCAGCATTCAATTTTGACAAAGGAACAAAAGGCTATATTGGTGTTTACGATTTCAACCTGAGTGGCAATGTGCACGACCGCGTCTATTGGGGCTTCACCATCGGGCTGCATGACGTTCACTATGAGTCGTACACAACCTATGGAGAGACGCTTGAGTCGGGGCAGTCCTTTAGGGTAAAAGGTACTGAGGTGAAGCCTGAACGGGCTGGATTGATTGACGAGCGTTCGATTAAAGGTCAGGGTGTCGACGTGAAAGCAGGCTTGATTGTTCGCCCGATAGAGGATTCACCCTTCAGGTTCGGCGTTTCGGTTGCTTCGCCCACATGGTATAAGCTGACCACAAACAACAATACCACGGTCTATGTGGATGAGCGTAGAAACCTGGGTAATACCTATGATTTCAAATATAATACTCCTTGGGTGCTGGGTGCCAGCCTGGGCCATACGATAGAGAACTATCTGGCCTTAGGACTGGGCTATGAATATACGATGTTCAATACAGCTGATATGCGTTATCTGACGTATGGAAGTTCGACCGACGCAAGTCGCAGCGACAAGGAGATGAATGATGAGATAGGCAATAGTCTGCGCGGTAGCCACGCTTTAAAAGTTGGTGTCGAGCTCCGACCTGATCCTTCACTTGCAGTTCGTTTGGGTTATAACTTCGTAAGCTCGCCCTACAAGTCGAATTCTGAGGCCTGGCGCAACCAGAAGGCCTATTCGCCTGGTGTCTATTATGCCTCGTCGACCGATTACGTGAACTGGAAGGCTACCCATCGTGTGACTGCCGGCATTGGCACGAAGATTGGCAAGTTCGGTTTGGATCTGGCTTATCAATGCAACCTTACAAAGGGTGATATGTTCCCCTTTGCCGACGGAGAATACTACGAGGACAAGAACATCGTTATTGAGAATCACACGCCTGCCACTCCTGTTAACTTTACGCGTCATCAGGTATTGTTCTCACTGGGATACACATTCTGAGTTGTTCTCAGGTCAGGTTATTCAAAAAAATGTAGCTGGAACGAACATTCCAGCTACATTTTTTTGTAACGCACAAGTACGGAAAATGAAGCCTTTGCAAGGGCAAGGAAAAATCAATGATGGGGCTGTGGTATCACTGAACAATCTTGAATCGGACGCGAAAAGAATGTTCGTGCTCGTCCCAGTTGGTGCCGAGCATTTCGAAGCGGCCGATTTGTTGAGTGGAACGTACATGCTTGCCGATGCACGGGCATACATCGTAGTCGCCTATGCGTACCAGTCGGATGGTATCACTGGCATCGTCGGGCAGTCGGTCGAGCTTGATTTCGTCAGGCAGTGAGTCGCGTGTGGCGAATTCGAATGTCACGGGCAGATCCTCTTCTATCAGCTCGTTCATGCGGCGTTCTATTTCTTTTTCCTCCTGTCGCGAAGGCTTGTGGTCAAGATGAAAGCTCATCTTGCTCTTCTTGCGCTCCACGTGGGCATTGAAGCTCCTGTCGCATTCAAACAGCCGAATCATGGTCTGGTTCAGCAAGTGCTCAGCTGTATGAGCTGGTGGAAACTCGTCTTTGTTGTGTTCATTGAGAATAATTTCGTTTGCCATTTGTCTGTATTCTTTTTAATTTGCCACAAAGTTACAAAAACATTTTAAGAAATAACGATGAAAAGGTTGTGTTTTTCGATAAAAGTTACAATAATGGTGGTCTGTAATGCACAGTTTAACATAAATTAGATGTAATTTTCGAAAACATGCTAAATAACATGTCATTCTGTTTGGAAGATTGATTTAAATCAATTACCTTTGCACTCGTTATCCTGAATACAATCTTTTTACCTTAAAAAGACTAATACCTATTGAGATAAATGCTCTCCGCTGTGAAGCGAGGGGCATTTTTTAATTGATACCCCTTTCGTTGAGTGCCTTACTGTAACGGGCTGCATTTTGCAAATGTTCTTTGTAGGTGCGTGCAAAATTGTGCGTGCCAGAGAAGTCTTCTTTTGCACACATATAGAGATAGTCGTGGGCTACATGATTAAGAACGGCATCAATTCCTTTGACACTTGCAATCTTGATGGGGCCTGGAGGCAGTCCCGTATTCGTATAAGTATTGTAGGGACTGGCCGTGGTGAGCATGCCGAGACGGACGCGCTTGATGGCGAAATCGCCTAATGCAAACTTGATGGTAGGGTCGGCTTGCAACGGCATGTTTTGTTTCATGCGGTTAAGATACATTCCGGCAATCATGGGCTTTTCGTCCACGTTGGCAGTCTCTTCGTCTATGATGCTGGCCAGTGTGGCCACCTCGTTGGCGCTTAGTCCGATGGCTTCTGCTTTGTGCATGCGATCGTAGTTCCAGAACGCATCATGTTCTTTCTTCATCCGCTGCAAGAACTTGTCTATGTCCACGTTCCAGTACACCTCATAAGTATTAGGCACAAACATGGCAGGAACGGTCTGAGGCGTATAGCCCAGTTTGGCGCAATATGCAGAGTCGGCCAGCGTGCAGGCAATCGTGGCACTGTCGAGCATCAGCTTGTGGGCAAGCGTTCCGGCCAGACGGTTGATGGTGCGGCTTTCGGGTATGGTGAGCATCATGGGAGCCTGTTGACCGTTCTTCAGTCGTCTGAACACAGTAATCACCCCATCATCGGGATGGATGGCATAGCGTCCTGTGAGCACATTGTCATCGTAGCCACTGTGTCGCAACAGGGTGCACAGGGCAGTCATGGAGTGTCGTGAGGCAATGGGAGCCAACTGCGCACAAACGGAGTCGGCATTATCGTCGCTGTCAATGTAGATGTAGCGCGTCTCCTTGCTATAGGAAAAGCCTGTGAAGAAGAAATAGCAGACTACTGCTATAATGGCCAGCATGCTGACAATCGCTGGAACGAGATAGGTCTTTTTGTTGAAAGTTTTCTTAGCCATACAATTAGTAACTTGAAAAAAACAGATGCAAAGTTAGCTAAATTTTTGTGTTTAAGAAAGAAAATATGCTATTAAGTGATTTTTTTTAGATGGGGCAGAATCGTACCAAAGAAAAAATAGTGGACTGTGAGTATAATAATTTGCAGTCAGTTGCGTTTTCTCTATAAATGACAAACCCCATAAGAATGACAGCCTATGAAAATTTTTACTCACGAAGAAATGACACCGAGTGAAAAGACACTCAAATTCATTAAACAACTTGCCTACACTTACCGTGTGGTGAATAACCAGGCATATTGTCTGAACTGACAACTATAATAATTAAGGTATGACTAAAGTATCTCCCTCTTTGCTCGCTGCCGACTTCTTGCATCTCGACTCCGAGATTGAAATGATCAATCGCAGCGAGGCTGACTGGTTGCACTGCGATGTGATGGACGGCGCGTTTGTGCCAAACATTTCGTTTGGCTTTCCCGTGCTCGAGGCCGTTGCCACCATCTGCAAGAAGCCGCTCGATGTACACTATATGATTGTGAAGCCAGAGCGTTACATCAAACAGACGGCCAAGCTGGGCGCAATGATGATGAACGTGCATTTTGAGGCATGCGACCACTTGCATCGCACGGTGCAAGAGATTCACGATGCCGGCATGAAGGCAGGCGTAACGCTGAATCCCTCGACACCCGTCAGCATGCTCGAAGATATTATCGAGGATGTGGATATGGTGTTGCTGATGAGTGTCAATCCTGGCTTCGGCGGTCAGAAGTTCATAGAGAACACCATCAAAAAGGCAAGGCAGCTGCGACAACTCATTGCCCAGCATGGTTGCAACACCCTGATAGAGGTTGACGGAGGTGTTCAGCAAGAGACGGCACCACGACTGGTGAAGGCCGGAGTCGACGTGCTCGTTTCGGGCAGCTATATCTTTAAGAGCACTACGCCCGAAGATACGATTAGCTGGCTGCGCAATCTGTAGCAGCCCGGCTCCTACATCTGGAGTGCCAGTTCAATCTTGTGCTCCTTGGCCATGCGTCGCAGATTCATCAGGGCATAGCGCATGCGGCCCAGTGATGTGTTGATGCTGACGTTGGTGAGTTCGGCTATCTCCTTGAACGACAGTTGCTGATAGAATCGCATGTAGACCACCTCGCGCTGTGGGGCGGGCAGGGCATTCATCATCTTCTTGACGTCGCGCAATACCTGCTCGTTCACCATCTCGGTCTCGCGATAGGTGTCCAGGATCGATGCCCCGTGCAGATTGCTCAGATTATTGTCGGCGGTGGGTTCGATGATATGTTCGTTCTTCTGTGCCCGATACCAGTCCATGATGACATTATGCGCGATTCGGGTAATCCAGAAAAGGAATTTACCTGAGTCGGTATATTGTCCTTGTTGCAATTTGGTGATGGCCTTGACAAAGGTCTCCTGGAAAATGTCGTCGGCCATGTCATGGTCGCGCACCACGAACATAATATAAGTGAACAACTTCTCTTGCGTGCGGCTTAATAACTCGTCGAACGCTTTATTGTCTCCTCCTACATAAAGTAATGCCAACGCCTCGTCGGTCATTCCTTCGAATTTCTTCATAGTTTATTTTATTTTTTTTTGTTATGAAGTAAATTTGTGTCGATAGGCAATAAAGTTTAAAAAATTGAGTTATTAATATTTATGTCGGTGCAAAATTATATAAATTATATCTAATTACCAAACATTTTGCCGAAAAAAGTTCTTTTTTCCTTACATGTTTGCATGAAATAATATGGAAAAAACACTGATGTGGAAAAACTTGTCAAAATAATATTGAATTACCAAGAAAAGTATTACCTTTGCACTCGATAAAATTTAAACATATATTGTAAATATGATCAACATTACTTTTCCAGACGGATCTGTTCGCTCGTATGAGCAGGGCGTAACTGGACTTGAGATTGCCGAAAGCATCTCGCCGGCTTTGGCACGCAGCGTATTGGCCTGCGGAGTGAATGGTGAGACTGTGGAGCTGAACCGTCCTATCATGGAGGATTCAAAGATTGAACTTTACAAGTGGGATGACGAAGAGGGCAAGCACACCTTCTGGCATACAAGTGCTCACTTGCTGGCTGAGGCCCTGAAGGAGCTTTATCCTGGCATTCAGTTCGGCTTCGGTCCTGCTGTAGAGAGTGGTTTCTTTTATGACGTGCTGCTGCCCAATGGGGAGAGCATAAAGGAAAGCGACTTCCCGAAGATTGAACAGAAGATGAAGGAACTGGCCTCGAAGAAAGAGCCCGTTGTTCGCAAAGAAGTGGCCAAGGCCGACGCGCTGAAGGAGTTTGCTGCCGATGGCCAGACCTACAAGTGCGAGCATATTGAGCAAGACCTGGAGGACGGAACCATCACGACCTATACACAGGGTGCGTTCACCGATCTTTGCCGTGGCCCGCACCTGATGGATACAGGCGAGATAAAGGCTGTGAAACTGACAAGCGTGGCCGGTGCCTTCTGGCGCGGCGATGCTACCCGTGAGCAGATGCAGCGTCTGTACGGCATCACCTTCCCCAAGAAGAAGATGCTCGACGAGTATCTTGTGATGCTCGAGGAAGCCAAGAAACGCGACCACCGTAAGATTGGCAAGGAGATGGAGCTGTTCATGTTCTCCGACAAAGTAGGCAAGGGCCTGCCCATCTGGCTGCCGAAGGGAACAGAGCTTCGCCTGCGCTTGCAGGATCACTTGCGCAAGGTTCAGAAGCGCTTTGGCTATCAGGAGGTTATCACTCCGCATATCGGTTCGAAGAACCTCTATGT
>CACXXD010000086.1 GCA_902771445.1 uncultured Prevotellaceae bacterium
TTCGATGGCTATAAAGACTGTATCCGCATAGGCATTGCCTTTTTCCTTTATTTCCTTGTGGTCTTGGTGGGAGTCATCTTCTTCATCGTGCCAGGCATCATTTTTGCCATGATGTTTGCACAGGTTCCTTACATTCTTCGCGACGACGAGAACATCGGTGTCATCGATGCCTTGAAGAAGAGTGCCAACATGATGAAGGGACACAAGATGCAGTTGTTCCTGCTTTACCTGAGCTTCATCGGATGGGCTATTCTGGCCATTCTGACGTTGGGCATTGGATACCTTTTCCTGTTTCCATACATGTACACCACAGTTGCTCACTACTACGAGGATCTGAAATCAGAAAGCAATAGCTAATGGGCAAAGGCAAGCTGGCTAAGTTCGCCGATATGGCGACTTATGAGAACGTGTTCCAATACCCTTTTTCGGTAGTGGAGCACGTTCCTTTTGATATGAAGGGACACTGGCACGAGCAGTATTTCCACAACAATCATCCCATCGTGCTGGAGCTGGGCTGCGGCAAGGGCGAGTACACCGTGGAACTGGCCAAGCTCTATCCCGACATGAACTTCATTGGCGTGGACATCAAGGGAGCACGCATGTGGACGGGTGCCACACAGGCACTGAAGGAGGGACTGAAGAACGTGGCTTTTCTTCGCACCAACATCGAAATCATCGACCGTTTCTTTGCTGAAGACGAGGTACAGGAAATCTGGCTAACCTTCAGCGATCCGCAGATGAAGAACCCACGAAAGCGCCTCACCTCAACTTATTTCATGGAGCGCTATCGGCACTTTCTGATCGACGGCGGCACGATTCATCTGAAGACCGACTCCAACTTCCTTTTCACCTACACCAGTTGCATGGTGGAGCACAACGGCCTGCCTGTTGACTACAAGACAGAAGACCTGTATGGTGACAAGGAGTCTGAGTTTGCCGTTCTCAACGCTCGACTGCTGAGCATTCAGACCTACTACGAATCGATGTGGCTGGCACGTGGTCTCAACATCCGATACATCAAGTTCCGTCTGCCTCGTACTGGCGAACTGACCGAGCCTGATGTAGAAATAGAGCTCGACGACTATCGTTCCTATCATCGTTCGAAACGCAGTTCACTCGACAAAGCAAAATAATCGGCTTCGTCTCAACCCCAATTTTCAATCTTCAATCTTCAATCTTCAATTTTCAATTTTCAATCTACATGGCACTATATCCTAAACTCATCATGGATGCGCTCGCAACGGTCACCTATGCGGGTACAAAGAAGAATCTGGTGGAAAGCGGCATGGTGGTCGACACACCGGCCATCAACGGCATGAAAGTAAAAGTGGTGTTAGAGTTTCCACGCGACACCGACCCATTTCTGAAGTCAACCGTCAAGGCTGCCGAAGCCGCCATTCACTACCACTGCGGCAAGGATGTGGAGGTGGAAATCACCACTGAGTTCAAGTCGAAGCCTCGTCCTGAAGTGGGCAAGCTCTTGCCACAAGTAAAGAACATCATTGCCGTAAGCTCTGGCAAAGGCGGTGTGGGAAAGTCTACCGTCTCAGCCAATCTCGCCATCGCCTTGGCGCGTCTCGGCTATAAGGTTGGCCTGCTCGATACCGACATCTTCGGCCCTTCCATGCCCAAGATGTTCAATGTAGAGGATGCCCGTCCCTACGCTGTCAACGTGGGTGGACGCGACCTGATAGAGCCAGTCGAACAATACGGTGTGAAACTCCTCTCCATCGGTTTCTTCGTCAGTCCCGATACGGCTACGCTCTGGCGAGGCGGCATGGCCACGAATGCGCTGAAACAACTCATTGCCGATGCCGACTGGGGCGAACTGGACTACTTCATCCTTGACACGCCACCGGGTACAAGCGACATCCATCTGACACTGTTGCAAACGCTCTCCATCACGGGTGCCGTCATCGTATCCACTCCCCAACAGGTGGCATTGGCCGATGCACGCAAAGGCATCGACATGTATCGCAATGAGAAGGTGAACGTACCTATCCTCGGACTCGTAGAGAACATGGCATGGTTCACACCTGCCGAACTGCCCGAGAACAAGTACTACATCTTTGGCAAGGAGGGCTGCAAGCAACTGGCCGAGGAGATGAAGGTGCCTCTGCTGGCCCAGATTCCGCTCGTTCAGAGCATCTGCGAGAGTGGCGACGAGGGTGCTCCAGCCGCAACGAAGATCGACACCGTGACAGGTCAGGCATTCATCAATCTGGCACAGGCAGTGGTCACCGTGGTCAACCGACGCAACAAGGAACTGCCTAAGACCAAGATCGTGGGAATGAAACCATAGGATTATCTTTTCACGATGCCACTAACGATAAAACAGCTTAGCACGTTTTATCGAAATAAAAAAATTTGCGAATGACCGAATTGGTCTTCCTCAGGAAGCTAATCGATCATTCGCAAATTCTTTATATCAGGAACGTCAGAGACTAATACAGTTCTTCTTCATCTTCCTCATCCCAGAACTTCCTCCTGCGCGCATTGCCCTCAATGATACCTTCCGTTTCTGTATCATTGCCCATGCCAACTTCATCAGGATTTTGTACTTCTTCAATGCTACCAGCCAAGATGACAGAGGGTTTCATTTTGAATACCGTTATACTTGGTACAATATATGCTAATTTCTTCATGCTATGCTGTTTTTTATTTGATGATTACTTTTCTACCCTTCTCACCCTGACGCACTACATAGAGTCCTTTCTTGGGAGCATTCACTCGCTGACCGTTCAGGTTGTACATCTCTGCACCTCCCACCGTGTCTTCTTTCTGAATACCATCGATTCTTGTCACCTCATCATCCAAGTTCAGGTAGATGAGACTGCGTCCCTGTGCAGAATTCGACTCATTCAGAGTGAAGTAAGCGCGGAACGGTCTCAGCGCTACGTTGCTCGTCACCTTGTGCAAGTTGTTGTCAGTACCCAGCACATAGTTTTTCACTTCATCGGTCGACCACTCAATGGCATCAATCTTCTTATAGGTTCCAACCATCGTGACACCAGTTCCAGAGACTTGCTTACCATAGCCAATGCCATAAGTACCGTTGCGTACACCTGTGACTGCTGCTACACCATTATTACTCTTCACCATCATAGGCACACCATTCCAGTCCTTTCCTGTTACATTGCCAAAGTCCAAGACTCCATCATTGAACTGACTTGGAATCATGCGGCTGTCCACATTCACAGGATAGAAGGGCACCATCAGCGTACACCATTGTCCGGCAGGCAGCGAACGATAGAGCGTAGCACTGTGGATTCTGTAGCCTCCAGACTGTTGATAGTCTTCGAAGTCGAATCCATCATAGAGCACCATCTTGTACATCACATAGCCGCCTGTGTTATGCAAATTGTTATTCAAGGCTTCACCTGCCGCAGTTGTGATTGCACCATTTGTCGTGCGGAAAATCACATTAGGATTAGCGACCGACAGATCACAGGTCACAGTATTTGTATTACTAACCACCTTATTCGCAGTGAGTGTCTCAACCGTCATGCAATATGTAGTATGTTCCATCTTAACGCAATAGAGGTGTACGTCATCGATAGCCATCCAATGGTCGCCTTCGCCATTGAAGTTGATGACCAGGTCGCCATCACTCTTCAGGATTCCTGTAGCCGAGATCCATCGCCAGTTGTGTCCGTTGTCATCGCTTGTAAAACCACCCAGACTGCTATAAGGCATTTCCACACCGTTAGTATTGATTTCGGTCGTACTGTTCTCATTGCGATCATCGCCCACACCAGTCAGCGTTGCGCCGCTCGTACCCGCAATCTGCGGTGTAATCTTACAGCCAGCGTAGGTACGTGCAGCAGCCACCACCTTGTAGGTTCCGGCAGGCATATCCTTCAGCGTAAAGGACATCGAGCCCGTTTGTGAGATTTCATAATGGGCATTGCCATCGCCGCCGCGCCAACCACGAGTGCCAACCCAGTTGCACCATGTACCGCCCGTCCATCCGTCTGCATTCTCCGTGAAGTCGCCGTTGACAAATGCCGTCAGATCACCTCTATTGGAATCGATGACAGAAGCCCAGTAGTTTCTCTTCTCATTCATCAGTTTGACAATCTCTTCGGCTGTCATGGCTTTGTTCGTGATTCTTACATCGTCGAAAGCAAAGCCCGGGTCATTGTCACCCCAGTTCCATGCCTGATTACCGCCCAGACAGATGTAGGTCAGATCAATGCCATTGCTGAACAGTCCCATCTGAGTGTTGCGATAAGTTTTGCCGTCATCCTCAAAAGTTGTCATCGAGGCATCCCACGAGTTCTTCAGCACACCGTCGAAGTAGACCTTGGCCAGCTCGTTGTCGAACGCCACAGTATAGTAGTGCCAGTCACCATCGGCCAACCAGTCGGGACCTCCGTTGCCAGGATAGACAGTTTCGCCATTCAGCGTACTATGATAAAGATAGGTGGTATTGTTCATCAGACTGTTATCATTCGTATAGTCACACCAGCCTTGGTTGTTCACCTGCACGACACCGCGATACTGGCAAGCCAGCATGGGAGCACCGTTGCCTCCAGCCTGCGGTGCAGCACCGTATGCCATGAAGAGCGGAGCCCAAGGATAATCGGTCGAAGCACCGGCATTCTTCGCGTTCACCCAGAAGCCGATGGTCAGCTGCTTGCTGTCAATAGCATGCGACAGCACATCCTCTGGCAGTTTCAGATAGTTCTTACGCAGGCCTCCTGTCGCATTCTGGAACACCTTGCCAAAGTTGCCGCCCCAGTCAACGAACGAACCATCACCCACGATTGTAGCATCGTTGGCCATGATGCCATCGGCAGTCTCAAAGTCATTGAAGTAGACATAAGAACCTGCGGTGTCGCCATTGCCCACAATCAAGTAGAGATGATCGTTCAGCAACTCGAGTGTGGCGTTCTGCTGACCGTCCAGTCCCTCTACCACGAGGTCATCCAGACTGCCCGTCAGCTTACCGACAGTACCCAGATGATAACGGCCTGCAGGCAGAGTACCATGAGCCACAAACTGCACGACAGGCTTCAGATATTCAGGTCCGAAGTTCTCCCAAGCCTCACCCGTCTTTGTGTTCAGCACCAACTCGTCGATGTTCAGTCGGTCGGCAGTCAGGTTATCATAGATGTCAAGCACCAGTCGAGCACCGTGATTCAGAGTCAACTTGGTCGTGGTAATCATGCCCTTGTTGTTCTCACCGCCGGGAATGATGCGGCTATCGTAATCGGCTGTGATACCTCCTCCGAAGTTTCCACCGTCAGAGAGCAGTGTAGTGAAGCGATTCAGCCACAGTTTACTGCTGACCAGCGTACCATCGAAGCGCAACGTGCCGCCCCATACGTTAGTTTCGCCCGTATAAGTCTCGTTCACCTTTGGCAGTACAAGTGTGCCGTCGCCTTGTTTCACCAGACGCATCTTACCAGTGAAGGCACCCCCTCTCAGCTCATGCGTATAGGTTGTTGTGGTAATGCCCGTATTGCTGTCGCTGCCCTGCACCCAACTGGGTGTGTTCACGGTCAGCACATAAGGAGCTGCACCGTCGGTCACATTGACAACCATGTCGCCGGTAGCGGCCATCAGCAAGTGATTGGTTGTGCTGCCACTGATGGTCTCGCCGTTGTAGACCTCTTTTCTTCCACGGTTGGTCAGCGACGGTGGAGCCACAGTGATGCCCTCCAGTTCACCGAGGAAGTAGCTCAGATGTGGTGGCTGGTTATAGGCCATCATCTGCCATACCATAGCCTGACGGTACTGATGGTCGAACCACAGCGACGGCATGCTATAGCTGGTGCTGGCACCCGTTGTGTAAACGCGAATATTGCCGCCACATCGCACAATGATTTCCTCGCGCCAGTCGCCAATGATGTCGCCCTGGAAGCAAGGATTGTTCTTCGAGTCATTATTCATGTTGCACCCATCCGAAGTGTACAACCGTCCGTAGCCAGGCTTCACAACGCATGCTTCTTTTGCCGTTCCGGGACTATTCAGAATCTCAGAACAGAGGTCGCCATCCCAGTAGATACGGAAGTTCAGATTTCCCCAGGCAATAAAGCTGTCGCCCGACAAAGCATCAACAGTGCTGTTTGTTACAGTATTAATCATTCCACTTTGGGTGGAACGTCCCAGTGAGCCGGGATATTCATTGGAGAAATTTGCCATCAGGCAACGTCCGTCATCGTTTGTGCCGTCATGCTTATAGAGCACCTCACTGGTAGTGGCATCACGATAGTTGCATCCGTAGCCTCCACGTTTTTCCTCCAGACAACCGAAGAACTCCAGTCCCTTGCGATAGGGATTGAAATCGCTCACGTGCTGTGCGTCGCCATGACCGAAGCCCGTCGTCGACAGTCCATGTCCGTTATCATCAATCACCATCGAGCCATAGACAATCTCGTCGCGTCCGTCTTCGTCAACGTCGGCTACGATAAAGTTATGATAGCCGTTGCCATACCACTTACTGTCCTTGTCATTGCAGTTCCAGGTCCACCGTGTGCTCCATTGATGGGAATCACGGTTCAAGTCGAGCGCAATCATCTTATGACGGGTATAGATGCCACGTGCCAGGAACAGGCTGGCCTTGCGTCCGTCCAGGAAAGGAGCGCCCATAAAGTATTTCGACGAGCGGTGACCATAGCTGTCTCCCCACGCCGTCTTCTCGCTGCTCTCGCCACTCTCAAGTCTCTTCAGGGGATAGTCCATCTGCTGATATTTATCGCCCGTTTGTCCGTTCAGATACAACAGAAACTCATTGCCATTGTGCGTCCAAGCATATTGTTGATCCGTATGACTGGTCATCTTGTTGCGATTGTTCACCGTTGCATCGCCCACTGTATATTTCACAGTCTTGCCGTCCTTGTCCAGCATCCGCATATTATCGGCACCGCGCAGCACAACCTCGGCCTTGCCATCCTCATCCCAGTCATAGGCAATGATGTCAATCTCTGTGGAGTTCAGGCTCACCATGTTAGGCCCACAGTCAATACGCCACATCAGCGAAGCCTTTCCTGTCTGCCAGTTCACGTCATACGCATCGAGCACCACGAATTCCTTCGACTTAACAGAATACATTTCGCCATATTTTTCCGATATCGAAGCATCGACCGTATTCAGTCGCTTGATGATGATTTCCATCTCGCCGTCACCGTCCAGGTCGGCCACCTCAGCATCGTTTGCCTCGTAGTTTACTGTCACGTCATTGCCGTCGCGGTCGTAAACAGTGTCCAGAGGTATGTCGATATAACCAGTGCAAAAGCGGTGATCATCACCCAGTTTGTAGACGTCCTGTGTCCACGGAGTCACTGAATCACACTTAGCCTGCTCCACGCCGTTAACGACTGCCGCTACTTGATAATAAGTAGTCGGATAGGCATTACTGCCATCGTTATAGCAGGTTACATTCAGTTCCGATGCCACCTTCTGCCCATCTTTGTACAGGTTATAGGTCACGTCGTAATACTCGTCAGCCAGTTTTCGCCAACTGACAAAATTTGTGGTGCTGTTGCCTGAGCTTCCCGTAGGAACAGCCACCAGTCCTCGTTTCAGGTCATCGGTAAATCGTTGTGCATGCACTGTGCTGACTCCAGCCAGTGCCAGCATCAGCAGAAATAATCCCTTTTTCATTTAATATAGTTATATGTCTGCAAAAGCAACACTTTTTTGTATTTGAGCAAAATGGATGTCCAAAATGTTCATTCACTCCACTGCGTCAGCCAGCTGTTGCTGCCGTTTTTCGTCCAGACGACGGGTGAGGTCCTTGCGCGATAGACGGATCTGGAAGTGGTAGACGGCGATGGCGGTGCAGAAGTAGAAGAGCACCTGCATCCACAGGAAACGATACTCCTCCAGCACGTCGCAGAACGGAGCACCCATCGCGTTGAGCCTTACGTAGCCACGGATGGCAAACGTCGAGGGGAACAACCACGACACGCCCTGCCAGAACGACGGAATGTTCTGCAGCGGCCAGCTGATGCCCGACAAGAACAGCAGCGGCACCGACACGAAAACCATGAGCAGCATGACGTTCTCACGATATTTCACCATGCACGACATGGTCATGCCGAAGAAGATACTGGCCAGCGTATAGGGGAAGATGAACATCAGGATGTCAGTCCAGTGCGCCAGCAACGGGAAGTGGAACATGCTGGGAACGGCGATGGTGAGCCATACGCCCATGACGGCATAGATCATGAAGTAGCACAGGGCCTTGCCCAGGACGATGCGCAGCAAACTGCGATAATGTCGGGTCACGGGTATGAGCCAGCCGAAGCGACTGTTCTCGCGGGTCGTGCCTGCCGAGAGTCCGATGCCCAGTGCGAGTGTCTGTTGCAGGATCAGGATAAGCACGCCCATCAGGATCGACGAGCCATAGCCGCCAGTCGGATTGAACAGCGCCACCTCGTCGAAGTCGAGCGGCTTGGTCGATATGGCCTCTTCGCGGGCGGTGTAGTTCTTGCCCCACTTGGTCTTCAGCTGCGTACCCAGGTCCATGCTCACCGCCTGTGCGGTCTGGAACACGGCCTTGTAGGCCAGCATCAGACTCATGTCGCAATAGACCGAGACCGTGGATTGCTGCATGCGGTTGACATTGACGTCGAAGTCGGACGGGAAGTAATAGACACCCTTCACCAGTTGACGGCTGACGAGCGACTTGGCCTCGTCGAGGTCCTGCGCATGGTAGGCGACAGCCACGTCGGGCGAGGCGTCGCACATGCGGATGAACTTGCGTGAGAGCGAAGAGTGCGACTCGTCGACCACGGCCACAGGCACCTCGCGCACCACCTCATTATTATATATCCATGAATAGATGAGCGGATAGGCCAGCGGCACCAAGAAGAAGAACATGATGACGCCCTCGTCGTGGAACACCTGCTTCATCTCTTCCCACCAGACGTAGCAGATGTCGGCCAGTCCTTCGTAGATGTTACGGAATATAGACATAGTTGAGCATCGCGTTTTTAAGTTTCTTTACCACCAGCCACGGCATCAGCAGGAAGGCACCGAGGGCCACAAAGTGGAACCAGGCCTCCAGCAACGGGTAGCCGTTGAACACGCATATCTGGTAGAGCATGAAGTAATGGCGCAGGGGGAACAGCCACGACAGGGCCTGCAACGGCGGGTCCATTGCCATCAGTGGGAAGGCGGCTCCGCACATGGAGAAGCCCAGCACGCCCCACAGCGAACAGACACTCATCGACATGCGCAGCGAGGGCATCAGTCCGAAGATGAACACACCGAAGCCCTGGGCGGCCAGCACCTGCATGAGTCCGATGAGGACGAGTGTCAGCGGACTGCCCTGATGGGGAAATCCGATATGGAAGAACACATACCACTCATAGGTGTAGACCACGGCCAGATAGATGAGTGTCTGCGGCAGGAACTTGCCCACCAGTGCGAGCACCATCCTGCCGTTGGCCATCTCGACCCACTCCTTCGATGTTCCGAACTTGATCTCGTTGCCCAGCGAATAGGCCGACACGAGCGAGATGAACAGCAGCATCAGTCCCGGCACCATCATCGTGGTCAGGTAGATGTTGTAGTTGGTCCACGGATTGGCTATCTGGTGCAGGTCGACGACGATGGGCTGCAACGCGGTCTGTATCTGCTGGTCGGTGGCGCCGCGTGCCTTCAGCATGGCCTGTCCCACGGCAGCCGACCCCAGTGTCGAGATGGTCTTCAGGTCCTTCATCACCATCGAGCCAGCCGACAGCGTGGTGTTTGTGTAATAGAACGAAATCTTGGGCTGACGACTGGACAGCAGATCGTCGGTCGTTCCCTTGGGAATGTACAGGAAGCCGTAAATCTCACCCTTCTGTATGGCCTCGCGGGCCTCGCTCACACTGGGATAGCGTGCCACGACCTTCGACATCTGGAAGGCATCGAGCTTGTGGCTCAGCGACCGGCTCGTCGACGTGTTGTCCAGGTCGACCACCGCCACAGGCAGCTCTTCGGGCAGTCCTTCGTCCAGCATGGAGGTAAAGAAAAGGACCGTGCCTAAGGGGAAGATCACCATGCACAACCAGTACATGTGGTTGCGCTTGATGATGAGCAGCTCGCGCATCATGATGCTAAAGAGCGTTGCCCACAGCCCTGCTTTCTGCGAGGCATTGCCCGTCGTTTCAGTCTCCTTATTGATTAAACTACTTTCTATCATCACAATTATCTGACAATCAGTGACATGCCGGGGCGCAGTCCCTCCAGTTTCTCCGTTGGACGAGCCTTCACCTCAAAGGTCTTCAGGTCATACTGTCCTCTCGACTTCGTAGCCTTCCACACGGCATACGAGCCTTGGTCCTTCATGTAGTAGACCTTCATCTTCACCTCTTTGTCGAAGGCAGGCACGTAGGCGGTCAGCTCGGTGCCAACCTTGATGTCGTTCAGCTGGTCTTCGCGCACGTTGAACGTACCCCACAGATCTTGCATCATCGAGATGGTCATGATGGGACTGCCCGTACCCACCAGCTCGCCCACCTTGGGATAGATGCTGCTCACCTCGCCTTCCATCTGTGCCAGCTGCACGGTCTCGCCCAGATAGCTGGTCACCTCTTCCACGGCACCGCGTGCTCGGCTCAGCTGTGCCTGAGCGGCCAGCTTCTCCTCCTGACGTGCACCGTTGACGGCCATGTCATACTGGCTCTGGGCGGCAGCGCAAGTGGCCTCCATTGCCTTGTAGTTGGCAAAGGCCTCGTCGCGCTTCTGCTCGCTCATCACGCCCTCGTCGTAGAGTCGCTGCACGCGGTTATACGACTTCTCGGCTATCTCCAGTCCGGCCTTGGCCTTCTGCAGCAGCTGATAGGCGCCCTGCACCTGCTCCTTGCGTGCACCGTTGCGTGCCATCTGGTCCAGTGCCGACGCGCCTTCCTCGGCCCCTCGTGCCTGGTTCATCTTGGCGCGAACCTCCGGTGCATCGATCACGGCCAGCGTGTCGCCCACCTTCACGAAGTCGCCTTCCTTCACACGTATCTCCAGAATACGGCCGGGCACTTTGCTCGACACGCGATATTCCGACACCTCTACTTGTCCCTGAATGATTTCGGGATCGCGGCCCAGTGCGAAGAAGCCGATGAGTCCCATCAGGATGACCACACACACGAATCCGAAGATTGCGTACAGAATGTTTCTATGTTGTGTTTTTGCTGACATAACTATTTTTCTTTTTTCTTGTTTTTCTATTATCGTTTGTTTTTATCTCTGCCTTGGGGAGTGCTGCGCTTGTCCGGCCCTCCCGCTGCCCTGCGTTCAGGGAGCCAGTATGCCCAGTGACTTCTGCAGGTCGACGGCACTGAGCAGCACGTCGATCTGTGCGTCTATGTGCTGCGACTTGGCTTGCAGCCATGCCGTCTGTGCCTCCATGACCGTGGCCGGGGTGATGACGCCCTCGCTGAAGCCCACTGTGGCCATGCGCAGGTTCTCGTCGGCTTTCTCCACGCTCTTCTCGGCCATCGCCAGCCGCTTGTTGGCCTCTTCCACCTTGAACGAGGTCTGGTTCACTTGCAGCTCAATCTTCTCGCGTGCCTCCTGTCGCTCCAGTGCGGCAATGGCCGTGGCCCCCTTCGAGGCACGCACCTTGTACATCACGTCGCCCCAGTTCCATATAGGTACGCGCACCAGCACGCCCACGTTCCATATACCCTTGAACTTCTTTTCGAAGCCGTTGTACAGGCTTGGGTTCGAGATCGAGTAGCCGCCCATCACGGCCACCATCGGCAGGTTGCCCGCCTTCAGCAGATTGGTGGTCTGCTTGGTCAGTGCCACGGTGTTGTCCAGCATCTTCAGTTCAGGACGGTTCTCCATCGCCACCTCCCTGTCCACCTGTGGCAGATAGGGCGCAACGCTCAGCTGGTCGGCATCCTCGTCGGCCAGTGTCACGTCTTCGTTCATGGGCAGTCCGATGGTCTGGCAGAGCAGCATCTTCGACAGCACGAGTCCGTCGTTCACCTTCTGCACGGTCATCTCCGCCTCGTTCAGCTTCACGTTGACGCTCAGTCCGTCGCTCTTCGTGGCCACGCCCTCGGCAATCATCTTCTGCACGTCGTTGTCCAGCTTCTGCACCACGGCCAGGAAGCTCTCTGCCAGTCGCTTCTTGTGCTTCAGCGACACCACCTGCCAGTAGATCTTGTCTACCGAATAGATGATGCTCTGTCGGCGAGCCTCCTCGGAGTGACTGGCCATCTGTTCGCCCAGGTCGGCCATCTTGTTCATGGCGATGATGCTACCGCCCATGAACACGGGCTGCACGGCCATGATCGAGCCGGCCCACAGGTTGCGTGTGTCGGTGTGCAGGGCATCCACGATTCTCTGTCCCCCTGCGTTCAGCATGCCCGTGGCATTGTTCACGCCCTGTGCCAGGTTCTGCTGCATGGTAGCCATCTCCTGCTGCATGGGTTCCAGCATCTGTGGCGGAATGTTCAGCAGACTGAGCACCGACCCCATCTTGGTCAAACTGCCCGCCATGTCGGCCATGCCGCCCTTGGCCATCGAGCCAATGGTGGTGCCGATGTTGGGCAGAGCGGCCTTCTGCTCATCGTTCAACAGCGAAATCTCGCGGCTGGTGAACTGATAGGTACCGATGGCCGAAATATGGGGCAGATACTTCGTGCGCATCGACTTTCGGATGTTTTTGGCCACATCCCTTTTCAGATGGGAAACGTCCATCTGCTTGTTGGTGCGCAGTGCCATTGCTCTGCAGCTGTCCAGGCTCAGCAGTTGCTGTGCGCCTGCGGGCAGTCCGAGTGTCAGTAGCCATACGCATAAAGCCCAATGTCTTTTCATCCTTTCTTTTGGTTTAGAAAATTATTTTTTTAATGTTGATATTTCTTTTATGATGATTGAGGCAGGGGAAGGTTGGGTCGAGGACAGGCTTCGTCGAGGACAGGCTTGGTCGTTCAGATGGCTGAACAGATGGCTGAACGGCTGAGACACACAGCAGAAACAGGGCAACAAGAGCCCCACGGCCTCTCCGTCCTTACTTCTCAAAGCTGAACGTCCTCGTTCCAATCATCTGGCCGTCGGCAAACACGCTGACACGGTAGTCGCCTGCACCCAGGAACTCGTTCACGGGCCAGTAGGTCACCACGGAAGTCTCTTCGCCCGTGTACTCCACCACCTTCTTCATCGAATATTCAATCTGCTTGCTCTCGTAGGCGAAGGTGCCACCCGTGAGCACGTCGCCGTTGGGTGTCTGAATACGCACGTAGAGCGTGCGCTGTCCGTTCTTGGCCGTCACGTTCTTTGCGATGTTGAAGCTCACCTGAATCTGCTTGCAATCCTTCATCTTCTTGGCAGCCTTGTTGCGCTTGTTCAGCGGGGTCATCGTCAGTCCCGTGGCATCGAGCTGTGCGGCGATGGCCACTTTCTCGCTCAGCGACGCCTTCTCGTTGTTCAGTCCGGCAATCTGTCGGCTGCTGGCCTCCAGCTCGTCGCGCATGTGAGAGTTCTCCGTGCGCAGCGACTCGTTGATGCGGTTGAGCGAGTCCACCTGACGGATATAGGAGCGGAGCACGTCGCGCACGGTGGCCAGTTCCTTCTTCAGTCGAGCAATCTCGCGTGCATCGCTGTCCTTCACCTTCTTCAGTTCCTCCAGCAGCTGCTGTGTGCGCAGTTGCTCGCGTGTGAGCTGCGCCACGATCGAGTCGTTGTTGATCTGCGTCATCATCTCGCTGTACTGCAGGCTGAACCGTTCATATTCGTTCTCCATCTCCTGCTTGTCGAGCGCCGCCAGTTCGAGCATTTCCTCATTGGCCTGCTTCTGTTCCTGCAAGCTCATAAACAGCCATACAGCCACACCGGCGAGTGCCAGTAGCGCTATCACGGCTACGGTTATCCAACTTTTCTTCATGTACCTATTCTAATAAAAAAGCTTTTTCGAATGCAAAAGTATAGCTTTTTCGTGAAATAACAAAGCATTTTGAGTTTTTTAGTACCATGCAGTTCTAAATTACGATAAAAATAAAGTTGGGACAAACTATCGTCCCAAAGTTTTTTTCACCGTTACTTTTAAGAATTTCTGTCCTGATTTTGTCAAAATAATTCATAAAAAAAAGGGTCATCTGAAAGTTGCATTCTGGAAGCGCGAGCATAGCAGTCCCCACCCCATGTCAATGACACCGTTTTGAGATTGATATTGAATCAAAGTGGGTTTACAGCCATATCAAACTGAGTTTCATCATTAGTTGCATTCTGTTCTAAGTCATAACTCAGTTTGATGCATGAAGGCCTCCGAATGTCGCTCAAAGCTGTTCGAAAGGAGAACCTTTCGAGGTCACAAACTATCCTTTTTGCGAAATAAAATTTCGCAACACACTGTAAATCAACACAATGCGCAACTCCTCTCAATACTCGCATATTTGCAGGCGACTTTCAGTTTGGTGAATTTCATGCGATTCTCAGAGGGGTGTTTGTCAAGAAAATTCATAATCAGAGTACCGTCGCTCACTACCTTGGCATCCCCATCGATGCCGTTGCTTGCTATCGGGTCTATCGTTTCTTTCTTTGAATCAGGGATGACGACCATCTTTATAGCACCTTTGTCTTTGCCTGGCTGCCAGCACCGCGCTTCAAAGGCTCTTCCTTCTGCGCATCGGGGATTTAGGTTGTCCATCCATTTTTATAACATATTTGCAGCATAAAATTTGGTAGATATAAAAAAAATACATATCTTTGCGAAGTAAAAACCTAAAAACAAAGCCGAGATGCGTAAAGACAATTTCTTCAGCTGGGCTTTTCTGTTGTACTATGACGGCTTCCGTAGCATGACCTTAGGGAAGACGCTATGGCTAATCATATTCATCAAGCTTTTCATCATGTTCTTTGTCCTGAAGCTCTTCTTCTTTCCCAACTTCCTCAGTCAGCATGCGGCAGAGGGAGAGGAAGATGAGTTTGTGGCTTCTGAGCTGATTGAACGACAGGCCCCATAGGAACTATAGGCCCCGTAAGACCTATAAATCCTATAGGACCTATAAGACTAATAAGACCTATACTAAACCCAAAACAATATGCAAAACATTCTCTTAAACATCGACACAGCGACCATCGACTGGTCACGTGCTCAGTTCGCCCTCACCGCCATCTACCATTGGCTGTTCGTTCCGCTGACGCTTGGTCTGGCTGTCATCATGGGCATTGCCGAGACGTGCTACTACCGCACCAAGAAACGCTTCTGGAAAGAGGTGGCCAAGTTCTGGCAGAAACTTTTCGGTGTCAACTTCGCTATGGGCGTGGCCACGGGCATCATCCTCGAGTTCGAGTTCGGCACCAACTGGTCTAACTACTCTTGGTTCGTGGGCGACATCTTCGGCGCTCCGCTGGCCATCGAGGGCATTCTGGCTTTCTTCATGGAGTCAACCTTCGTGGCCGTCATGTACTTCGGTTGGAAGAAGGTATCGCCGGGTTTCCACCTTGCCTCCACATGGCTCACCGGCCTGGGCGCCACAATCTCAGCCTGGTGGATTCTTGTGGCCAATGCCTGGATGCAATACCCTGTAGGATGCGAGTTCAACCCCGACACCATGCGCCATGAGATGGTCGACTTCTTTGCCGTGGCCTTCTCACCGTTTGCCGTGGGCAAGTTCTGCCACACGGTCATCTCTGCATGGATCATCGGAGCCGTGTTTGTCGTAGCCGTCAGCAGCTGGTATCTCATGAAGAAACGTGAACAGAAACTGGCCGTAGAGAGCATCAAGATTGCCAGCATCGTGGGACTTATCGCCTCACTGGGAGCCGCCTTCACTGGCCACATCTCCGGCCAGCAGGTAGCCAAGGTGCAGCCCATGAAACTTGCAGCAATGGAAGCACTCTATAACGGAGGCACAGAACAGGGACTCACCGCCGTGGCATGGGTGAACCCCTTCCGTCAGCCCGACTATGCCAACGAGCAGGCCGCTCCGCTGAAGATCGACATGCCCTACGCGCTGAGCATCATGGCCACCAACGACCCGAAGGGCTATGTGCCAGGCATCAACGACCTGCTGAACGGCTACACACTGCCCGACGGCACAAGCGAACCGTCAGTTGAGGAGAAGATGGAGCGCGGACGACTGGCCATCCAGACACTGGCCGACTATCGCAAGGCCAAGGCCGAGGGTGCCAGCAAAGAAGAGCTGTCACCATTGCTCGCTACCCTCTCTGCCAATATGCCTTATTTCGGCTATGGCTATATTCGTGACAGAAGCGAGGTGGTTCCCTACGTTCCCGTCAACTTCTGGGCCTTCCGCATCATGGTGGGAGCCGGCTGTCTGTTCATTCTGTTCTTTGCCGTGCTGGTGATTACGTCGTTCCGCATCCCCTACGTCACCATCATCACACGTCGTCTGCTTGCCTCACTGGGTCTGATTCACGAGTCGCATGCCGACACCGTGGGTGCCGATGCGCTGCCCGTATGGCACTACTGGCTGGCCATCGCCCTTGTGCCGCTGTCCTATATCGCCTCAGAGAGCGGTTGGCTTGTGGCCGAGTTCGGTCGTCAGCCCTGGACCATCCAGGACATGTTGCCCACATGGGCTGCTGTCAGCGATCTTAACTCAGGCAGCGTAGCCATCACGTTCTTCCTCTTCCTCATTCTCTTCACCACCATGCTGGCCGTAGAAATCAATATTCTGCTGAAGCAAATAAAGAAAGGACCATCAGCATAAGAGCTATAAGACTTATAGGACCTATAAGACCTATAAGCCCCATAAGACCCATAAGACAAATAAGACCTATAATACCCCAACAACTATGACATACGAATTTTTGCAACAATACTGGTGGTTCATCGTCTCACTGCTCGGTGCCCTCCTTGTTTTCCTGCTCTTTGTGCAGGGAGCCAACTCCTGCATGCGCTCGCTCGGCTGGACCGAAGAGGGCAAGCGGCTCGTCATCAACTCCACAGGACGCAAGTGGGAATTCACGTTCACCACACTCGTCACCTTCGGCGGTGCGTTTTTTGCCTCATTCCCCTTGTTCTACTCCACCTCGTTCGGCGGTGCCTACTGGCTGTGGATGATCATCCTCTTCACCTTCGTTCTGCAGGCCGTCAGCTATGAGTTCCAGAACAAGCTAGGCAACTTTCTCGGCCCGCGCACCTTCCAGTTCTTCCTTGTGCTCAACGGACTGTTAGGCCCGCTGCTCTTGGGCGGAGCCGTGGCTACGTTCTTCGAAGGCTCCAACTTCATCATCGAGAAGAACAACCTCGTCGATGCAACGGCCTTGACACCCATCATCAGTCGCTGGGGCAATGCCTCTCACGGTCTTGACGCTCTGCTCAACCCCTGGGTGCTCGTCTTCGGACTGGCGGTGGTGTTCCTCTCTCGCGTTCTGGGCATCCTCTATGTCATGAACAACGTGGCCGACGAGGACATACGCTCTCGCGGGTCAGTGCGGCTCTTGGGCGCTGCCATTCCCTTCGTCATCTTGTTCGTGGCCTATCTCGTCCACTTGCTGCTGAAGGACGGATATGCCGTAGACCCCGCCACTGGGGTCATCTTCTTGGAGCCCATGAAGTATGTGAATAATCTGCTCGACATGTGGTATCTCGACATCCTCCTGCTGTTAGGTGTCGGCCTCGTGCTCTTCGGCATCGGCAAGACGGCCATCTCCCCCAACTATGTGGGAGGCATCTGGCCGGCAGGCATCGGCACCGTGCTCACCGTGCTGGCGCTGTTCCTTGTGGCAGGATGGAACAACACGGCCTATTATCCCTCGACAGCCGACTTGCAGTCGTCGCTCACACTGGCCAACTCATGTAGCAGTGAGTTCACGTTGCGCACCATGTTCTATGTCTCATTCCTCGTACCTTTCGTGCTGGCCTACATCGTCTATTGCTGGCGAAAGATTGATGCCAAGAAGCTGGACAAGGAAGAGATTCTGACCGACCACGCCTACTAATCGTCATTTATATTTTACAATGCGCCGTGCCATCCTCTTTGCAGATGGCACGGCGCTTGCTTTTTGCAACATAATGAAAACTATATGCAACATGGTTCCATGCCGTTCTGTGCCTTTTCCGATAACTTTGCAGCAAAATAAATATATAAATGAAATGAAGAATATTTTAATGACGATGATGGCCTTGCTGCTCTGTCTGGGCAATGCCGTGGCCGAAGAGTTTGAGAACCCCGTAATCTATGCCGACGTGCCTGACCCTGATGTCATCCGCGTGGGCGATACGTTCTATATGGTGAGCACCACCATGCACCTGATGCCCGGAGCACCCATCATGCGCTCCCGCGATTTGGTCAACTGGGAAATCGTGAGCTATGTGTTCAACCGACTGACCGACACCCCCAACTACGACCTCAACGGCTGCTCTGCCTACGGACGAGGCCAGTGGGCTACGTCGCTACGCTATCACAAGGGCAAGTTCTATGTGCTCTTCTCGCCGAACGACAAGCCCTGGAAGTCATATATCTACGAGGCTGAGCGTGCCGAAGGCCCTTGGCATCTGCTGTCACGTCCCACTCACTTCCACGACAACTCATTGCTCTTCGACGAGGTGAACGACAAGGTGTACGTGTTCTATGGTACGGGCATGGTGAAACAACTGAAGAACGACCTGAGCGACGTGGATCCCAAAGGACTGAACATGAAACTCTTTGAGCGCGATGCTGAGGAGAACGGTCTGCTGGAGGGCAGCCGAGCACTGATGCACGACGGTCGTTACTATCTGCTGATGATTAGTTGGCCACGTGGTCATCTGCGCCGTGAGGTATGCTACCGTGCCGATAAAATCACTGGCCCGTGGGAGAAAAAGGTCATTCTGGAGTATGACTTCGATACATACGGCGGTGTGGGACAGGGAACCATCGTCGACGGCCCCGACGGTCGTTGGTGGGGCATCATCTTTCAGGATCGTGGAGGCATAGGCCGCGTACCCGTCCTGATGCCTTGCCGCTGGGTGGATGGTTGGCCCATGCTGGGCGACGAGAAGGGACACATCGACAAGGTGATGGAGCGCCCCTACAGCGGACAGGAAGCCAAGAGCATCGTGGCATCCGACGATTTCAGTGCATCAACGCTCTCACCTGTCTGGCAGTGGAACCACAATCCGGTGAACGAGGCATGGTCATTGAAGTCGCGTCACGGTTGGCTGCGCCTCACCACGGCTCGCCGCGTGGAGAATCTCTACCTGGCACCTAACACGCTGTCGCAACGCATGATGGGACCGAAGAGCACAGCCATCGTGAAGCTCGATGTCAGCGGAATGAAGGATGGCGACCGAAGCGGCTTTGCTGCCTTCAACGGACATTCGGGTGTAATGACCATTGAGCGCAACGGAGCTAAATATGAACTGTGTCTTTCTCATCAGACCGTCAACCTGCGCGACAGCGACAAGGCCGTGACCAGTGTGGATGTCATAGAGAAAGAGCGCGTGGCACTGAAGTCAACAAACATTTGGCTGCGCATCGAGGCCGACTTCACCAACCATCAGGATCGGGCCTCATTCTATTACAGCGAAGACGGCATGGTCTTCACAAAGCTGGGCGAAGACTACAAGATGCGTTTCGACTATCGTCGCCTGTTCATGGGTTCCCGCTTTGCCATCTTCAACTATGCCACAAAGACCACTGGCGGTCACATCGACATCGATAATCTCAACTATACCATGTAAAAACATTTGGCTTGTAAGCGCACCTCCCTGCGCTTACAAGCCCCTTTTTTCTTTTCTCCTTTCTTTTCTCCTTTCTTTTCCCCTTCGTCCCTTCGTTCCGTCCCCTTTCTGTTCAGCGTCCCTTCTGTTCGGTGTCCCCTCCGTTCGGTGTCCTTCTGTCCTCCGTTCCCTTCGGTTCGGTGTCTTCGTGGGCCGCCATTTATGGCGGCAATCGCCCCCTCTATTTAAAAATATTGAAAACCAGCCACAAATCCACCATCACCCACTGCCCAAATGAAAAAAAATGCATATCTTTGCCCCGAATTGGTGAATTTTTAAACATAAACGACGATGAAGAAACTACTTTTTTTCATGCTGATGACTCTCATGAGTCTGACTGCTAGTGCACAAAGTGCCGACAAGCTTTACGAAGAGGGCAAGAAGCTCTATGATGCCAAGAACTATACGGAGGCTTTCCCAAAACTGAAGGCAGCTGCGGAGAAAGGCCACAAGAAGGCTCAGTACCGGCTGGGACGATGCTACGACAAAGGACGTGGCACGACAGAGAACGACCAGCTGGCTTTCCAGTGGTATCAGAAGTCAGCCGACCAAGGCTATGCCAAGGCACAATACGAACTGGGCAAATGCTACAAAGATGGCGACGGCGTGGCTAAAGACAAGAAGAAGGCTTTCGAACTGTTCAAGAAAGCTGCCGCACAGGAGAATGCCGATGCCGAGTTTGCTCTTGGCAAGTGCTACCTCAAGGGCAAAGGTGTTGCAGCCGACAAGGCACAGGCCAAGAAATGGCTGAAACGTGCCGTGAGCAACGAGAAGGGCGGAAAGGAAATCCTTGCCGACCTGCGCAAAGAGGCTACAGAGGGTGACGAGGATGCTAAAGCTATCTTATCACTGATTGGGAAATGACGGCAGCGGAAATAAAAAATCTTGCTAAAGACAATGCCCATCGTCAATATGGCGATGGGCATCTTTGTGAAAAGGTCTAACTACTCATGCACCGAGGGGTGCTGAATAGTTACATCATTAATTTACTTCTTATAGCACTCAAAAATCTGGCTGACCTTCTGGTCGGTCATTTTTGGTGTTACGAGGCTTACCAGCCAGACGATAGGGAAGCCGCCCACCATCGCGATTGCACCGCAGTTGATGGGATTGATGGGATTGCCCAAGAGCATGTTGACCACCGTCAAACCAACACCCCACACGAAGCAAGCCCAGACCGAAGCTGTGGTCACACCGCGCCAGTAGAGTCCCAACATGAAAGGAGCAAGGAACGCGCCGGCCAAGGCCCCCCACGATATGCCCATCAGCTGAGCAATGAACGTGGGTGGATTGAGAGCGATCATGAGCGAGATGACGATGAAAAACACGATCAGCACGCGCATCACCACCACCTTTCGGCGCTCTATCCGCTCCGACACATCGTCGTCTATAGCCCCTTCCTGCACCTCACCCGGCAGTGACTTCTTGTCGCGATAGATAAGGTCGAGGGTCATGGTTGACGACGACGTGAGCACCAGCGAGGCCAGCGTGGACATGGAGGCTGAGAGCACCAGCAGCACAACCAGGGCAATGAGCACATCGGGCAGCGTGACAAGCATGGAAGGCACGATAGAGTCGAAGGCCAGTTTACCGTTCGGCAACATGGGCGGTATGCCGAACAAACGGCCAAAGCCCCCCAGGAAGTAGCAGCCGCCTGCCACGATGAGGGCAAAGACCGTGCTGATGACAGTGCCGCGCCGGATGGCACTCTCGTCGGTGATGGAATAGAACTTGCCCACCATCTGCGGCAGTCCCCATGTTCCCAGTGAGGTCAGGATGACCACACCCAGCAGGTTCCACGGATCAGGTCCGAACCAAGAGGCGAAGCCGCCGTTCACATCGGGAGCACCGTCGGCAGGCATGGCGGCCAGTTTGCCCACGGCAGCGGTGAGTCCACCCTGCACATTGATCACGGCAATGATCACCGCCACGATGCCGAAGAGCATGATGATGCCCTGAATAAAATCATTCATGGCCGTAGCCTTATAGCCACCAAGGATGACATAGACGGCGGTGAGGATGGCCATGATGATCACGCAGTACTCGTAGGGAATGCCGAAGCCCATCTCGAAAAGAGTCGATATGCCTTTGTAGACACCTGCCGTGTAAGGGATGAGGAACACGAAAGCTATGATACTGGCTATCACACGCAGCGACTGACTGTCGTAGCGAGTGCCGAAGAAGTCGGGCATCGTCCGGCTCTCTATGTGCTGTGTCATGAGCTTGGTGCGACGTCCCAGTACGAGCCAGGCCAGCAAGGAGCCGATGAGGGCATTGCCTATGCCGATCCACGTCGACGAAAGACCGTATTTCCAGCCGAACTGTCCAGCGTAGCCCACGAAGACCACAGCCGAGAAATAAGATGTGCCGTAGGCAAAGGCAGTGAGCCACGGCCCAACGGAACGGCCTCCCAACACGAAGCCGTCTACACTGCTGGCCTGTTTGCGGGAGTAGAACCCTACCCCGACCATTACCAACAGGAAAATGAGGGTGAGAAGTATTTTTATAAGCATAACTCAAAAAAACGATTAAAAAGCCACCTGAACCTGTGCTTGCAGCCAGTTGTAATCATTGCTGCTGATTTTCTCGCCGCACAGGCAACGAGTATATTGCAGTTGCAAACGGCATTTCTTATAGAACCAATACTGCACACCGAGTGTCATATTGGTTTGGTCCCAGCCGTCTACTGATGTATTGCGGTCGAACGTCTCACCGCTGGCCACGATGTCGAGCGCATCGTAGACGGGGATGCAGGCCGTGACGTATCCGCCGCGACTGCCCACGTTGCCGTCCTTGCCGCCCAGCCACTCTGCCCGCACACTGGCGGGACGAGCCTCCTTGAAGCGTGCTGCCGAATAACTCCTGGTCTTATACTCGACACCTGCCGAGTAGCGGTTGCGCGTATAGTTGTCGCCAACCTTGATGTCGGGGTTCCATGCAGCCGTACCCACGGCATTGCCCGTTCCCACATAGCCGGAGCCAACGAGACGGAAGCCCTGGAACGGGCGCAGTTCGAGCTTGGCAATGAAGTCTTTCTGGTTGTTGTTATCCTTGCGGTTGATGCCTTGTCCGCTCATCAAGGCCAGCTCATAGTGCAAGACATCGCTGAACAAGTCGCCATAGACCATAAGGCCCTGGTCACGGCCATAGTTCACGCCATTCAGCGGGTCGGGTCCCTCGCCGGCCAGATAGAGCACTGCCTGCGAGTAGACATCAATCAGTTCGAGTTGAGTAGGCGAAAGTGGGTTCTCCATGGTATAGGAGTGCTTGAACTGTCCCAAGCGTACTGAAAGCGATTTGTCGTTGGTCACGCGAAAATCGGTGTAGAATTCCTGTACCACACTACTGAAGTCGTGCATGAACAAGAACGACCATCGGTCGGTGATGCGGGCCTTGGCCCATAGCAGCGTGCGTTTCAGGTTGTAGGAGTTTGTTTCCCGGCCATTCATGTTCTGATAGGACCAGCCTCCCTGGGCATAGCCATTGAAAGTGATGCGACTGGTCAGCTCTTTCATCCAGTCAATGTCCTGCCCCGACTTTTGTTGTCCCATGGCATACTGGCTGCTCATGGCAGCTAAAGCAACGGCCAGCGTGACCGTTCTCCATCTCTTTTGCTTCATGTTGGTTATTGTTTTAATAATGGTATCGAAGGCAAAGTTACGAACTTCTTTTGGAAAAATATTCAAACTTTCTGAATATTTTACATGATTAAGTATTAAAAAGCCCACTTTTGTATATTTATTAGTAATAATTGTTTCTTTTCGAACCCAAGGAGCCGATTATTCGTCATTTTTTTCTAACTTTGCATCCCAAAACAGAAAGAAAATCATGATTGTTTGCATTGCAGAGAAGCCCAGCGTGGCAAAAGACATTGCCCGCATCCTGGGGGCCAATGCCTCGCACGACGGATACATGGAGGGCAACGGCTATCAGGTGACGTGGACGTTCGGTCACCTATGCGAGCTGAAAATGCCCGAAGACTACACACCGATGTGGAAGTCATGGAGCCTTTCGGCACTCCCCATGATTCCGCCGCGTTTCGGCATCCGGCTGAAAGAGGACCAGAGCATCAAGAAACAGTTTGCCACCATCGAACGGCTGATGACGCAGGCTGAGGGCATCATCAACTGCGGCGACGCCGGACAAGAGGGTGAACTCATTCAGCGCTGGGTGATGCAGAAGGCGCAGGCCAAATGTCCTGTGAAGCGACTTTGGATCTCATCGATGACCGACGAGGCCATCCGCGAGGGATTCAAGAACCTGAAAGACCAGAACGAATATCAGACGCTCTATCTGGCCGGACTGAGTCGCGCCGTGGGCGACTGGCTATTAGGAATAAACTGTACGCGCCTGTACACTATTAAATATGGACAGAACCGACAGGTGCTCTCCATCGGACGGGTGCAGACACCTACACTGGCACTCATCGTCAACCGACAAAAGGAGATAGACAACTTCAAGCCCGAACCCTACTGGGTGCTGGCCACGGTCTATCGCGACACGACCTTCACTGCCACGTCGGGCAAGTTCACCAGCAAGGAAGAGGGCGAGAAGGCTTTTGCCACCATCGAAGGCAAGCCGTTCACCATCACCGACGTGCA
Source organism: uncultured Prevotellaceae bacterium (assembly GCA_902771445.1). Lineage (GTDB taxonomy): Bacteria > Bacteroidota > Bacteroidia > Bacteroidales > Bacteroidaceae > Prevotella. Next base: position 24,214 of record CACXXD010000086.1, read on the forward strand.
GAAGAAGAACGGCAAGGAGACACCGCCTTCGCTCTACGACCTCACCTCACTACAGGTGGAGTGCAACAAGAAGTTCGGCTATTCGGCTGAAATGACACTGAACCTCATCCAGCAGCTCTACGAACAGAAACTGACCACCTATCCGCGTGTAGACACGACTTTCCTGAGCGATGATGTCTATGCCAAGTGTCCGCAAATCATGAACGGTCTCTATCAGACGCTGGTAGCTGGCAGGGCGCCCTACGCTGAACTGATCAAGCCGCTGGGGGGCAAGCCGCTCATAAAGTCGAAGAAAGTGTTCGACTCGTCGAAGGTGACCGACCACCATGCCATCATTCCCACTGGCATACCGCCACAGAACCTGCCCGACACGCTTCGTCACGTCTACGACCTGGTGGCCCGCCGATTCATTGCTGCCTTCTATCCCGACTGCAAGTTTGCCCAGACAACCGTGCTAGGTGTTGTCCGTGATGCCGAGCAGCAAGACAAGGGAATTGAGTTCAAGGTCACTGGCCGCACCATTCTCGACCCAGGCTGGCGCGTCGTCTTTGCCAAAGACGCGCAGAACGTCGACGAAGAGGAGAAGAAGAACGAGGAGGAAGAGGAACGCACACTGCCCGTCTTCCAGAAAGGCGAGAGCGGTCCGCACACCCCGACACTCACCGAGAAGTGGACGACGCCTCCCCCCTACTACACCGAAGCTACGCTGCTGAGAGCTATGGAGACTGCCGGCAAGCTGGTGGACGACGAGACTCTGAGGGCTGCACTGAAGGAGAACGGCATAGGACGGCCATCCACCCGGGCCGCCATCATCGAGACTCTCTTCAAGCGACACTACATCCGCAAGGAGCGCAAGCGACTTGTGGCCACGCCTACGGGCATTGAGCTCATCGACCTGATTCGCGAGGAGCTGCTGAAGAGTGCCGAACTGACTGGCATCTGGGAAAAGAAGCTTCGCGACATAGAGAGCAAGAAATACGATGCGCAGCAGTTCATCGACGAGCTGAAGCTGCAGGTAAGCGAGATAGTGAGGCAGGTGATTGCCGACCCGAGCAACCGTCATGTGACGGTGATGGAGGAAACGAAGACTGCAAAGACAAGCAACAAGGCTGCTGAGGAAAAGCCCAAGAAACGCACAACCAAGAAGAAGCCGACTGAGGCCGGCCCCACTGCCGCAACGCAAGCATCTTCTGCTACAGTGGTGCAGTCATCCGATCCGCTTGTTGGTCAGCCTTGTCCTGTGTGCGGACAGGGCCATATCATCAAAGGAAAGACGGCCTACGGTTGCTCTCGCTGGAAAGAAGGATGCACTTGGCGCAAGCCTTTCGATGAAAAGCCCTGACAACTCTTCATCTCTGCGGTCTACTTTTTTATCATTATCTTTATTTAGTGTGGGAATCGTGTTAATATCTTCCCCAAATGCGTTTTTTGAATTATTTTTTGTACCTTTGCCCCCGAAATTTCACTTAAATACGTATTTATTATGGCAAGACCGATTAAAGAAACACCCATCCTCTACGGTGAGGACGCACGACGCTTCGAGGCGCGCATGAAGGAGCGTCGCCGCATATCGCCCGAAGAAAGAGCACGCATCAATGCCGACTATGAGTTGGTGTTAGGTATGCTGAAACGTGGTGAAGAACTCAAACAGCAGCGACATGCAGCAACAGTCTGA
>CACXXD010000087.1 GCA_902771445.1 uncultured Prevotellaceae bacterium
TGAATCATGGTGGGTTTGCAGGCATATCAAACTGAGTTATGACTTAGAACAGAATGCAACTAATGATGAAACTCAGTTTGATATGGCTGTAAACCCACTTTGATTTAATATCAATCTCAAAACAACGGTTCGTGATGGTGTGAGCACTGGCATATCTCCGCTTCCAGAATGCAACTTTCTGAAGTACCTTTTTTCTATGAATTATTTTGACAAAATGCTTTCGTATATCAACATTATTTATTATCTTTGCAGTCAGAAGTAGAGACGTCACATTGTGGCATCTCTACGCAAACACTAAGATATCATTAATTACATGGAAGAACAAATGAGTTCTGCTTGCATGACTAAGGAGAATAATAACAACAACTTATATCCACTGCTCTTTGAACCTAATCTGCACACGGTTGTGTGGGGAGGCGAACAGCTGAGACCCTATAAAGGCATGGCCCCCACAAACGAACCTATCGGCGAAAGCTGGGAGGTGAGCGCTGTGCCTTCGAGCAAGAGCATCATCAGCAATGGTAAATGGAAAGGAAAAGACATTGTGTCTGTCATCGACTCATTTCCAGACGAAATCCTTGGCGCATCGGTGAACCAGCAATACAAAGGTCAGCTGCCTTTGCTCGTGAAGTTTATTGATGCGAAAAGAGATTTGAGCATTCAGGTTCATCCGAACGACGAAATGGCGATGCGGGTGCACGGCAAGATGGGAAAGTCGGAAATGTGGTATGTAATCAAAGCCGACCCGGGCAGCTACCTCTATGCTGGCTTCAAAGAGCAGATCACACCGTATGAGTATCAACGCCGCGTGGAAGACGGCAGCATCACCGATGTGCTGGCACGGCATGAGGTGAAAGCGGGCGACGTGTTCTACATTCCGGCAGGACGCGTGCATGCCATCTGTGGCGGCATACTTCTGGCCGAGGTGCAGCAGTCGTCGGATGTCACCTACCGCATCTTCGACTACAATCGTCCCGGCATGGACGGAAAGCCACGCGAACTGCACACCGAGCTTGCAGCCCAGGCACTCGACTACAGAGTGGAACGTGAATACCGCACGGTCTATTCGGAAGAGACTGGCCGTGCCGTCCATATCATCGACTCACCTTATTTCGATGTGAAGGTGACAGAGATGACGAGCCAGTTCCACAGGAATCTGCTGAAGTACGACAGCTTCATCATCTCTTCGTGCATTCAGGGCGACTGCAAGATAAAAATACGCAGTACGGGCGATGAAATCTTGTTGCGAGAAGGCAACAGCTGCCTGATTCCTGCTGCAATAGCCGATTACGATGTCATGCCCGTCAATGGCAAATCGCGTGTCATGGATGCGTTCATAGACAACAAGGACAGGAGCATTGCAAGGAAGGTGACGAGATTCCTGCACATCACGACAAAATAAATTCCGAACAATTATTTCAAAAAAAATATCAGATATGGCAACTAAGCATATACAATATGAGACTGTAGGCACATGTTCGAAAATGATAGATGTGACCGCAGACGAGAACGACGTTATTCAGCAAGTATTCTTCCTGGGGGGATGCAATGGCAACCTGCAAGGTGTCAGTCAACTGGTCAGGGGTCAGAAGATTGACGACGTGATCAAGAAAATCGATGGAATACGCTGCGGAACAAAAAGGACATCATGCCCCGACCAGCTGTGCAGAGCACTGGAACTGCTGAAGAAGGCTCCTCTCGAAGCCTAAGTCGGCTATTCGTAGTCTGCTTTGGTGATGGTAGTCTCAAAGAGCACCTTGCCAACGTTCTTTTGGGAGTAATAGGTGTACTTGAAACTGTAGCCCGCTTCCTTGAATACGCGAGTGGAGGTCTCGTTCCGCATGGCATCGAGGACGAGTTTGCGCATGGCCTCGGCCTTGCCTGTGATACTGTCATTATCCATGACACCCATGAATCTATAATAATAATGTAAGGTGTGGGTGTCCATTTCAAATGCACAGCTGTCAAGTACGATGTTTTCGCCAATCTGCTGGGGACAGTTCTTCTCAGAATATTCATGCAAAGTGCGTTGTGCACGCTGCTCCAAACTCTCCTGACAGGAGACAAGGACAAGAAATAGTGCAATAAAAAGGAATAATTTTCTCATGTTAGCATTCATTTTTGTTTGCAAAGATACAAAAAAAAGCTAAATTGTCGCTATTCTGACTATTTTTTTGTATTTTTGCAAGCTAAAGTAGACAAATGAACATGGACCATATAAGAAATTTCTGCATTATAGCGCATATTGATCATGGAAAATCGACCTTGGCCGACCGGTTGCTTGAACGTACAAAGACCATTCAAGTGACTGAAGGCCAAATGCTTGACGACATGGACCTGGAACGTGAGCGCGGCATCACCATCAAGAGCCATGCCATTCAGATGGAATATGTGAAGGATGGCGAAAAATACATACTGAACCTGATTGACACCCCGGGTCACGTAGACTTCTCTTATGAGGTGAGCCGCTCTATTGCAGCATGCGAAGGCGCCCTGCTGGTGGTCGATGCCACACAGGGTGTGCAGGCACAGACGATTTCGAACCTCTACATGGCAATTGACAATAACCTGGAAATCATTCCTGTTATCAACAAGATTGACATGCCATCGGCAATGCCCGACGAAGTGGAAGACGAAATCGTCGACCTGATTGGCTGCGACCCTGAGGACATCATCCGTGCATCGGGCAAGACCGGCGAAGGTGTCGACGAAATCCTGGATGCCGTGGTGGAGCGTATCCCCCACCCCGTCGGCGACGAGAAAGCACCCTTGCAGGCACTCATCTTCGACTCTGTGTTCAACTCGTTCCGTGGCATCATTGCCTACTTCAAGATCCTGAACGGCACCATAGCGAAAGGCGACAAGGTGAAATTCTTTAACACCGGGATGGAGTATGAGGCCGATGAGGTGGGCGTGCTGAAGATGGACATGATTCCGCGCAACGAACTGAAGACGGGCGATGTGGGATATATCATCAGTGGTATCAAGGACTCGAAGGAAGTGAAGGTGGGCGACACCATCACGCATGTGGCTCGCCCCTGTGAGAAAGCCATTGAAGGATTCCAGGAAGTGAAGCCTATGGTCTTTGCCGGTGTCTACCCTATCGACCCGACCGACTATGAGAACCTTCGCGCATCGCTGGAGAAACTTCAGCTGAACGATGCTTCGCTGACCTTTATGCCTGAGACATCGATTGCCCTGGGATTTGGCTTCCGATGCGGCTTCCTGGGCTTACTCCACATGGAGATCGTGCAGGAACGACTGGACCGAGAGTTCGACATGGACGTCATCACAACAGTGCCAAACGTAACCTACATGTGCTACACCAAGCAGGGAGAGGTGAAAGAAGTGCACAATCCGTCGGGCATGCCGGAGCAAGTGATGATCGATCATATTGAAGAGCCTTACATCCGGGCTTCCATCATTACGTCTGCCGACTATATCGGCCCCATCATGACGCTGTGTCTTGACAAGCGTGGCGAACTGATTGACCAGCAGTATGTCAGCGGAAACCGAGTGGAACTGCATTTCATGCTTCCGTTAGGCGAGATCGTGATTGACTTCTACGACAAGCTGAAGAGTATTTCGAAAGGCTATGCTTCGTTTGACTATCACATCGATTCCTTCCGTCCCTCGAAACTCGTCAAGCTCGACATCCTGCTCAACGGTGAGTCGGTCGACGCACTCTCTACACTGACGCATCAGGACAATGCCGTCACCTTTGGTCGCAGGATGTGTGAAAAGCTGAAGGAACTGATTCCACGACAGCAGTTCGACATTGCGATTCAGGCTGCTATCGGTGCAAAAATCATTGCACGCGAAACGGTCAAACAGGTCCGTAAAGATGTGCTGGCCAAGTGCTATGGCGGTGACGTAAGTCGCAAACGAAAACTGCTGGAGAAGCAGAAACGCGGTAAGAAGCGAATGAAACAGATTGGCAATGTGGAGGTTCCGCAAAAAGCCTTCCTTGCGGTGCTAAAACTTGACTAAACAAGTGTACTTGAAAACTTAATCTTTTTAAAGCCTGTAGAATCCGAATTTCATTTTAAAAGTCAATGCTGATATGGCAAACCTAAGTTTAACAAAGCGTGATGTGGCCCGCGAACTGGCCCGTAGATATAGTACGATGACTCACGATGAGCTCGACATACTGGAAAGCGTGCTCACCCCGATGAAATATGCCAAAGGTGAGGTAATCCTTGCGGAGGGTGACACCTGCACGAACATATACTGGATTGTGAAAGGACTCGTTCGCCAGTACTACTACAAGAACAACAAGGAACTGACCGAATATATGGCAGCCGAGAACACCATCATGATGAGTATTGAGAGCCTGTTCAAGGAGAAGCCCTCAATGCAGATCATACAGGCTTTGGAACCTACGGTCATCTATGCTCTGCCCAAGAAGGAACTGGAGGCTGTTGCCATGCGCAGTGTGAACATTCAGATTCTCTATCGTAAGATTCTTGAGGAATCGCTCATCATCAGTCAGCTGCGTGCTGACATGCTGCGCTTTGAGAGTGCTCAGGACAGGTATCAGAAGCTGGTGAAGAGCTCACCGCAATTAGTGTTGCGAGCACCGCTGGTCTATATTGCCAGCTATCTGCAAATGACCCCGGAAACATTGAGCCGCGTGCGCACTGCTGCACTGCTCGACGGAAAATAAAGGCTTTGGATATCCAAAACTAAAAACAGCATCCCGAAGGAGTTTCTTCTGGATGCTGTTTTCATTATTACGCAATGCGACTATAGTCCAAAATACATGTTGTCGCGATGAATGTGATTTTGTATTCGTTTGTAGCAGAATTTATGCAGTCTGATGCAGAAATAGATGATGCAAAAGAAACTGATGGCCCCGAACGTTGGTGTCAGATTGCTGACAAACAAAATAGAATCGTAAATGCCATGAGCCAAAACTGGTGCTACAAGAATCATGGTCTTGTTCCGCTGAGAACGATTGACAAAATAATAGAGTGAATAGAAGTAGCCCATAAGCACACCAAAGGCATAATGGCCGGGAACTGCAAGCAACGCACGCATGATGCCAACCGCAAGCAGAGAATCAATGTTTGTGTAAAGATAACCAATATTTTCTATTGCAGCAAAGCCAAGACTTACATAGACCGCATAGACAATGCCGTCGAAATGCTCGTCGAAGTATGGGTTCTTTCTGAGCAAAAGCCATAGTGCGAGGAGCTTGGCTCCTTCTTCCGGAATGGCAGCTATTAAGAAGCCTTCTCCTATTGCACCGAATAAAGGTATCTCCAAAAAAGGTGCTAAGACTAAACTGAGAAGTTCTTCGACTGCGCCAACCGGAATCACAATAAGACAGCCGTAAAGAAAAGCCCGGCTGAGTTGCTGAATGGGTTCAGACACAGGATCGGTCTTGTAGATGTACCAAAGTAAGGCGGCTACTGGCAATAATGCAACAAACAGGATAACGAGTATTGACATGCAAGAAATGATTTATAGTTTTATTTTCTCTATGCAAAGATAGTGGTTTTAGTTGTTCAGACAAAATCGAAGGCATTCTTTTTTGATAGTTAAGCCATAAATCAACAAAAAAACAGCGACTAAAATTGCTCAGTCGCTGTTTTTTCAGTATATGGACATCAAGCATATCAGGCATTGTATTCCTGCCAGCTCTTGATCTTAATATCATCGATGGTCATGGCAGTAAATGCCTCGATAAAGGCCTTGGCCAGACGCACGTTGGTCATCAACGGGATGTTGTGATCGATGGCACCACGACGGATGCGATAGCCATTGGTCAGTTCACGCTTCGAATGATTCTTCGGAACATTGATAATCAGATCAAACTTATGGGCAGCAATCATGTCCATCACGTTGTTCTGACCACTCTCGTCAGGCCAGCAGACAGGTGTTGCCTTGACGCCATTGTCGTTGAAGAACTTGGCCGTACCCTCTGTAGCATAGACCTCGTAACCCTTCTTCAGCAACTGCTTGGCAGGCTCCAGCAAAGATACTTTGCCCTTGGCTGCACCCGATGAGATCAGCACGGCTTGCTTTGGCAAACGATAGCCTGTTGCAATCAGCGCATTGAGCAACGCTTCGTTCAGGTCGTCGCCCAGACAGCCCACCTCACCAGTAGAGCTCATGTCGACACCCAGCACAGGGTCAGCATTCTGCAAACGTGCAAACGAGAACTGTGAGGCTTTCACACCAATGCGATCAATGTCGAACTCCGACTTATCGGGCCGTGAATAAGGAACGTCGAGCATGATTTTCGTGGCAGTCTCAATGAAGTTGCGCTTCAGGATCTTTGACACAAACGGGAACGAACGACTTGCACGAAGGTTGCACTCAATGACTTTCACCTCACGGTTCTTGGCAAGGAACTGAATGTTGAAAGGACCGCTGATGTTCAACTCCTGTGCAATCTTACGGGCAATCTTCTTGATCTGACGGATGGTAGAGAAGTAGATGTGCTGAGCCGGGAATACCATCGTGGCATCGCCAGAGTGAACACCAGCATACTCAATGTGCTCCGAGATGGCATATTCGACAACCTCGCCCTTATCGGCTACGGCATCAAACTCAATCTCCTTCGTATCCTGCATGAACTGACTGACCACAACGGGGAATTCCTTCGACACCTCGGTAGCCATGTTGAGGAAGCGATGCAGTTCCTCGTCATCATAGCATACGTTCATGGCAGCGCCGGAAAGCACGTATGAAGGACGGACAAGAACGGGATAGCCTACTTCAGAGACGAACTCCTTGATGTCATCGAACGAAGTCAGCGCGCGCCACGCAGGCTGATCGATGCCCAGTTTATCGAGCATGGCCGAGAACTTGTCGCGGTTCTCTGCACGGTCGATATTGACAGGCGACGTGCCAAGCACGGGAACTCCCTGCCGATAGAGTTTCATGGCGAGGTTATTAGGAATCTGTCCGCCCACCGAGACAATAATGCCACGAGGATACTCAAGATCAATCACATCGAGCACACGTTCGAGTGAAAGCTCGTCAAAGTACAGACGGTCGCACATATCATAGTCTGTCGACACGGTCTCAGGGTTATAATTGATCATGATGCTCTTATATCCCTGCTTGCGAGCTGTCTGAATGGCATTGACCGAACACCAGTCAAACTCCACACTCGAACCGATACGATAGGCACCGGAGCCAAGAACCACAACCGACTTGTCGTTGTTATAGTAGTTGATGTCGTGGGCTGGAACATAGGGTGCTCCGTCTTCCTTAGCGAACGCAGGCGTATGCGTATATGTGAAATAGAGGTAGTTGGTCAGTTCGGGATGCTCGCTGGCTACCGTAGGAATGCGCTTCACCGAAGGCAGGATATTGCGCTGTTTGCGATAGCGGCGCACCTCGAGATTCTCCTTTTCCATGTTTCCGCTTTGCGGCTTCAACACGAAGCGTGCAATCTGGAAATCGCTGAATCCGGCCCGCTTCACTTCGAGCAGGAAATCATCAGGAATCTCCTCCAGCTTGTTATAGCTTTGCAACTGATGCTTCAGGTCAACGATTCTCTTCAGACGCTCAAGGAACCACACATCGATTTTGGTCAATTCCTCAATACGATCTACCGAATAGCCTTCTTCCAGTGCCTGTGCAATGGCAAAGATACGCAAGTCGGTGGGGTTCTGCAGGGCATCATCCAGATTGTCGAACTTCGTGTGGTCATTGCCCACAAAGCCGTGCATGCCTTGTCCTATCATGCGCAAGCCCTTCTGAATCATCTCTTCGAACGAACGGCCAATCGACATGATTTCGCCGACGGATTTCATCGACGAGCCGATCTGACGGCTGACACCGGCAAACTTGGTAAGATCCCAGCGGGGTATCTTACAAATCATATAGTCGAGTTGCGGAGCCACATAAGCACTTGCCGTGGTCCCCATTTCGCCAATCTGATCGAGCGTATAGCCAAGTGCAATCTTGGCGGCAACGAATGCAAGCGGATAGCCAGTCGCCTTCGAAGCCAATGCGCTGGAGCGCGACAGACGGGCATTGATCTCAATGATACGATAGTCGTTTGTAGTGGCATTGAAGGCAAACTGAATGTTGCACTCGCCCACGATCTCCAAGTGGCGCACGCAACGTATCGTGATGTCTTGCAGCATCTTAACCTGCTCTTCCGTAAGCGAACATGTAGGTGCAACCACAATCGACTCACCCGTATGAATGCCCAGAGGGTCGAAGTTCTCCATCGAGGCCACGGTGAAGCAGTGGTCGTTTGCGTCGCGTATGCACTCGAATTCTATCTCCTTCCAGCCCTTCAGCGATTCTTCGACCAAGATCTGAGGGGCAAATGTAAATGCACTCTCGGCCAGTTCCTTGAATGCTTTCTCGTCAGGACAAATACCGCTGCCAAGACCACCCAGCGCATAGGCTGAGCGAATCATGATGGGGAAGCCGATCTCATGAGCCGCTTTCAGCGCATCCTCAATATTCTCGACGGCATGGCTCACGGGAGTCTTCAAGTCAATCTCCCTGAGCTTCTTCACAAACAGGTCACGGTCCTCGGTGTTCATGATGGCTTCAACGCTCGTACCCAGCACTTCCACACCATATTCTTTAAGTACACCTGTCTGATAAAGCTCGGTACCGCAGTTGAGTGCCGTCTGTCCGCCGAAGGCAAGCAAGATGCCGTCGGGACGCTCTTTCTTGATGATCTCGGTCACGAAGTGAGTGGTGACGGGCAGGAAATAGACCTTGTCGGCAATGCCCTCCGAAGTCTGGATAGTGGCAATGTTGGGGTTGACGAGCACGCTTTTAATGCCCTCTTCACGCAGTGCCTTCAGAGCCTGTGAACCAGAATAGTCGAATTCACCAGCCTGACCGATTTTGAGGGCTCCGGAGCCCAGCACCAAAACTTTAGTTAATTTTTTGGTCATAATTGCTTCATTTAGTTTTAATGGTAATTATTAGATACCCAGCTTCTTGCGGATGTCCTTGGGAATGGCGTTCTTATTGACGAGGAAGTCCATGGTGTTGGCGGCAATGAAGGTCTTGGTCATATACCAGATGCCTTTATACTCGCCCGACTCACCCCATGAGTTCTTCACCATATAATATTCCTTGCCGTTCTGGTCTTTGGCAACACCGTAGATCAGCATGCCGTGGTCGTCGGTCAGTTCCCAGTTGTCAAAACGCTCCTGGCGCATTTCCTGTGTGGGAACGATCTCAGGCACATTACAGCCCAGCGAGTCGATCACGTCTCTCTTCTTGGCGGGAGCCAGCTTCAGCCAGCGGGCCATGTCGCTGCCGCGCAGACTCTGAGCAGCCTTGCCGTCGACGGCATAAGCCAGCCCCGTGCGAGTGAATCCGTCTTCCGACACGTCGCCACCCCATGCAATGGTATAGCCCTTCTCGATAGCATTGTCTATGACCTGCATCATCTCGTCCATCGGGAGGTTATAGCTCAACGGGAAGCGCCAGTTGTCCTGCACCTCGACGGCAAAGGCGGTGTAGAAAGGATGGTGCGTATAGCTCGTGATGCTCACATAGTCGTCGAGATTGATGCCCAGAGACTGAACGAAAGACTTTGGTGTGTATTTCTTTCCCTCATAGACGAATTCTTCTGGACACTTGCCCAGATAAGCATCAAGAATGCCCTGAAGTCCAACCTTCCACTGATTGGAGATCTTCTTGGCCGAACTCTTCGAAATGGCAGCCACATAGGGCTCCAGGAGCGAGAAGAACTCGTTGAAGTTGTTGAGCGAGTCGCCGTAAAGAGAGCCAGGGAAAGGCATGGCATCTTCCGGGCAGATACCGAAGGTCTTCAGAGTGGCAAGCACGTCTTCAGCCGACCCACCCTGCGAAAACTGGCAGTCGCCATGATAGCGCACCACCTGGATGGCACGGTCCATATACGTCTTATTGGCCACGAACGACTCGCACAGGTCATAGGTCTTGCCCGTTGCTTTCAGTATCTCTGCCTCAAAGAACGAAAGGGTCGAATAGTCCCAGCAGGTACCCGATCTGTTCTGGTCCTTGACACTGGTGATGCGGTTCTCCTTAATGGTTGTAAACACTGGTTTGTTCGGGTTGACAGAATCCTTCTTTTCTGCCTGAGCACCTACGGCAAATGTTGCCATGAGTGCGATTGCGAAGATTTTTTTCATTCTAATATATATTTTTTAAAATAAGGTGATGATGCAAGTCCACATGTCAGACCGTAAATTCACATCCACCTTCGAAACTTAAAAGATTATTTCTGGTTATTGCGGGTTCCCATAAACTCTTCCAGTTCCTTTGGATGATACGGAATGCGCTTGGTGCCGAGGAAGCGGCAACCATCATCGGTGATGAGCAGATCGTCCTCGATGCGGACGCCTCCGAAGTTCTTATAGGACTCAACCCTGTCGAAATTGATAAACTCAGCACAGTGTCCGCCTGCCTTCCACTCGTCGATAAGGGCTGGAATGAAGTAAATGCCCGGTTCGTCGGTGAGCACAAAGCCCTTCTCCAGTCGACGGCCCATGCGCAGACAGTTGGTTCCAAACTGCTCTAAGTTGGGGCGCGTCTCTTCGTCAAATCCCACATAGATCTGTCCCAGGCCTTCCATGTCGTGAACGTCCATGCCCATCATGTGGCCGAGTCCGTGAGGGAAGAACATGGCATGTGCGCCTGCCCTGACGGCCTCTTCTGTGTCGCCCTTCATCAAGCCCAGTTCCTTCAGACGATCGGTCATCAGGCGACACACATCGAAGTGTACGTCAGCATATTTCACACCGGGCTTCGCGATTTGCAGCACGTAGTCATGACAGTCCTCCACGATAGAGTAAACCTCCAATTGCCGCTGGTCAAACTTGCCAGATACGGGCATGGTGCGCGTATGGTCTGAACAATAGTCATCGTATTCGCATCCGGCATCGCAGATAACAATACGTCCGGCCTCGAGCTTCACATCCGACGGACAGCCATGCATGATTTCGCCATGCTGCGAGAAAATGGTAGGAAAGCCGCTGCCCTGCGACAGCGAACGTGCTATGCCGTCCACCTGCCCGGCAACGAAGCGTTCTGTCACTCCGGGTGCAATCAGCAACTGTGCCGTGGTGTGCATGGCATAGCCCACGTCGCAGGCATGGTCGATGGCCTCAATCTCCTGTTCCGTCTTCGTTGCACGTAGTGCCACGACAGCCTTGATCAGTTCGAGCGAGGCAGCCTCTTTCTGCTGATTGGGGTGAATGCCCAGCAAGTCCATGATCTGAATCTTGGTGTCAAACCGATAAGGTGGCAAGAAGTGAATCTTGCGCTTGAGGCGCAAAGCCTCATTGCAGATGGTCTTCAGTTCGCGCATAGGGCCGCTCTTCTCCACGCCCACCTCGTCGGCCAGCTCTCTGACCGACGGTGTAAAGCCCATCCAGACAATATCTTCCACGTCGATGTCGTCGCCCAAGAGCGTCTCGGTATTGTTGTCAATATCGATTACTCCGACGAGTCCTTCGCGATGTTGCCCGAAGAAATAAAGGAAGCTGGAGTCCTGTCGCATGGGAGCATAAGTGTTGGCAGGATAATTAGCTGGCGATTCGTTGTTACCAATCAATAAGATAATGCCGCTGCTCATCATTGAGCGCAATTTCTGTCGGCGTTGTTTGTAGGTTTCAATTGAAAACATACTCGTTCTTGTATTATGCTTGTAAAAAAAATGACAAAAAGACACACGCGCCATCCACTTTTCAGTACATGAGCATGCAAAATTACGAAATATAGTTGAAACGTGCAACTTTTTCACTTATTTAAATAGGTTAATTGATTCTGAAATGTTGGAAACAACGACGAAATCCACTCCCATTTTGTCAAAATAATTCATAGAAAAAAGCACCTCCTGAAAGTTGCATTCTAGAACGAGAACATGCCTGCCGTCACATCCAGAAAGTGCCATCGTTTTGAGATTGATAATGAATCAAAGTGGGTTTACAGCCATATCAAACTGAGTTTCATCATTAGTTGCATTCTGTTCCAAGTCATAACTCAGTTTGATATGGCTGTAAACCCACTATGATTCAATACTAATCACGGCACAATGACTATTGATTGTTTCTCTGAGTTGTTCGAAAGACGAATCTCCTGACGGCGAAAACTGTTCTTTTTGCGAAACTAAATTTCGCAACGCGCTGTCAATCAGCTACATGCGCAACCCCTCTCAATACTCGCATATTTGCGACCCACTTTCAGTTTGGTGAATTCCGTGCGATTCTCAGAGGGGTCTTTGTAAAAATTATTCATAATTCAAGGTTCGGATTTTGTTCATTTCTGTTTGACAATTCACGATTTACAATTTATTACCGATTCAAATGGCTTATAATGCACCTTTTGAATGAAAAAATGGCTTTTTATTTTGAATTGTGTTAGTTTCTTCGTATCTTTGCCCCTTGAACGCTGGCATGAGCCTCAGCGGAGGTGCCAGCGTGACTTTTGTGGGTGAATAGATAGTTGTATCTATATTCTATAGAGGCTTCCGTAAATTCCGACCAGAATATTAACAAGACCTCTTTGGAATCGGGATACACCTTTAGTATAAGGTGTACCCGTTCCATTATGTTCTTGTTACGGGTCTTTGGTCGGAACCAGCGGGAGGCATAAATGTGAACGTGGTACACTTTCTTTGTATCTGCACTTTGATATCGTTTCACACAAAATCCGACCAATTATGAATGTAACGAACGATAAACAAGAGCGGCAGGTAGTGTCACGTAAGCGCGTGGCTGACCATGGCGAGGTATATACCGCCAAAAGGGAGGTCTGCGCGATGCTCGACTTGGTGAAGGAAGAGACGGAGCGCATTGACTCCCGATTCCTGGAACCAGCCTGTGGCAATGGCAATTTCCTTGTGGATATTACGTAAGAATCTGGGAAGTTACCAAAAAAGCCACAATTCCTCTTGGCCGCTGATATTTAGCAAGTTAGCTTTATTTAGAAATTTTAAGTGTTTTATCCGCATACCGAAAAAACTCACCTTGTGTGAGGGTGCTGTATTTGTTTTTAGTGATACAAGCCTGCTTTTAGCGTACGACCTTGCGGCCGTTCTTGATGTAGAGACCCTTATGCATGGGCGCTGGTGCTGCCCGAGGCCAGGTTGCTCCAAGTCGTTTTGTTGCTGCTTTCCTGGAAGACGTAGTTATCAGCTGTGCAGGTCACCGTGCCAGACAGAGCTATGCCTTTATCGCCGGATTCGCCAGAATTGCCGGAATTGGCGTCTTCGCCGCCATCGCCGCCGTTGATGTTTACGGTTCCGCCATTGACAGTGAGCGAGCCGCTGACACCCGGAAGGCCTGTGCCGCCATCGCCGCCATCGCCGTTTTCTATATTGGATGTGACGGCTTCTCCCGTAGTTCTCCTTATGTTGTTAAAGACCGTCAGTGTACCTGGCCCTTCCACCGTCATGCCACGCATCAGCGTCATTTGATTAAGACCTTACTACCATTGATGATGTAAACACCAGGAGACAGGGTCTTTTGTTGCTCAATATGCATTCCGGCATTATTTTTGCCTCTGAAAATGAGGTAGCCCTGGACGGAATAAACCTCATAGTCGCCATCGGGCACAATGCTCATTTCCCTGATACCCTGAATATTCTTGTCGTCAGTGAGGATAATGGGCGAACTGAATGTTCCCATCACGGCATCCGGCTCGAAGGCAATGGTGCAGTACTGAAGCTGGTCGTTATCGTCCTTGAAGAGGGCGTAGAGCGTGCGGTGCTGCCCATTCACGGTGGCATCGAAGGTAAATGTCGCGTCGTCGGCCCCAGCTACCGTCAGCACGTAGTAGCCACGGTCGGGCAGCGTGGTGAAGGTTTCCTTGCTGTTGTTTGTCGCGGTGACGGCCACGTTGTCCATGTCAACGTCCACGGCATCAGAAAGCATGAGCTTGGCGATGACAAGCATGTTGTCAGCATAGCCGTAGTTGTTGCCCGAGGACTGCTCACCGTCAGGCGCGAGCATCCTTGCCTTGAGTACATTCTTTGAGGTGACATCGTCAAAGACGGGCTTCACCGTGCTGCTGCCTGAATAGTACTTATATCCCATGCCGGGCATGAAGTTGGTCATCAGGCCTTCCCAACGATGGTAGGCCTGCGACCACTGTGCGTAGGCATCGCGTGCCTGTAGCACGTCGGCATCTTCGGCAGTGAAGCCGGAGAAGGCAGAGGTGACCGACTGGTTCTTATAGAACGGGTTGCGGATCCA
>CACXXD010000088.1 GCA_902771445.1 uncultured Prevotellaceae bacterium
GGCTATCAAGGTCGTCAGCAAGGAGGCTATCAGGGCCGTCAACAAGGTGGTTATCAGAATCGTCAACGTCAAGGTGGATTCCGTCCCCGTACAGCTGGCTACGATCCCAATGCAAAATATAGCATGAAGAAACGGATTGAGTACAAGGAGCAGAATTTTGATCCCAATGAGCCAATCCGTCTGAATAAATATCTTGCCAATGCCGGTGTATGCAGCCGTCGTGAAGCCGATGAATTCATCCAGGCAGGTGTGGTCACCGTCAATGGCGAGGTCGTTACCGAACTGGGTACCAAGGTGATGCGCACCGATGTCATTCGTTTCCACGATGCAACCGTGTCGCTCGAGAAGAAAGTCTATGTGTTGCTGAACAAGCCCAAAGATTATGTGACCACCAGCGACGATCCTCAGCAGCGTAAGACGGTCATGGATCTTGTGAAGAACGCATGCACTGAGCGCATCTATCCAGTGGGCCGTCTCGACCGCAATACAACAGGTGTGCTTTTGCTCACCAACGATGGCGATCTGGCATCGAAACTGACTCATCCTAAATTTTTGAAAAAGAAGATATACCATGTCTATCTCGACCGCAATGTGACGGCTTACGACTTGCAGCAGATAGCTCAGGGCATTATGCTCGACGACGGTGAGATCAAGGCAGATGAGGTACAGTATGCCGACCCCAACGATAAGAAGCAGGTGGGCATCGAAATCCATTCAGGCAAGAATCGTATTGTGCGTCGTATCTTCGAAAGCCTCGGTTATAAGGTTACCAAGCTCGACCGTGTGCAGTTTGCCGGTCTCACTAAGAAGAACCTGCGTCGCGGTGACTGGCGTTATCTGACAGAGGAAGAGGTCGACCGCTTGCGCATGGGTGCATACGAATAAATAAATGTCCCCTAAGTCGGGGCATAGGAGTCTGAACAGGCGCAGATTCCCACAAGACACATTTACAATAGGGTTTGATTTTTTCGCTTGTTCAGACCCCAACCTCCTAACTTAGGGAGCTAAGAGAACTATGAAGAGAACAAAAGTGATTGACGTGCTGCAATGCACGGAATATGGCAAGGAAGTTTGCGTCAAGGGCTGGGTGCGTTCGCACCGTGGCAGTAAGAACGTCGACTTCATTGCACTCAACGATGGTTCTACCATCAAAAATGTGCAGGTGGTGGCCGATGCAGCCAAGTTTGACGAAGAGTTGCTGAAGCAGATTACCACAGGTGCTTGCATTTGTGCCGAAGGCATACTCGTTGAGAGTCAGGGAGCCGGACAGAGCAGCGAGATTCAGGCTACTTCGTTGCAGGTCTACGGACTTTGCGGCAGCGACTATCCCATGCAGAAGAAGGGCCAGTCGTTCGAGACCATGCGCAAGAACGCACACATGCGTTTGCGTACCAACACGTTTGGTGCCGTCATGCGCATCCGTCATAATATGGCAATGGCTATCCACACTTATTTCCATGAGCATGGTTTCTTCTATTTCCACACACCACTGATTACCGCCAGCGATTGTGAGGGAGCCGGCAACATGTTCCAAGTGACAACCAAGAATCTGTACGACCTGAAGAAGGATGAGAACGGAAAGATTATCTACGACGATGATTTCTTCGGTGAGCAGACTTCATTGACCGTCAGTGGACAGTTGGAGGGCGAGCTGGGAGCAACCGCACTGGGTGCCATCTACACCTTTGGTCCTACATTCCGTGCCGAGAACTCCAACACACCGCGTCACTTGGCAGAGTTCTGGATGGTGGAGCCAGAGGTCGCCTTCATTGATCAGGAAGAGCTGATGGATTTGGAGGAAGACTTCATCAAGTACTGTGTGAAGTGGGCTCTGAATAATTGCAAGGACGACCTGGAGTTCCTGAACAAGATGATAGACAAGACCCTTATTGCTCGTCTTGAGGGTGTGTTGAAGGAAACCTTCGTTCGTCTGCCTTACACCGAAGGCATCAATATCTTGCAGGCGGCTATCAAGAATGGCAAGAAGTTCGAGTTCCCCTGCAACTGGGGCGACGACCTGGCCAGTGAGCATGAGCGCTATCTTGTTGAGGAGCACTTCAAGAAGCCAGTCATCATGACCGACTATCCCCGTGCTTTCAAGTCGTTCTACATGAAGCAGAACGAAGACACCAGCGATGGCGGTTCTGTGGGCTACAAGGGAGCCGTGGCTCCTGGACCCACCATGCAAGGCACCGATGTGCTGTTCCCGCAGATTGGCGAGATCATCGGAGGATCGGTGCGTGAGGAAAGCTATGACAAGTTGATGAGCGAGGTGGAGCGCCGTCAGATGGACCAGACCCATCTTTGGTGGTATCTCGACACGCGTCGCTGGGGTTCGTGTCCCCATGCAGGCTTCGGTCTCGGCTTCGAGCGTCTCATCCTGTTTGTCACGGGCATGACGAACATTCGCGATGTCATCCCATTCCCGCGCACACCGAAATCAGCAGAGTTCTAATTCGGTTTGTAATTCAGTTTTGATATTAGGAACTTCTTACCCTCCGTGGCAAAGAAGTTCCTTTTTTTGTTTGCCTGATTCTGACTTATACAGATATAGAGTTATAAGTCAAAATCATGTTTTCATGAATTATCTGTGAATTTTTTGATGCCCACTTAATAGAGGTTGACACCGATATTGATGAACCATGCGTTGCCGTGGATAGCGTTCATCTCGTCTTTTGAGATGTTGGCCACACCGAACTGATAGCCCAGTTCCAGATAGATATGGTTATACTCGGCACCGCAGCCAACTTTGAAGCCCATGTCGAACCTGTTGTAACGCTCTTTGAAGGAACTGATGCTCGTTTCCTCAGTCTTGTCGAGAATCTTTCCGCCGATGCCTAATGAGAAATAAGGGCCAAGTAAAGGCAGGATAGATAGATTGTCGGCTGGTTGAAATCCATATTTGATGAGCACGGGCAGTTCCAGGTAGATAAGACTGGTTCGCTCTTTGTGGTCGGCTTTTATTTTTCTTATACCGCCGCGCTGCGTATAATAGAGACCTGTTTCCGCGCAGATGGGAACATCCTCGCTGAAGCGCATGCCCACGATGCCGCCCAGTGTCATGCCCGTCCGCTTGCCGTAGTTGCCCGTACCGTCACCGCTGAAGTTGGCAAAGTCTACACCAAGGCGCAGACCATAGTACAGCGTGCTTTCGTTGATTGACATCTCTTCGCCCCCATACTGCGCATGCGAAGCCAGCGAACAGCAAAGCAAGAGTATGATTGTAAGGTATTTTTTCGTGCAGCTTATCATTGTGACAAGTTGTTGCAGGCATTGCTCAATGTTTTGAAAGAATTTTATCATAATTATTGTAATATTGCAATATTGATGCAAAGATACTGTTTTCTATTGAAATAGAACGTGTTTTTTATAAAAATAGTGTCAGAATTTTTTGGAACTTCTGCAAATTCTTTATATATTTGCAAAAATTATGAACTAACCTAAAAAATAGCGTTGGGATGAAGTACGTAATTTTGCCTGCGCCCGGAGAACACCGTCTCTCGTTCTATCTGGCAATGGAAGAATATGTGGCCCGTCACGTTGGCGAGCCAGACTTGTTCTTTATGTGGCAGGTGCAGCCCAGCGTTATTTATGGTCGCAATCAGTTGAAGGAAAATGAAGTGAATCTGTCGTTCTGCGAAGCGCATGGCATACAGGTCTACCGTCGTAAGAGCGGTGGCGGCTGCGTCTATGCCGACAAAGGCAACCTGATGCTGTCGTTCATCACCGATGGCGAGAACGTAGGCTTCGCTTTCAATCGCTTTGTCAACATGGTGCTGCTCGTGCTCCGCAAGTTGGGCATTCAGGCCACGGGTACGGTGCGTAACGATGTGCTGATAGGCGAGCGGAAGGTAAGCGGAACCGCCTGCTACCATCTGCCCGGCAGGAGCATCGTTCACGGCACCCTGCTTTACGATACCGATATGACGAACATGCTCGGTGCGCTGACACCCGGTGCAGAGAAACTACAGGCGAAAGGCATACAGAGCGTTCGGCAGCGCATCACCTTGCTGAAGGATTACATCACCTTGAGCGTGGACGAACTGAAGTCCTTCATCGTAGACACCCTCTGCGACGGCGAACTGCGGCTCACCAGCGACGATGTGGCAGCGATAACGCTTCTTGAGCGCGACTACCTTCAACTGAGTTCACCCCATGAGCAAGAACCCGATTTTTAGTTTACTTAATGAATAATATGGAAAACAAAAGAACTTGTCTATACGACAAACACGTAGCTTTAGGCGCATTGATGTCACCCTTTGCGGGCTTCGACATGCCTATTCAATATTCGAGCATCACCGATGAGCACAATGCCGTGCGAAATGCCTGTGGCATGTTCGATGTGAGCCACATGGGCGAGATTGTTGTCAACGGCAAGGATGCCGAGCGTTTCGTTCAGTACATCTTCACCAATGACATCAGCAATGCCGAGGATGGTCAGGTCTTCTATGGCATGATGTGCCGTGAAGATGGCGGTACTGTCGACGATCTGCTGGTCTACAAGATGGCCTACTGGGACTTTATTCTGGTTGTCAACGCTGCCAACATCGACAAAGACTGGGCTTGGATACAGGAGCAGGCAAAGAAGTTCGAAGTCATTCTTGACAACCGCTCGGACCGCTATGCGCAGTTGGCCATACAAGGACCTGAGGCCGAGGATGTCATTTCCGATGTGCTCACGCTCCCCGTCTGCCGCATGATTCCCTTCTATCATGCCCGCTATGTCATGATCGATCCGAAGGTACGTATGTTTATGAGCCGCACAGGCTATACTGGTGAAGACGGCTTCGAGATTTATGCCTCGCCGGAGACCATCGAGAGATATTGGGACAAACTGTTGGCCTCTGGTCGTTGCAAGCCTTGCGGACTGGGCTGCCGCGACACGTTGCGCTTCGAGGTCGGCCTGCCTCTCTACGGCGATGAGCTGTCAGAAGAAATCTCCCCCATCATGGCCGGACTCGGCATGTTTGTGAAGTTCGACAAAGGCGACTTCGTGGGACGCGAGGCCCTGCTCAAACAGAAGACCGAGGGCGTGGCCAAGAAACTCGTGGGCATCGAACTGGCCGACAAGGCCATTCCCCGTCATGGCTACACCGTGCTGAAAGATGGTGAGCCTGTGGGCGAAGTCACCACTGGCTATCATGCCATCTCCATCGACAAGAGTGTCTGCATGGCACTGGTCGACAGTCGCTTTGCCAAGCTCGGCACACCTCTCGACATCCAGATTCGCAAGAAGGTGTTCGCAGGCAAGGTGGTGAAGAAACGCTTCTACGACAAGCACTACAAGAAAGCATAAGACAACAGGAATCAAATAACAATTAAAATAAGCAAATACAATGTCAAACGTTTTGGAAGGACTCTTTTACAGTGAGTCGCACGAATATGTGAGAATCGAAGGTGAGTATGGTTACATCGGCATTACCGACTATGCACAGCATGCACTGGGCAACGTGGTCTATGTCGACATGCCCGAAGTGGACGATGAGGTTTCGGCAGGCGAGGAGTTTGGTGCCGTGGAGAGCGTGAAGGCCGCCAGCGACCTGATCTCGCCCGTCAGTGGCACGGTGGTCGGAGTCAACGAGGCCCTGGACGACCAGCCCGAGCTTGTCAATCAGGATGCCTATGCCAACTGGATCATCAAGGTGGAACTGTCAGACAAGGCCGAACTGGACAATCTGATGGATGCTGCTGCCTACACCAAATTCATTAGCACAGAAGGCTAAACAATCAGATATGGAAAAAACAAATGAATTCCTCTCCCCTCAGAATGGCCAGGGGGGAGGATATAAATACTTCCCCCATACAGAGGCCGACCTCAAGGCGATGATGGAGAAGGTGGGGGTCGCATCGCTCGACGAGCTCTATGCCGAGGTGCCTTCTGAAATACGGTTCCGGGGCGACTATCAGTTGCCCACGGAGATGAGTGAACTCGAGGTGCGACAGCTGTTCGAGCAGTTAGGTTCGCAGAACCGTCAGCTGACGTGCTTTGCAGGTGCAGGCGTCTACGACCATTACACACCGTCGGTCATCCCAGCTTTGCTCTCGCGTTCTGAGTTCCTCACCAGCTACACCCCTTATCAGGCCGAAATATCGCAAGGCACCCTTCACTACATCTTTGAGTATCAGTCGATGATGGCCGAACTCACGGGCATGGACATCTCGAATGCCTCCATGTACGATGGCACAACGGCCACTGCCGAGGCCGTGATGATGGCCGTGGCTGCTGGCAAGAAGCAAAACACTGTGCTGGTCAGCGAGACCATCGACCCGAAGACATTAGAGGTGGTGAAGACCTACGCACATTTTCATGGCATTGAGCTGAAGATGATTCCGCAGCGTGAAGGCGTCACCGACAAGGAGCAAATGACGTCTTTGCTCAACGAGGGTGACGTTGCCGGTGTACTGGTGCAACAGCCCAACTACTTCGGTATCGTGGAAGACTATACCGGCTTTGCCGACAGTATTCATCAGAAGAAAGCACTGTTCATTATGAACAGCATCGCAGCCGACTTGGCCGTGCTGAAGACACCGGCAGAGTGGGGGGCTGATATTGCCGTGGGCGACGGACAGTCGCTGGGCATTCCCATGCAGTTCGGTGGTCCATACGTGGGCTATATGTGCTGCACCGAGAAACTCATCCGCAAGATGCCTGGACGCATCGTTGGAAAGACCGTGGACAACCGCGGACAGCGTGCCTTTGTGCTCACCCTGCAGGCACGCGAACAGCACATCCGTCGGCAGAAGGCCACGTCGAACATCTGCAGCAACCAGTCGCTCATGGCATTGTGGGTGACGGTCTACATGTCGCTCATGGGCAAACAGGGGCTGAAAGAGGCAGCTGAGCTGAGCTATGCCGGAGCTCATTATCTGTGCGACAGACTGTTGGCTACGGGCCGTTTCACGTTGGTCTACAACCAGCCTTTCTTCAATGAGTTTGTTGTGCGCTACGATGGCAATGTCGATGACTTGCAGCGCCGTCTTGCCGACAACGGCATCTTTGGCGGTGTGAAAGTGGCCGACGACCAGCTGATGTTTGCCGTCACAGAGAAGCGCACGAAGGAGGAAATCGATGGCCTCGTAGCCTTCGTTTCGTGAGCGACTGCCCGGTGGGACTGAACAAGCGCAGTCCCCAAGTATTTTTAGATGAAAACGGGTCGGGTGGCGCTTGGCCTGACCTTGTATCCCTGACCTAAGGCGATAAAAAAAATGAACAACAGACTATACGGAAACCTGATATTCGAACTCTCGCAGGAGGGCCGTCGCGGCTATTCTCTCCCCAGGAACCGTTTCGGAAGCTATGAGATACCAGCTTCGATGCGTCGTGCAGAGGATGCCCAGTTGCCCGAATGCGACGAGATGACCGTGGTTCGCCATTATACGAACCTGTCGGCCAACAACTTTGGTGTAGACAACGGCTTCTATCCGTTGGGCTCCTGCACCATGAAATATAACCCCAAGATCAACGAGGAAGTGGCCGCGCTGCCGCAGTTTGCTGCCTTGCATCCCTTGCAGCCGAAGGACACCGTTCGCGGTGCCGAGGCCGTGTGCAGCTTGCTTTGCAAGTCGCTCTGCGAACTCACTGGCTTGCATGCCTTCACGCTGAAGCCCTTTGCCGGAGCCCACGGCGAACTCACGGGACTGATGGTCATCAAGGGCTATCATGAGCACCGTGGCGACATGGAGCGCCGACTGGTCATCGTGCCTGATTCGGCCCACGGCACCAACCCTGCCTCTGCAGCCGTCTGCGGACTCGACATCATCGAGGTGAAGTCGCTCAGCGATGGCACTGTCGATGTGGAAGCTTTGCAGAAACTGCTGTCGGAGCATGGCCCGCAGATTGCCGCCATGATGATGACCAACCCCAACACGCTGGGCCTCTTCGAGCGCCAGATACCAGTCATTCAGAAGATGGTGCACGAGGCTGGCGGACTGATGTACTACGACGGAGCCAACCTGAACCCGATGCTGGGCGCAGCCCGTCCCGGCGATATGGGCTTCGACGTGATGCACATCAACCTGCACAAGACTTTCTCGACACCTCATGGCGGCGGCGGTCCCGGGGCCGGACCTGTGGGCGTGCGCGAGGGACTGGAACAGTTCTTCCCCACCGTCTCTCCCTATCATGGCAACTTTGCCGTGGCCATGCGTGCCTATGCCTACATCCTTTCGCTCGGTCGTGAGCACGTGAAAGAGGTGGGACCCTTGGCAACGCTCAATGCCAACTACATCAAGGAGAGCTTGAAGGATGTCTACGAACTGCCCATCGAGGGACTCTGCAAACACGAGTTCGTGTTCGACGGACTGAAGGACAAGTCGACGGGTGTCACCACGATGGATGTGGCCAAGCGACTGCTCGACTATGGCTACCATGCTCCCACCATCTACTTCCCCTTGCTCTTCCACGAGAGCCTGATGATTGAGCCGACCGAGAATGAGTCGAAAGAGACCATCGATGGCTTCATTCAGGTGATGCGCCAGATTGCCGAAGAGGCCAAGAGCGACCCGGAGATGGTGAAGTCGGCACCGCACAACACTCCCATCGGGCGTGTCGACGACGTGCTGGCTGCTAAACACCCCATCGTGACGTTCCGTCAAATGAAAGACGACAAATGAAAGATATGATTAGTACAGACCTTATCATCATCGGCGCGGGTCCCGGTGGCTATCGAGCCGCCGAACTGGCTGCCAAGCACGGTCTGAAGACGGTCGTCTTCGAGGACGACCACGTGGGCGGCACATGTCTGAACAGGGGCTGCATCCCCACGAAGACCTACGTACACAGTGCTACCTTTGCTGAGGCCGTGGCGCGTCAGCCGCAGGTGGTCGGACAGCTGCGGAGTGGGGTAGAGTCGATATTGGCTCATCCCGATATCACACTGGTGCGCCAGAGGGCTGTTTTTGTCGATGCCCATAGTGTCGAGGCCGATGGTGAACGCTATGCCGCTCCTCATATCATCGTGGCCACAGGTTCCGAGACCAAGTGGTTGCCCATCGAGGGTGTCGACAGCGATCCGCGTGTCGTTGATTCCACGGGTCTGCTGGCACTCACCGAACTGCCTAAGCGACTCTGCATCATTGGTGCCGGCGTCATCGGCATGGAGTTTGCCAGTATCTTCAATCGTTTTGGCTCTGAGGTCACCGTCATTGAATATCTAAAGGAGTGTCTCCCTGCCCTCGACAGCGATATTGCCAAGCGACTGCGCAAGTTGTTGGAGAAACGGGGCATCACGTTTAAGATGAAGACTGCCGTGCAGTCGCTGACCGATATTGATGCCGACGTTATCCTGATGGCAACGGGGCGCAAACCGCGCATTCAGTCCGACTTCGCCAATGCAGGCTTCGAGTACGACGAGCGCATGGGCATCAAGGTCGACGAGCATTTTGAGACCACGGTCAAGGACATCTATGCCATTGGCGATGTCAACGGTCGTCAGATGTTGGCCCATGCTGCTGAGGCACAGGCTCGCATCGTGATTGACCGTATTCTTCATGCTGCCGATGCTTCAGCCGAGTCTTCTCTTTCCCTCTCCTCTCTTTCTGTCATCCCTGCTGCCATCTTCACCAATCCCGAAGCGGCTTGCGTGGGACTGTCTGAGGACCAGTTGAAGGCGCAGGGCATGGCCTACGAGTGCCGCAAGGCCTTCTATCGTGCCAATGGCAAGGCCCTGACCATGAACGAGACCGAGGGCATGCTGAAGCTGATGAGCGAGCCTTCTGCCGGGCGCATCTTGGGCTGTCATGTCTTTGGTGCTCATGCTGCCGACATTGTGCAGGAGGTCAGTGTGCTGATGTGCATGAATGCCACCGTAGCGCAGTTGCGCAACATGGTGCATATTCATCCCACCGTGAGCGAAGTCCTGCTGTCAGCGGCAGAAAATTGAAAATTGAAGATTGAAAATTGAAAATTGAAAATTTCGCCCCCAGGCTTTCTCTAATTGGAGAAGGACTGGGGGCGAAACTATTCCAACCGTAACAGGTCGAACTTTTCTTATTTTGTCAGCCTCACGTTCTTCAGTGTCAGCTGAGCGGTGTTGCTGTCTATGTCTTTTTCCACCTTATTATATATAATAGAGCAGTCCTCGATGGTGATGTCCTTCACACAGTCCAGTCCCTCTATGCCGGCGGCCTTGATGCCCGTCTTGCATCCGTGGCACACCACCCGACTGATGTGGATGTCCTGGAACAGAGGCGCCCACCGACGCTGTTCTGCGGTATAGACAGGCATTTCACCCGACTGTCCGGCATGCTTGTTCACGTAGTCGCACTGGAAGGAGATGGCCTCACCGCTGATGTCGTTCATCATGATATCGCTGATGAACAGCTGTTCCGTCTTGCCCCCTCGGTCCATTGAACTCTTGAAGCGCAGACCAACGTCGGTGCCGCTGAAGCTGTTGTGGCGCACCACGATGCGGCGCATGCCGGCGGCTGTCTCGCTGCCCAGCACAAAGCCGCCGTGGGCATGGTTCACGGTGTTGTCTTCAATCACGATGTCGGAGCATCCGGCCACTGCGTGACTCTTCGACGGCTTGCCGCTCTTCATGCAGATGCCGTCGTCGCCCACAGAGACCGTAGACCGCACGATGAGTGCCTGCTGACAGTCCGACAGGTCGATGCCGTCGCCGTTCTGCACGTTCCACTCTGAGCGTACCGTCACCCCGTCGATAATGACGTTGGTGCAGTAGCAGGGGTGCAGATGGAAGCGGGGCGAGTTCTGAATGGTCACCCCT
Organism: uncultured Prevotellaceae bacterium; assembly: GCA_902771445.1. Taxonomy (GTDB): domain Bacteria; phylum Bacteroidota; class Bacteroidia; order Bacteroidales; family Bacteroidaceae; genus Prevotella. The sequence continues at coordinate 10,728 of CACXXD010000088.1, forward strand.
TCAATCAGCACGTTGGTGCAGTCGGTCAGTCGGATGAGGTCGTTGCGCATCGACTCCTGTTTTTGCGCGTTGTCGGCAATGTCGGGATAGCCGTTTTTCATCTGCCACGGATACCACAGATCGCCCTTCTCGTTCACCTGTCCGCCCAGTTCGTTGTATTGTTTCCACTCCACGTCGCTCACCTTCGAGCGCTTCACGGGTCGCCACAGCTGACCGCCTCCGTCCAGTATGCCCTGTCCGGTGATGGCAATGTTCTTGCGCTTCGAGGCACGGATGCAAGGATACACGCGGCTGGCACTGGCATCCTTGTCCAGATAGAGTCGCTTGTCAGGCGCAAAACACACGATGGCGTTGCGCTCCAGGTGCAGTTCGATGTTGTCTTTCAGCATGATTGGCCCCGTCAGCCACACGCCTTCAGGCACCACCACACGGCCACCGCCCTGTTTCGACACTTTCGATATGGCCTTCACGAAAGCCTCCGTGCAGAGTGTTATGCCGTCGCCCACGGCCCCGCAGTCGGCGATGCTCACCTGGTTGTCGGGTATCACGACAGGCTCCACCTGTTTCACTGTGCATGGCAGGTTCTCGTAGAACTTGCCATAGTCGGCAGCATGGGCGCAGAGTGCTATCAGCAGTCCCCATGCCAGTAAGATGTTTTTTCTCATTGTCTTAGTATTTTGCAAGTCAGTTTATTCTCCGTAGATCTCCATCAGCTTTGCGCCCAGTTTCTCGCCGCGCAGGTCTATGTCGACAATCTTTCCCGTCGGGTCGCAGAGGATGCTGGAGGGAATGCTGCGAATGCCGTAGGTCTCGGCGGCCACGGTCTGCCAGAACTTCAGATCGCTCAGGTGAATCCAGTTCAGGTAGTGCTCGCGGATAGCCTTCTTCCATGCGTCGGCATTGCGGTCGAACGACAGGCCCACGACCTTGAAGCCCTTGTCCTTGTATTTCTCGTAGTTGGCCTTCACGTTCGGCATCTCCTGCATGCACGGTCCGCACCACGAGGCCCAGAAGTCCACGAGCACGTAGTCGCCCTTGCCCACATATTCGCTCAGATGATGGCTCACGCCCGTCGTGTCGTTCTCCACGATGTCCTTGAACATCGTGCCGGGTGCTCTCAGTTCGAGCGACTTCAGTTGCTGCTTGGCCTGGTCGCACAGCGGATGCTGCAGGTAGGGCGCACCGCTCTCCAGCTCAGCCTTCAGTTCCTCATAGCTCATGAAGTACATCAGCTGACTCAGTGCGAAGGCGCCAATCACATTGTCCTTGTTCTCGTCGATGGCCTTGCGCATCACCGTCTGCATGGCCTTTTCCGTCTCTACTGTGCTCAGCTGTTGCATCAGGTCCGACAGCTTCGCGTTCAGGGGCGAACCCGTCAGGATGTCGGTGTTCATGTCTACGTTCACCTCCGTGCCGTCGACGATGAAAAAGCTCTGCATGCGGTTGTCGCGGTCTACAATCGTCATGAAGGTCTGTTCGGGTACGTTGCTGATTGTTGTCGTGAACTGTCCGTTCTCCACCTTTATGGTCTGTGGCTGGGTCTTGCCCGTCATGTCGCCCATTTGCAGACTCTTGGCCGTGGCGTGAGCCGTGCCTTTCACTGTAAAAGTTGTTTGTGCGGCTACGGTCAGAACGGCCAGCAGGCAAAGTGCCAATGTTGTAAGTTTTTTCATTTCCATATCTGTGATTCTTATATATTTCTTTGCAAAAGTAAATAAAAAATCGCAAAATGCCTATCTATTACAGAATTTTTATGTAATTTTGCATGCCCTAACAGGACAGGGGTGCTTGCTCAACCCCCTTTCGCTCGGCAAACGTGCCGTTGTGTTGGCGATAATCAAAACAAGACAATGAAGAAGAATAATCCACAAGTAAGCGTGTTGTTCATGCTTTTCTGCACGCTTTTCTGCGTCTGCCTGATTACGGCAAACGTGTTGGAAACAAAGCAAATCTCTATCGGCCCGTTCAATATCACTGGTGGACTGCTCGTCTTTCCGGTCAGTTATATCATTAACGACTGCGTGTGCGAGGTGTGGGGCTATCGCCGTGCGCGTCTCGTCATTTGGCTGGGCTTCCTCATGAATTTCATGTTCGTCAGCTTTGGTGCCTTGGCCGATGCCCTGCCGGCTGCTCCCTATTGGGACGGACAGGAGGGGTTCCACCAGATTTTCGGACTGGCTCCGCGCATCGCGGCCTCTTCGTTCATAGCGTTCCTCGCAGGTTCGTTTGTCAATGCCTACGTCATGTCGCGCATGAAGCTGTCGGCCCGGGAGCAAGACACCTCCTCGTCGTCGGCCTTCGTTCGCAACTTCTCCTCGCGAGCCATCTGGAGCACCGTCTTCGGCGAGTCTGCCGACTCCATCATCTTCTTTCCGTTGGCCCTGAGTGGTGTGGTGCCTTGGAACGAGTTGCCCGTGCTCATCGTCTCGCAGGTGCTGCTCAAGACGCTCTACGAGATTGTCGTCCTCCCCGTGACCATCCGGGTGGTGAGAGCCACCAAGAAGTTCGAGGGTTCCGATGTCTACGACCACGACATCAGCTACAATGTCTTCCGACTTTGGCGCTGACAATTTACGATTTGATTATTGTATGATTGCTTGATGGCTACTAGAAATAGTATAGTAATTTAACATTCGAGACTTTTTAAAAAAATCAAGATAATGACCGAATCAAGAAAAGACGAAGGCCTGCAGCAGTTAGGCCAGAAGACCGAGTACTCAACCGACTATGCACCTGAGGTGCTTGAGACCTTCCAGAACATGCACCCCGAAAACGACTTCTGGGTGCAGTTCAACTGCCCGGAGTTCACCACCCTCTGTCCTATCACGGGACAGCCCGACTTTGCCGAAATCAAGATCATGTACTTGCCTGCCGAGCGTATGGTGGAGAGCAAGAGCCTGAAACTCTATCTCTTCTCTTTCCGCAATCATGGTGATTTCCATGAGGACTGCGTGAACATCATCATGAAGGATCTGGTCAGGCTGATGGATCCTAAATATATAGAGGTGGTGGGCATCTTCACTCCTCGTGGTGGCATCAGCATCTATCCCTACGCCAACTATGGCAAGCCTGGCACAAAGTATGAGCAACTGGCTACCGAGCGATTGATGCACCGCCAGATGCTGTAACCTGTCTTTATCATTTTTTT
>CACXXD010000089.1 GCA_902771445.1 uncultured Prevotellaceae bacterium
ATTTTTCTTCAAATCCGCCAAACAATTCTTTTAGGAATACAAAAATTCCGAACCGCAAAACGATTCGGAGGAAAACTTCAGATTTAGAAAAAAGTTCATAAGTTTTTTACTTGCAGATGACAGTACCATGCTGCCCATCGAGTTGCGTGGCAAGGGTGATGATGACACGACTGACACCGGCATCGACGGCGGCCAAGGCATTCTCAATCTTGGGCAACATGCCGCCAGATATGGTTCCGTCGGCCTTATAGCGCTCGAAGTCGGAACGAGTGATGAGGGGTATCACTGAGTCGTCGTCATCGGGATTGCTGAGCACACCTTTCTTCTCGAATGAGAAAATAAGCGTCACATCGTAGAGCTGAGCGAGCGACTTAGCCGCCTCTGAAGCAATGGTGTCGGCATTGGTGTTGAGCATGTTGCCCTGTCCGTCGTGAGTGAGGGGGGCCAACACAGGCACCATGCCCTGCTCAATCAGATGGCTCAGCACGCTGCCATCCACTTTGTCGACATCGCCCACGAAGCCATAGTCGATGCCGTCCTTCACTGGTCGGCGATGAGAGCGCATCACATCGCCGTCGGCACCCGTCAGACCGATGGCCGCAATGCCCCGTGCCTGCAGCGAGGCCACCACGTGCTTGTTCACCAGTCCGCCATAGACCATCGTGACCACTTCCAGCATCTGCGCATCGGTGATGCGACGACCGTTCACCATCTGCGACTCGATGCCCAGTCGGGCAGCTACCTGTGTGGCGCGTCGACCACCACCATGCACCAGCACTTTGCGCCCTTCGATGGCACCAAAGTCGTTCAGCAACTGTGCCAGCTGTGCCTCGTCTTCCACCACGGCACCGCCAACTTTCACAAGCGTGAGTTTCTCTTTCATAATTTTATGTTGTATTAATGGTCTGTAACTATCATTCATATCAAAACATCTGGCTGACTCGACGTATGCCTTGAACAAGCACGTCGATTTCCTCTTTCGTATTATAGAGGGCGAAGGATGCACGCACCGTGCCTGTCACACCGAGACGCGTCATGAGCGGATGGGCGCAGTGATGGCCTGTGCGGACGGCAATGCCCAGACGGTCGAGTAGCGTACCCATGTCCAGATGATGAATGTTGCCCACCTGAAACGACACCACGGCATCGCGTGAGAAAGCACCGTCAGTAGGGAGCGAAGGGCCAAAAATGCGCATTCCATCGATGGTGAGCAGTTGCTCCACGCAGTAGCGGGTGAGCATTTGTTCGTGCTCCTCAATGGCATCGAGACCGATAGCGTTCATGTAGTCGATGGCCGTAGCCAGACCGTGAGTGGCCACGTAGTCGGGGGTTCCGGCCTCAAACTTCAAAGGCGGTTGCTCGAAGGTGGTCTTCTCCCACGACACCTGGTCGATCATCTCGCCGCCGCCCTGATAGGGGGGCAACTTCTCCAGCCACTTCTCCTTGCCGTAGAGCACACCAATACCCGTGGGACCATACATCTTGTGACCACTGAAGGCAAAGAAATCGCAGTCCAAATCCTGCACGTCGATCTTCGTATGCGGAGCACTCTGTGCACCGTCGACCAAGACTGGGATGCCACGCTCATGGGCCAGCTTCACAATCGCCTTGACGGGATTGATGGTACCCAGCACGTTGCTCACATGCGCCAGACTGACGAGGCGAGTACGTTCGGACAGTTTTTTGCCGATTTCATCGACATTAACGATGCCTCCATTGCATCCTTCCAACTCGCCATTATCGTTGATGGGCAGATGGCGGACCACGATGCCGCGCTTCTTTGCCTGCAACTGCCACGGCACGATGTTCGAGTGGTGCTCCATGTCGGTCACCAGCACCTCGTCGCCTTCTTTCATGAAAGCCTCGCAGAAGGTCTGGGCCACGAGGTTGATGCTCTCCGTGGTGCCACGGGTGAAGACAATCTCACTGGTCTTTTCGGCATTGACGAAGGCACGAACCTTTTCGCGAGCAGCCTCATGCAAGTCGGTAGCCTGTTGCGAGAGGTAGTGGACACCGCGATGCACATTGGCATTCACGTTCAGATACTCCTCGCGCATGGCATCGAGCACGCACAGCGGCTTCTGGGTCGTGGCCGCGTTGTCAAGATAAACAAGTGGACGGTTATAGACTTCTCGCGACAAGATGGGGAAGTCTTCGCGTATTTTCTTTACGTCGTACATCATATCTATTGTTTCTTAAAAGATGCCACAAAGTTACGATTTTATTCTCAAATAAACGGCATTTACCATCACCTTTTATTAATTTCACCATGATTCGTTGCCACATCCAATCTCATTCGCAAGTCAGATAAGACATACAGACATGCCGCCGTGAAGACGGTGTTCTGAGTTTAAAGCCAAATCAAAGTGGGTTTAAAGCCAAATCATGCTGAGTTTTAAGTCAAATCACAACGTGATTAAAGTCATATCTCAGTTTGATTTGGCTTTAAACTCAACTTGATTTATATATAGACAAAAAAATCGTAATGAGCAGCCTCTATAAAACGAAAAGCCGAATGACCAGTAACGCAGACCATTCGGCTTCAATATCAATCTTATCTGCAAAGCTTACACCCCTCGCACTTGTTCAGCTCACCTCGGAATCGCTTGTCAACAAGGTGATGCAGTCGGTCGCGCAGGGGTATCAGTTCTATCTGGTCGATCACCTCGCGAATGAATGCCACTTGCAGCAACGTGCGGGCCTCATGCTCTGGTATGCCACGCTGACGCATGTAGAACAGGGCGGCATCACTCAACTGGCCTACCGTTGAGCCGTGGGCGCACTTCACGTCGTCGGCATAAATCTCAAGCATCGGCTGGGTGTACATGCGGGCTTCCTTCGTAGCAGTAAGATTCTGATTGGTCATCTGCGACGATGTCTTCTGAGCACCGTGGGCCACATAGACCCTTCCGGCAAAAGCCCCCGTTGCCTTTCCATCAAGCACATACTTGTAGAGCTCGTTCGACGTGCAGTGGGCTGCGGCATGGGTGATGAGCGTGTTGTTGTCCACATGCTGTTGCTTGTCGGCTATGACGCAGCCGTTGCAAACGCACTCCGCCCCCTCGCCTGCCAGTGTCAGGTCGAGCTTGTTGCGCGTCACTCCGTTGTGAAGCGTGATGATATTGTGGCGCACACGGCTGTCGCGCTCCTGCTGAACGTAGACATTGCTCAGTCGGACGTTCTTTGCATGGGTCTCCTCCAGGCAATACAGGTCAACCTTGGCATTGTTCCCCGCAAAGACTTCGATGACTTGTGTGGTCAGGAAGTTACGGTCGTCGGTTGCATGGTCGCAGAAGAGCAGTCGGATTTCGGCATTCTCCTCAGCAATGATCAGCATGCGGCGATTCACCATCAGGTCTACATCACTGCGCAGAATGTTGATGACCTGCACCGCCTTGTCTACCACTACGTTTTTCGGTACATAGACAAGCAGTCCGTCTTGTGCCAGCATCGTGTTGAGGGCCGTCAGCGCATCGGCATCCGACTGTGCCAGACGGTTGTAGTAAGCAGAGAGAACGGTAGACAAAGGGGAATCGGACGAGGTGACATTCTTCAGCGAATCAATCACCACACCTTCAGGCAGACGTGGCGAGTGAGTGCTCTCATGGGCATAGAACTCATCGTTCACCACGAAATAAAGGAGCGTTGAGAGATTTGGCACATCGCACTTGAAGGCATCGTAGGGGTTCACAGGAATCGTCAGTCGGTTCAGGTTCAGTCCGTAGTCGGGAGCCATCAATTGCTGAACATCGGTATATTTGTATCGCTCGACCTTCTTCGATGGGAATCCGAGTGCCTTGAACCGTTCGAAAGCCTCGTCGCGCACGGCATTCATGACTGGCGACGAATGGTCGCAAATCATCTGTCGGCACTGTTGGAAGAGGTCTATATACTGGGCCTCAGCACCATTCCCCCACTGTTCAGTTACGTTATTCGCTTGTTGTTTATCCATCATTATTTCACAGATACTATTAAAGAACAAGTCTATCGGCTCCCTTCATCGATTGACGGGGCATCGGAGGCGAGGCTGCTTTTTATCCAGTCGTAGCCCTTCTCCTGTATCTCCTGTGCCAGCTCCGGTCCAGCCGTCTTCACGATGCGTCCCTGATAGAGCACATGCACCACGTCGGGACGAATCATGTCAAGCAGACGGTCGTAGTGGGTGATGACGATGCACGAGGTTTCAGGTGTCTTCAGCATGTTCACGCCCTCGGCCACGATGCGCATCGCGTCGACATCCAGTCCTGAATCCGTCTCGTCAAGGATGCTGAGCGTTGGTTCGAGCATGGCCATCTGGAAGATTTCGTTGCGCTTCTTCTCGCCTCCGCTGAAGCCTTCGTTCACAGAGCGGTTGGCCAGTTTGTTGTCCAGCTGCACAATCTTCTGCTTCTCGCGCATCAGTTTCAGAAACTCGTTTGCCTTCAGTTCGGGCAGTCCCTGATACTTGCGCTTCTCGTTGACGGCAGCCTTCAGGAACTGACTCATAGGAACACCGGGAATCTCTATCGGATACTGAAACGAGAGGAAGAGTCCTTCGTGAGCCCGATCTTCTGGCTTCATGGCTAACAGGTCCTTGCCGTTAAAGATTACTTCGCCTTCGGTCACCTCGTAGACGGGGTTGCCCACGAGCACAGCCGAGAGCGTTGACTTGCCCGAACCGTTCGGACCCATGATGGCATGTGTCTCACCGTCCTTAATGGTCAGATTGATGCCTTTCAATATTTCTTTTTCGCCTATGCGGGCATGCAGATTGCGTACTTCTAACATGATTTTGGGGTGTTTCGTAATGTCGTTATTACGTTATTTTGTTATTTCATTTTTTTATCCTACAGTTCCTTCCAGTGAAACGCTGAGCAGCTTGCGGGCCTCGACGGCAAACTCCATGGGAAGTTTGCTGAGCACATCCTTGGCATAGCCGTTGACAATAAGGCCAACGGCCTGTTCGGTGGGAATGCCGCGCTGATTGCAATAAAAAAGCTGGTCTTCTGAAATCTTCGATGTGGTGGCCTCGTGCTCAAAAACTGCCGTGGGATTCTTCACATCCATATAAGGAAAGGTATGGGCGCCACAATCACTGCCCAACAACAACGAGTCGCACGAACTATAGTTGCGAGCGTTCTCAGCCGTAGCAGCGGCACGCACAAGACCGCGATAACTGTTCTGCGAATGTCCGGCAGAGATGCCTTTCGAAATGATGGTCGACTTGGTGTTCCGTCCGATATGGATCATCTTCGTACCCGTGTCGGCCTCTTGATAATTATTGGTAACGGCCACGCTGTAGAACTCTGCCACGCTATTGTCGCCACGCAGAATGCACGAAGGATACTTCCATGTGATGGCCGAACCCGTCTCCACCTGTGTCCACGACAGTTTAGAGTCAACACCACGCAGATCGCCACGCTTGGTGACGAGGTTCAGCACCCCACCCTTTCCGTGCTCATCGCCGGGATACCAGTTCTGAACGGTGGAGTACTTCACTTCTGCACGGTCTTTCACAATGATTTCGACAATGGCAGCATGCAACTGGTTCTCATCGCGCATGGGTGCTGTGCAACCTTCCAAGTAAGACACGTAGGCATCGTCGTCGGCAATGATAAGTGTACGTTCGAACTGTCCGGTGTTACGGGCATTGATGCGGAAGTAGCTGCTCAGCTCCATCGGACAGCGCACGCCTTTGGGGATGTAGACAAACGAGCCATCGCTGAACACGGCTGAGTTGAGGGCGGCAAAGTAATTGTCCTTATATGGAACGACGGAGCCCAGATACTGACGCACCAGATCGCCATGCTCCTTGATGGCCTCGCCTATGCTGCAGAAGATGATGCCCTTCTCTGCCAACTGTGTCTTGAAGGTGGTCTTCACCGACACCGAGTCCATGATGGCATCGACAGCAGTATTGCCGCTCAGGGCCAATCGCTCCTCCAAGGGAATGCCCAGCTTGTCGAAGGTCTTCTCCAGTTCGGGGTCAATCTTTCCGTCGCCTTTCGGCTTCTTGGCCATCGGGTCGGCATAATAGCTAATGGCCTGATAGTCGATGGGAGGCACATGCACATGTCCCCACTTTGGTTCGGTCTGTTCTTTCCAGTAGTTGAATGCTTTCAGTCGGAACTCAAGCATCCATTCGGGTTCTCCTTTTTTCTGGGAAATGAGTCTGACCACATCCTCGTTCAGTCCCACAGGTATAATCTCCGTGTGGACATCGGTAGTAAAGCCGAACTCATATTTCTTCTCGGCAATGGTGCGCACCAGTTCGTTATCGTCCTGCGGGCATTCTTCGCCCGGCTGCAATTCCTCGTTGCCGTCAGTTCTTTGTTCTTTATCGTTATATTCCATTCAGTTAATCCGATTTTCGAGGTGCAAAGTTACTAATAAGCGGATGAAATACCAAATTTTATCAATACTAAAAAATATGTTACACCCGAATAGGCCTTCATATCGGCTTCCAGATAGCAAACAAAAAGTAGAGACGTCACAGTATGGCATCTCTACTCATGAAAATTATTCTTTACAAGTCATTAAAGTCCAATCTTATAACCTAAGGTCAGCATAAAGACACGATTAAACATGTTCGGCTCATCGGTCTCAATCACCTTGTTCAGTCGACGGAGACTGAAGTGATAGCGGGCATCAATGATGAGGTGGTTGCCAAACTCATAGGACAGGCCGACAGGAATGGCAAAGTCGACACCGTTACAATCGCTTTTTACGTTCTCATCATAATTATCCATCCTCACTTTGCCATCGGCATCTTTGAAGGCCAGTCTGCTCGTAGACCTGGCATGGGTCAGGAAACTGAACTGTATACCCGTCTTGACGGCCAATCCGCCCACGATATAGAAATTGGCCACAAGAGGCATGTTGATATAGCCCAGCTTGATCATGGTCTTGGTGATGTTCATCTGCGGACGGAAATAGTCATTCCAGCGACCACCTTGCAGGGAGTAGTTCAGCCCCAAGGCAATGCCCAGTCGGTCGGCTACCTGATATTCTCCCTCGACACCGATCAAGGCACCAGGGAAGACACTGCTTTTCAGATCGAGCGTCTCCGTGACGGGCAGATTCGGCATGTTGGTCAACGTCGACGCCACGAAACCAATCTTCGGTTGCAACGTGAACGTACCTTCCTCATACTGAGCCCGAACACACATTGTGGCCAAAAGCATCATGGCCAAAGCGAAAAATTTCCTCATAGAATTATCAAATTTAAGTTATATCCGACTAGAACTTGGCACGCACACCGAAACAGGCATAGCCCTGCTCACCAGCTCCCAGTTCGAGGAAAGCACGTACAAACGGCCAACCGCCCTCCAAGCCAATAGCCGACACCTGACAGCCGAAGTTGACTTTATTCTGGTCGATGAGCTTCTTACCGTTACTATTCTGCTTTTCCGACTGGAAAGTGACACCGGCGGCCACCTTACTGTACATGCCGAAGTGCTTCTTGCGCAGCCAGTCGAACTTCACTGCGGGCATCACCGCGAAGTTGGTCTTCTTGGCATCGCCCACCACCTCTCTCGTCGACCCACCGCCGTTCCTGTTGTCAACAGAGACAATGTCCTGCTTCACGGAGTTGAAGGCCAGAATGCCGCCAAAGCCGAACCAGCTACTGGGATGATAGAAATACTCTACAGAGATGGGAACCACCTTGCTCTTATTCTCATAAGTAGTGTAGGCAGCATGAGTTCCACCTGAGAAAATGCTGGACAACATGGCTTCGATAGGAATGGCAGTCATATTCGACAACGAGCCAGAAGACTGGCTGATAGCACTTGAACCAACACCTACTGCGATTTCATGACGAGTCTCATAATCATAGGCCATTGTTTGCAAACTGACTGCGCAGCAAAACACCGAGGCCAGCAATAATCTGAATGTTTTTTCCATATTCATTAATTATAATAATGTGTAAATCCTGGTGCAAAACTACAGTTTCTGTTCCACCTCAACCTCGGTGAAGGTCTCAATCATATCGCCCACCTCAATGTCGTTGAAGTTGACGAGCGAGATGCCGCACTCCAGACCCGTGGCCACTTCCTTGACATCGTCCTTGTAGCGCTTCAGCGCATCGATGTTGGCAGTGTGGATGACGATACCGTCGCGAATGACGCGAGCCTTGTCCTTGTTGTGCACCTTGCCTTCGGTGACCAGACCGCCGGCCACAGTACCCACCTTCGAAATCTTGAATACCTGCTTGACCTCGATCATGCCGGAAATGATTTCCTTCTTCACCTTGTCGAGCATGCCCTGCATGGTGCTCTTCACCTCGTCGATGGCATCGTAGATGATGCTGTAGGTGTTGATCTCCACGCCCTCGCGCTCGGCCAGCCTGCGTGCCTCGCTCGAAGGACGCACCTGGAAGCCCACGATGATGGCATCGGAGGCAGAAGCCAGCATGACATCGTTCTCACTGATCTGACCCACGGCCTTGTTGATGACGTTGACCTGCACCTTCTCGGTAGAAAGCTTGATGAACGAGTCGCTGAGAGCCTCGATAGAACCGTCGGTATCGCCCTTGACGATGATGTTGAGCTCGTGGAACTCGCCCAGTGCGATGCGGTGGGAGATTTCGTCGAGACCCACGGTCTTCGTGGTGCGCAGCGACTGCTCGCGCTGCAACTGCGTGCGCTTGTTGGCTATCTCGCGTGCCTCCTGCTCGCTCTCCATCACGTGGAAGGAGTCGCCTGCGGTAGGAGCACCGTTCAGACCCAGGATGATGGCGGGCTCAGCCGGGCCTGCACTCTCGATGCGCTGGTTGCGCTCGTTGAACATGGCCTTGATCTTGCCCCATGCCGTACCGGCAATGACCACGTCGCCCTGACGGAGCGTGCCGTTGCTGACGAGCACCGTCGAGACATAGCCACGACCCTTGTCGAGCGACGACTCGATGATGCTGCCCGTGGCCTTACGGTTAGGATTGGCCTTCAGGTCGAGCATCTCGGCTTCGAGCAGCACCTTCTCCAGCAGCTCGTCGACACCAATGCCCTTCTTGGCACTGATTTCCTGACACTGATACTTGCCGCCCCACTCCTCGACCAGCAGGTTCATGTTGGCCAGGTCTTCGCGTATCTTGTCGGGATTGGCTCCCGGCTTATCAATCTTGTTGATGGCAAACACCATCGGCACGTTGGCAGCCTGGGCATGGGCGATGGCCTCCTTGGTGGTAGGCATCACCGAGTCGTCGGCTGCAACGATGATGATGGCAATATCGGTGACCTGAGCACCACGGGCACGCATGGCGGTGAATGCCTCGTGACCAGGGGTGTCGAGGAAAGTGATCTGTCTGCCGTCCTTCAGTTTCACGTTGTAGGCACCGATGTGCTGCGTGATACCACCGGCCTCACCGGCAATCACGTTGGTATTGCGGATGAAGTCGAGCAACGACGTCTTACCGTGGTCGACATGACCCATGACGGTCACGATCGGAGCACGACTGAGCAGGTCGTTCTCGTCGTCGGCCTCCTCAGTGATGGCTTCCTGCACTTCAGCCGACACATATTCGGTGGTGAAGCCGAACTCCTCGGCCACGAGGTTGATGGTCTCCGCATTCAGGCGCTGGTTGATGCTCACCATGATGCCCACCGACATGCAGGTGCCGATGACCTTGACCACAGGCACGTCCATCATCGTGGCCAATTCGCTGACGGTGACGAACTCGGTGAGCTTGAGCACCTTGCTCTCTGCTGCCTGCGTCTCCATCTCCTCGTGCATGCGCTCGGCCACGGCATCGCGTTTCTCCTTACGATACTTGGCGCCTTTCTTGTTCTGAGTGGTCTTCGAGGTGAGGCGGGCCAGCGTCTCCTTAACCTGACGTGCCACGTCCTCCTCGTTCACCTCAACGGGCTTCACCGGCTGACGGTTGTTCTTCTGACGGTTCTTCTTGCCGCCCCCCTGCTGATTATTGTTCTGCTGTTCGCTGAAGTTCTGGTTGCCACCCTTGTTCTTCTTCTTGTTGCCGCCACCCTGCTGGTTCTGCTGTTTGGCAGCTGCCTCGATGTCGACCTTATCGGTGCGGATGCGCTCGCGCTTGCGCTTCTCGCCGTTCTGCCCGCCAGCGGCACCATTGGCACCGCCACGCTGCTGCGCGGCCTTCTCCTCGCGCTGCTTGCGCTTCTCCTCCTTCGACTTCTTCTTGGGACGGGTGCTCTGGTTGAGCGTAGAGAGGTCTATCTTGCCCAGCACATTCACCTTGGGTGCCAGCTTGGCCTCGCTCTTGAGGGTGTAGATCTCCGGTCCGCCAGAGGACTTCCCAGCCTCCTGCTCTTCCACCTCGTCGTCGATGTCGTCGGGTTCCTCTTCAACCACCTCGACAACCTTCTGCACAGGCTGCGGCTTTTCGGGCTTTGGCTGTTCTGCGGGCTTTTCGGCCACTTTGGGCTGCTCTACAGGCTTGGGCTCCGGCTTCGGCTGCTCTGCCGGCTTGGGCTGAGCAACGGGCTTAGCTTCGGCAACAGGCTTTGCAGGTGTCTCTACCTGAGGGGCCGACGGCTTGGGTTCATCCTTCTTCTCGTTCTTCACGACGACGGGTTCCTTCGCCGGGCTCTCGGCAGCAGCCTTCGGCGCGGATACAGATTCAGCGGTCTCTGCTGAGGGCTGTGCAGGCTTCGGCTTGCCAATGTTGTTCAAGTCGATCTTGCCCAGTGGAGTGAATCGCTGACGATGGGACAGTTCCTCCTCCGTCTTTGTTTTTGCCATCTCGGTCTTCTTCTCCTTTTTCTTGGGGAAGAGCGTTGCAGCCTGGGTCTTCACGGCCTTGTCGCCACTGAACTCGCCCACCAAGGCCTTGTACTGATCGTCAGAGATCTTGGTGTTCGAAGTGGCGTCCTCGCGAATCTCGCCCAGACTCCTCTTATTCTTCAGGAAATCAACTGCCGTTTGAAGTCCTATATTCAGTTCTGTTAATACTTTGTTGAGTCTAATTCCCATTCTTTCAAATTAAATATTGAAAATTGAATATTGAAAATTGATACTGAGCTGATTGTCATGAAGAGTGAGTGTTGAAACAGGCATGAGCCTGATTTTCAATCTTCAATCTTCAATTTTCAATCTACTCGAACTCTGCCTTGAGCACCTCAATCAGATGGTCGACGGTCTCTTCCTCCAGGTCGGCCTTCTCGATGAGCATTTCACGCGGAGCGTTGAGCACGGCCTTGGCGGTGTCGAGACCGATGGCCTTGATGCTGTCGATGACCCACTGGTCGATCTCGTCGCTGAACTCGTCGAGGTAGATGTCCTCGTCGTCGGCCTCGGCATCGCTCACCACACGGAACACGTCGATGGTGTGCTCGGTGAGCATCGAAGCCAGTTTGATGTTGATACCGCCCTTACCGATGGCAAGGCTGACCTCTTCGGGCTGCAGATACACCTCGGCCTTGTGGTTCTCCTCATCGAGCTTGATGCTGGTGACCTTGGCAGGCGACAGCGCACGCTGGATGAAGAGCTGGGTGTTGTTGGAGAAGTTGATGACGTCGATGTTCTCGTTCTGCAACTCGCGCACGATGCCGTGAACGCGGCTACCTTTCACACCGACGCAGGCGCCTACGGGATCGATGCGGTCGTCGAAGCTCTCTACGGCCACCTTGGCACGCTCGCCCGGCATGCGGGCCACGCGACGGATGGCAATGAGGCCGTCGTTGACCTCAGGCACTTCGGCCTCGAGCAAGCGGCGCAGGAACTCGGGACTGGTGCGCGAGAGGATGATGCGGGGGTTGTTGTTCTCGTTCTGCACCTCCTTGACAATGGCACGCACAGTCTCGCCCTTGCGATAGCTGTCAGCAGGAATCTGCTCGGCCTTGGGCAGATGGAGCTCGTTGCCCTCGTCGTCCATGAGGAGCACCTCGCGCTTCCACATCTGATAGACCTCGCCGGAGACGATGGTACCCACCTTATCTTTATACTTCTGATAGAGGGCATCGTGGTCAAGCTCCAGAATCTTGGAGGCCAGTGTCTGGCGCAGGTTGAGGATGGCACGACGACCGAACTTTTGGAAGTCAACCTCTTCGCTCACCTCTTCGCCCACCTCGTAGTCGGGTTCTATCTTCTGTGCCTCCGACAAGGCAATCTCCTTGTTCTCATCCGACACGTCGCCGTCGGCTACCACCACACGGTTGCGGTGTATCTCAAAGTCTCCCTTGTCGGGATTGACTATCACGTCGAAGTTCTCGTCGGAACCGAACATCTTGGCCAGCACGTTGCGGAAGCTCTCTTCGAGCACGCTCACGAGCGTGGTGCGGTCAATGTTCTTCGTCTCCTTGAACTCCTGGAAGGTCTCAAACATGCTGGGACCTTTTGCATCTTTCTTTGTTGCCATTATCTATTTTTTTATTTAAAATTCAATACATACTTGGTCGACTTCACCTCGTCCATAGAGAACTCTTTGTCAACCTCTACGAGCACGGGGCGCTTCTTTCCCTCAGGCACCTGCTTCTCCTTCGTTGTCACAACGAACTGGCGGCCTTCCACCGATTTCAGTATGCCTGTCAGCTTCTTGCCGTCGGCCTGCAACACCTCGACCTCATCGCCCACATGATTGACATACTGCTGCTCAACCTTGAAAGGCTGACTGATGCCAGCCGAACCGACCTCAAGTTCATACTCGCCCAGCTCGTCGCCCAGCTTTTCCTGCAAGAAGCGGCTCAGCTCGGCGCAGTCTTCCACCCAGACACCTTCGGCTTGGTCGATTTCGATGACGATGCGATCGCCATCCATCATAATGTCTACAAGGAAGTAGTCGCCATTCTGTAGCCACTCTTCCACTAAATCTTTGATAATGTCCTTACTTATCATCCGATAATTGATTGATTTATAAAAGAAATGAGGAGCTTTTGTCAAGCCCCTCATTCCACTGAACGCTGCAAAAGTACTAATTTTTCTGCAAATAAGCAAATAATTCGAAAGAAAAGTATTCGCATTCAGATGATTATGGGTATTTTTGAAGAAAAAATCAAAGAATCACATAGAAAACAAAGCTGTTGATGGGGATATTGGAGCCTGAGACAGTAGGTCGTTAAGCAAGCAGACCGAACTATTACGAATTCTATCGAACTGTACGGCTAGAATTGTTTAGAACAAATGAATTTGTCCCAACTAATTTTTTTCACCGTTACTAAATCGTTAAATCGTAAATGCATAAGTACTTGAGAAAATTGAATTACGAACTATGAATTATTTTGACAACAACCCCTCTGAGAATCGCGTGGAATTCACCAAACTGAAAGTCGCTTGCAAATATGCGAGTATTGAAAGGGGTTGTGCATATCTCTGATTTACAGCATGTTGCAAAATTTAGATTCGCAAAAAGAACAGTTTCATACCATTATTATTTCGCCTTTCGAACAACTCTGATAGACATTCAACCGCATTTGCTCTGTGATTAGTATTGAATCAAAGTGGGTTTGCAGTCACATCAAACTGAGTTGTGACTTGGAACTGAATGTAATGGATGCTAAAACTCAGTTTGATATGGCAGTAAAACCACTTTGATTCAATATCAATCTCAAAACGAGGGCTCTGGCACGGTGCGTTAGCTGGTGTGTCCTCGTTCTAGAATGCCACTTTCGGAAGGGCCTGTTTTTTATGAATTTTCTTTACAAAATAGGACGAACTGTTTCAATTTAGGGTCAGTCTTTACCACAGTTTTTCAACCCTTACGCAAGATTAAGCCAAAAAGTATTGATTTTCTGAAGATTTATGTGTAAATTTGCAGTCAAAAGAGAATAAAGTGCTATGGCAGAAAAGCGCAAATATCCGATAGGCATCACCACCTTCTGGGAGATGGTGCGGCAGAACTATGTATACGTGGACAAGACGGAGTACGTCTA
>CACXXD010000090.1 GCA_902771445.1 uncultured Prevotellaceae bacterium
GGCAGCAGGGCATTGAGCAGACTCATCACCAGGTCTTCGTGTTCGCCGAACACTTTCTTGAAAGTCAGGTCGGCCTTCGGGTTCAGGTATTTTCCCATAGCAGAATTGATATATGTAATGCGCAAAGTTAATTATTTTTTTTCATATACTCAAACAATTTGCTGTATTTTCACAATTATCACTCCACCTTTCGCCCGTTCAGTTGCAGTTTCGTCCCTTTGCGCGGTGCTTTGAGCACCGCAAGACCCAGCCTCGACTTTCCCTTGCTTTCAAGCGCATGCGAAACCGCCCTTGCCTATTGTTCGAATTCTCCTAAAAACCCATACGAAAACACATCTTCGCGAGATTCAAGTCAAATCATGCTGAGATTCAAGCCAGATCATGCTGAGATATGACTTAAATCACGACGTGATTTGACTTAAAACTCAGCTTGATTTGGCTTTAAACCCAACTTGATTTATATATAGACAACAAAAGGGGACTTTGAAAATCAGACGGAAGACGGTGCGCAAGACCGTAAAAATTCTCAAAAAAACACGGGAAAATCATTGTCAATCACGGAAAAATACGTATTTTTGTCTGCACAAAAAACAAACAAATCAATCACAAAATGAAAAAAATTATCTTGGCAATGGCAATGATGCTATCTTTGGGAACAATGGAGTCAATGGCGCAAAACGCTGCACTAGACAACATCATGACGCGCACTTCGGTACGCGACTACACCGACCAGCCTGTGGAACAGGCGAAGGTGGAACAACTGCTACGCGCTGGCATGGCAGCGCCTACGGCTGTCAACAAGCAGCCGTGGCACTTCGTGGTGCTGAACACACGCGAGGCGCTCGACCGAATGGCATCGGCCAATCCGCGGGCTGGCATGCTGAAGCGTGCTCCACTGGCCATCGTGGTCTGCGGCGACTTGCAGAAAACGCTCGATGGCAAAGGACAGGAATACTGGATTCAGGACTGCTCGGCTGCCACGGAGAACATCCTGCTGGCTGCCAATGCACTGGGCCTGGGCGCTGTATGGACGGCTCTTCACCCGATGGAAGACCGCACCAAGGCTGCCGTCGAGGCTCTCGGCCTGCCCAGTCACATCGTTCCGCTCTGCACCATCGTCATAGGCTATCCCAAGGGACAGACTCAGCCGAAGGACAAGTGGAAGCCGGAGAACGTGTCGTACAACAAGTTCGGAGGCAAGCAGTAGGATGAGTACCGACGAGAGATACATGCTGCGCTGCCTGCAATTGGCACGAAACGGCATGCAGAACGCACGGCCCAACCCGATGGTGGGGGCGATCATCGTGAGCTACGACGACAGTCAGGCCGAAGGAAGAATCATCGGCGAGGGCTACCATGTGAGATGTGGCGAGGGACATGCTGAGGTGAATGCCTTCGCATCGGTGAGGCCCGAAGACGAGCATCGGCTGCGGAATGCCACAATCTACGTCTCACTGGAACCGTGTTCGCACTACGGTAAGACACCCCCTTGCGCCGACCTTATTATAAATAAAGGTGTGCGGCGCGTAGTGGTGGGCTGCATCGACGAATTTGCCGAGGTGCAGGGACGAGGCATCAAGAAGCTGCGCGATGCCGGCATTGAGGTGACGGTGGGCATCTGCGAGAAGGAATGCAAGGAGCTGAACCGTCGGTTCTTCACGTTCCACAGGGAGCATAGGCCCTACATCATCCTGAAATGGGCGCAGACCGCCAACGGATTCATCGACAATCAGGGACAGCCGCTGGCCATATCGACACCTTTCACCAAGATGCTCTCCCACAAGTTGCGGGCCGAAGAGGATGCTATCCTCGTGGGGCGCGTGACCGACGAGCGCGAGCATCCGCAACTGAACGTGCGCGAATGGGTGGGCGAAGACCCGAAACGGCTGGTGGTCGACCGCCAGCATCTGCTCAACATGCCCAGTCTGCATGCCCACGGCATCCAGTCGCTCATCGTTGAGGGGGGCGCCAAGACACTCCAGCGGTTCATCGACGACGGTCTGTGGGACGAGATTCGGGTGGAGACAGCACTCGGTCTGACCGTTCAGAGCGGCACGCGTGCTCCGCAAATGCCTGCCAATGCCGAAGTGACTGGCTCGCAACTGTACGGGAGGAACATCATCGTCGACTACCACAAAAGACTACCTGCTGAATAGAGACTGGAAACAACTCAACTGGAAATCAGCTCCAGAACCCCCGAAAAGCATTCAGAAACCATTCAGCCCCGGAAGCATCAATCACTTCCGGGGCTGAATCATTTTAATACAAGTTATGCGTTCGGAAAAATTACTTCACCAAGTTGTTACGAGCGGCAGTAATCTCTTCCTTGGCCTCAGCCAGCTGAGCCTTCAGCTGATCAACAGAGATGGCATTCAGCACAACCAGGGGCTCGATGGCCTTTGCCACAGGAGCAATCTCGGGATCGTACTCGGCCAGACGAGCAACAGCGTCGGTCAGCAGAACAATACGGAAGGTGATGTTCGAAGCTGCATCGTCGTCGAAAGCGCTGATGAACTTCTCGGTGTTCTGAGAAACAATGTAGAGCTGCTCAACGAGTGAGGTAGCCACCAACTGCCAGAAGTAGTTGATGCGACCATTCTCGCCCATAGCGTTATAGAGAGACTGCGTGGTCTCATAGATGGTAGATGCATCCTCCATCTCCTTGAACGAAGGATCGTTGATGTCGGCAGCCAGCTTAGTGATAGCCTTGTCGTAATCCTCGGTAGGCATCTCATAGAGGGCTGCGATACGCTTGTCGACAGACAGTGCGCTCAGCATACGGTACTTCTCAGCCAGTGTAGTTGCGTTCTCGGCAACCGAAGGATTCAGCAGATAGTCGGGCTTCACCTGCTTCTCGGCATCGGTCAGCTTAATGCCGTTCTCGCCGTCCTGGACAATAGGCAGTTGCTTGAGCTCACCCAGCGAAGCTGCCAGACTGTCGATGTGCATCTTGATGCTTGCCTCAACCTGCTCCTGCTCGAAGCTCTTCAAAGAATCGGTTGTCTCCTCGGTGGTTTTTGCACCCTTGTTGCCTCCGCATGCGGTGAAGGCCATTGCTGCTAATGCTACAGCAAAATACATTAATTTCTTCATTGCTTTGTTTTTTTAATTTATAGTTATAGAAAATTATTTGGATTTTTCTTATTGTTTGCTTTCTCTCTTCGGCCTCATGACTGCGACTTGCGTATGAACCGCCCCGGACAGTCGTTGAACAGCAGGAGAGCAGTAATGATGCTCATCAGCAACAGCACGGCCATATTGAACCACAAGGTCTTGACATGCCACGAGCCCACAATCTTCTCACTGCTGTAGAAGGGTGCACGACCCGCATGGTTCAGAGGAGTGAGATAGATGATGCCGGTGCGCGGCACGATATGACCGTCAATCACGTCGAGCATGCGCTGCTGGTCGGCACCAATCACGCAGTCTTCCAACTTGAGGTTATGATTGCTCCGTTTCAGCTCCAGCATGGCATCCTTTCCGTACTTCGACAGCAGTCCCGCCATGAGTCGGTCGGCTTTCAGCGTGGCTTCGTTGCCCTTGCGCGCCAGAATCTTCTGCGTCTTCTTCATGTATTCGTCCAGAGACTCGTAGTCATAGCCGCCCACATAAAAGTCGATGCCACAGTAGTTGGCAAGAATGGGCAGGTTGTTCTTGATAATCTGCATGTGCTCCGGCTTTTCTTCCTTGCCCTTCAGCTTCTCGTCGTTGAGCGTTTCCAACTGCGACTGCAACTCATAGAGGAATCCCATGTTGTAGAACTGGCTCTCATACTTCACCTTGTCGATTTCGAAGAAAGGCTTCTTATATTCATTGTCCGTAAACGACGTGACTGCCAATGCCTCATAGGCCCATCGAGTAGGAATCACGTCACCTATTATAGGAACATTGCCCGTAGTACTCTTCGGGGTAAGGTCAGAGAAGCTGACAACCAGTCCGCATAGCAAAATCTGAGGAATAAGCAAGAGTGGAATACTGATATAGATTGCCACCACGCTGTTGAGACATTGCGAAAGGAGCAATCCCACAAGGTTGGAAAGCAGGGCCGTCATGAATAGGATGAGCCACCACACACCAAACAATCCATGCAATCCCATGATGGTGTTGCCAACCAAGATGAACAGAAAGGTCTGCAACAGCGAGACACCTGCCATGAGTATGATTTTCGACCAAATGTAACTCTGGTAAGACAGTTGCAAGAAACTCTCACGCTTCAGCAGGGCGCGATCCTTGATAATCTCTTCGGCACTGCCGCTCATGCCAAGGAACGTGGCCACAATGACCGACATGAAGAAATAGCTCACCAGGTTCTTATTGTCCATCACGCTGTAGCCTTCGGGAGGCGCATAGCGAGTGAGCAGCGAACAGACGACGGCCAGCAACGGTGCTTCAAGCAAGGCAATGCACATGTATTGCAGATTGGTGACCTTCGTTCTGAAGTTTCGTCGCAGGAAGATGGCAAACTGTTTCAGTGCGCCTGGCTTCTTCTGGTCTGAATGTGGCACATCGGTCGTCTCAGGAACCGACAGTTTCGGGCGATTCTTCATGTAAAGCTCATGCCATTCCTGCGGAGTCATCTTGCGCTCATCCGACACCTCGCCGCTGTTGTTTAGTGCCTTTTCATCGATAATGTTGAGCACAATCTCAGGGTTCACGTTACCGCAAGTCGGACAGGCACTCGTCTCGGCATCGGCATAGTTGGCCGCCCGTTTGAAATAAGTAATGGCATCAATGGGGTTGCCGTCGAACACGGGATAGCCTCCACGATCGAGCAACCACAGTCGGTCGAAGAGTTTATAGACATCGCTCGATGGTTGGTGAATATTCACCACAATGAGCTTGCCTTTGTAAGTCTGCTCTTTCAGCAGGTTGATGACTTTCTCTGTATCAGCCGACGACAGTCCCGACGTGGGTTCGTCGAGGAAGAGCACCGCCGGTTCGCGAATCAGTTCAAGCGCAATGTTCAGTCGCTTGCGCTGGCCGCCCGATATATATTTGTTGATGGCCGAACCCACCTTCAGGTCTTTCGCCGCATCGAGGCCCAGGTCCTTCAGCGTCTTCATGACGCGACGGTCAATCTCCTCGTTGTCCATGCCTTCGAAGCAAAGCTTTGCCGTGTACCAAAGATTCTGATAGACGGTCAGCTCTTCTATCAACAGGTCATCCTGCGGCACAAAGCCAATCAGCTCTTTGGCCTTTGGCTCCGAGATGTCGTGTCCGTTGATGGTGATGCTTCCCTCCTGCGGCTTCAGACTGCCGTTCAGTAACGACAGCAATGTGGTCTTTCCTGTGCCAGAACCACCCATGATGGCGAGCAACTCGCCACTATGCAGGTTGAAGCTCAGGTTGTGCATGCCATTATCGCTATTGGGGAATCGGAAGTTGATGTTGCGTCCGCAGAACTCCACCACCTGAGTCTTGTCTATCGACTTGCCCCAGTGACGGAAATAAGCCTCAAGAATTGTGGAGAAATAGACAGGCTTGCCGCTCTTTCCTTTCAGCACACTGCTCTGCAACCACACCTGATAAGCGCCAGAGAGCACAGGTACATCGTTCAGCAGCACTGTGTCTTCGCCCAAGTAGGTGAAGACGAGCACGCCCGATGTCGGATCGAGCAATGTCTTCAGCTGTCCCTCGAAGCCTCTCAGCTTGTGGATCATCACATGCTCACTCTTCTTGTTGGTCACATAGTCTACGAAATCGGTAAACTGAGCATCCGATATTTCGAACTTCTCGGCCATGACCCTGAACATGGGATGCACTTTGCCATTGCGAATGCCGCGACGCTCTGCGCTCTGCGACTCTCCGTTCATAGAGAACTCCATGATACGCAGCAGCAGCATCGACTCTTCGTTGGAACGGATTTTTCCATGCAAACTTTCACAGATCGACGAGACGACTTCTTCGGTATTCAGATTATCGGTCATCTCATAGGCCATGCGCATATCGTTGTAGAAATCGATATACGAATCAATATTGCGAACACCGAAATGATGACACAAATAACTCACGAGCATAGCTCTTGCCCGTTCCTCGTCTACCTGCTCTTCTTTGCCAAACAAAGCAAACAAGCTAAGGAAACTCGATAATATAATGTCAGTCATCTGTCTTTGTGAACTCCGATATAATTTTGCAAAATTTAGAATTAGGTGCAAATATAGGCATTTTTTTAGAGTGAAGCCGTGTAAATAAAGTTAAAAAGACTCAACGTTAATGATTTTAATACTTAACATGGGCGTTTCTCCCATGCAGTCAGAGGTAGAAACGCCCATGTCGGTAAAATTTATTTGCGCCCGAAGTCGGCTGGCACTTCGCCCCACCGCTGTGTTTCCCACTTCACGACAGGGTTGCGGTAGTCGTGGGTCAGCAGCCAGCGCTCGGCTCTATCTATAATCGGAAACAGCGCCTCCGTCTGTGGTGTTCGCTCCAGTTTGGTCTTACACTTGCGTTTGTTCACCCACAGAATGGCATTATAGGAATCGGAATAGATGGTCTTCTGATGCAGTCCTCGTTGCCAGCAAAGTGCCAGTGCATGAACGATGGCCAGAAACTCGCCTATGTTGTTGGTGCCTTTCATCGGCCCGAAGTGAAACACACGTTGCCCTGTAGCCAAATCAATGCCCTGATACTCCATCGGCCCCGGATTGCCCGAGCAAGCCGCATCCACCGCCCACGCGTCGGCCACCACCTCCATAGGCAGTGGCAACACCGTATCGTGGCGATAATCAGGAGGATTCAAATTCTCAATCTTCAATTTTCAATCTCCAATTTTCAATCTCCTACATTCTCTCAGGAACCTCGATGCCGAGCAAGCTCATGCCGTTCTTGATGATCTTGGCCACGTTCTTGGCCAGCACAAGGCGCACGGCCTTTTTCTGCTCATCAGGCTCACTCAAGATGCTGAAGTCATGATAGAACTGGTTGAAGACTTTTGTCAGCTCATAGCAATAGTTGGCAATACCGCTGGGCGAGTAGTCCTTGCCTGCCTGCTCGACAGCTGCCCCAAACTCACTCATTTTCTGGATAAGCTCGATTTCTTTTGGGGTGATGGGACTTATAGGACTTATAAGACCTATAGGACTTACAGGACCTATATCAGCGGCCTTTCTCAGAATGCTCCTTATTCTTGCGTGCGTATATTGTATGAACGGTCCGGTGTTACCGTTGAAGTCAATCGACTCTTCGGGATTGAACAGCATGTTCTTGCGGGCATCCACCTTCAGGATGAAATATTTCAGAGCACCGAGCCCCACGATACGTGCAATCTCCTTGCGCTCATCTTCGGTCATATCGGCAAATTTGCCCAATTCCATCGATGTTTGATAGGCATCATCGACCATCAGCTGCATCAGGTCGTCGGCATCAACCACCGTTCCCTCACGGCTCTTCATCTTACCGTTAGGCAACTCCACCATGCCGTAGCTGAAGTGAACCAGTTCCTTACCCCACTTGAAGCCCAAACGGTCGAGCAAGATTGAGAGCACCTGGAAATGATAGTTCTGCTCATTGCCCACCACATAGATCATCTTGTCAATGGGATAGTCCTTGAATCGCATCTCTGCCGTACCGATGTCCTGTGTCATATACACGCTGGTGCCATCGGAACGCAGCAGCAACTTCTGATCAAGTCCCTCGTTGGTCAGGTCGGCCCATACCGAACCGTCGTCGTGGCGCTCAAAGAGCCCCTTCGCCAGTCCCTCTTCCACCTTTGCCTTTCCTTTCAGATAGGTCTGGCTCTCATAGTATATCTTATCGAACGAAACCCCCAGTTTTTTGTAGGTTTCATCGAATCCGGCATACACCCAGTTGTTCATTTTCTCCCACAGCGCACGCACCTCTGCGTCGCCCTGTTCCCACTTCACCAGCATCTCGTGAGCCTCCTTGATGAGCGGCGACTCTTCCTTGGCACGTTTCTCAGCCTCTTCGTCGGTCATGCCCTGTGCCATGAACTGTGCTTTCAGCTCACTCACTTCCTCGCGATAGTGCTTGTCGAAAGCCACGTAGTAGTCGCCAATGAGGTGGTCGCCCTTCTTGCCGCTCGACTCAGGTGTCTCGCCGTTGCCATATTTCAGCCAGGCCAGCATCGACTTGCAGATG
This sequence comes from uncultured Prevotellaceae bacterium, assembly GCA_902771445.1. Taxonomy (GTDB): domain Bacteria; phylum Bacteroidota; class Bacteroidia; order Bacteroidales; family Bacteroidaceae; genus Prevotella. Next base: position 8,098 of record CACXXD010000090.1, read on the forward strand.
TGTATGCCACGGTCGTTCACGATATTGGTCTTCACCACACGGTTGCCGTTGGCCTCCATGATCTTGGCCAGGCTCCATCCCAGCAGGTTGTTGCGCACATGTCCCAGATGCAGGGGCTTGTTGGTGTTGGGCGACGAGTATTCAATCATGACAAGCGGAGATTGCTCGTCAGCCTGCTTCATGCCGTAGCGGTCGTCCTTGTCGATGGCATCGAGCAGTTGCAGCCATGCCCCCTGCCCCACCGACAGGTTCAGGAATCCCTTCACCACATTATATTTATCGACAGCCTGACAGTGCTCCACGAGATAGGCTCCTATCTCCTCGGCGGTCTGCTCAGGACTTTTGCGGGCCATCTTCACGAAAGGAAACACGACGAGTGTCAGATTTCCCTCAAACTCGCTGCGCGTCTTCTGCAGCTGTGTCATCTTATCTGTTGCGTCCAGATTGTAGAGTGCCTTCAGGGCCTCACGGACAGCATTGCCAATCAAAGTCTCAATATTCATAATCGTCTTTTTTGAATTTGGGTACAAAATTACAAAAAAAAAGTAATTTAGATATGTATCTATTTGAATTTGTTTCCTTTTTTCGGCAAAATGGCGTAACTTTGCAACATCACTAACCCTCTTTCTTATCAAACTGTTTTGATTCACGACGAACTGAAATACAAGATTCGCGAGACGTTCGGCCACGTGCCGACAGCCGACCAGGAGCAAGGCATTGAGCAGTTTGCCCTGTTCGTCACCGACCGTTCGCCTCAGTCGGTCATGGTGCTGCGCGGATCGGCAGGCACGGGCAAGACCACACTGGCGGGAGCCTTCGTCAGGACGATGATGGCCCTGAAACAGAAGCTGGTGCTGATGGCTCCCACCGGACGGGCGGCCAAAGTGTTCTCGCTCTACGCAGGCCATGCGGCCTTCACCATCCATCGGCGCATCTACCGGCAACGCTCAGCTGCCGACCTATCGGCTTTCAATCTGAATGCCAATCTCTACACCGACACGCTCTTCATTGTCGACGAGGCCTCGATGATCAACACCGGGACGGCATTTGGCAGCGAAGGGCAGTTTGGCTCAGGCTCGCTGCTCGACGATCTCATCAGCTATGTCTACAGTGGCACGAACTGCCGACTGCTGCTCATCGGCGACACGGCCCAGTTGCCGCCCATCGGCGAGGACGAGGCACCTGCGCTGATAGGCGACGTGCTGCGCGGCTACGGACTGAAGGTGAGCGAATGCGACCTGACCGAAGTGCTGCGACAAAGCAGGGAGTCGGGCATCCTCTACAATGCCACGATGGTGCGACAGATGATTACGCACGACGACCTGACGCAGTTGCCCCGACTGCTCATCAAGCCCTTTGCCGACATCTGTGTGGTACCCGGCGACGAGCTCATCGAATCGCTTGCTTCGAGCTACAGCCATGTGGGCATCGACGAGACCATCGTGGTGACGCGCTCCAACAAGCGGGCCAACATCTACAACCAGGGCATACGTCGCACCGTGCTCGACCGCGAAGACGAGCTGTGCCGAGGCGACCAGCTCATGATTGTGAAGAACAACTATTTCTACAAGGGGGAGAAGATTGCTTTCCTTGCCAACGGCGACCGCTGTGTGGTGCAGCGCGTGCGCAACATCCGTGAGCTGTATGGCTTCCGTTTTGCCGAAGTCACCGTCGTACTGCCCGACTACGACGACTACGAGCTGACGGTCACGGCACTCTTGGACACGCTGACCACCGAGGCACCTGCATTGACGCGAGAGCAACAGGAGCTATTATATAACAATGTATTAGAAGACTATGCCGACATCGCCCTAAAGGCTGAGCGCATCAAAAAACTGAAGAGCGATGCCTACTACAACGCTCTTCAGATTAAGTTCGGCTATGCCGTCACTTGTCATAAGGCACAGGGTGGACAATGGGCGCACGTCTACATCGACCAAGGCTACATGACCGACGACATGCTTACACCCGACTACATCCACTGGCTCTACACTGCCCTGACCCGCGCTACCGAAAAGGTGTTCCTGATCAACTGGCCCAAGACGCAAATAGATGTTCCACCTGCTGATACGACCACGAATTGACCGAATCTACGCATTCATTCGAAGAATCAGTAACTCATTTTCGGTTCCAGTTCCTTGGCCTGGTCAATCATCTTCTGAATCTCGCTCACAACGGGTACGCGACCGCAGATGTGCTTGGCAGCGTTCACCTCTTCCAGTTTCGGTTGCAGGTTCTCGGCCACACGGTGGCGGAACTCCTTCACGGTGTCAACGCCGGCAGCCTCCAACAGCTCGGCAAACTGAGGACCCACGCCATTGATGCGATACAGATCGGTGTGGTTGGTCCATTTCAGAATCAGCTTTTCGCTGATGCCTGTAGCCTCGGCCAGCTCTTTGCGGCCCTTAGGTGCAGCGCATTTCTCCAGCAGCTCACTCGACTTGTTAATACCTGCGGCCTGCAACTTCTGTGCATATACGTCGCCAATTCCCTCAATGTCGTTAATCTTGTAATCCATAATAGAATATTTTTAAAAAGGTCGGTTCTTAATTTTGCTCGCAAATATACGGAAAAAGATTGTAAAAAACGAACCAATTATTAAGAATTAACGCAGAATGCTCGTAAATAAAAGGCAAATCACAATAATCAAAGGCCTTTAGTCTGCAAGTTTTGACGAATCAGGGATGAATTTTTACGTTTTTGTGAGCCGCTATGTTCAAATCTGATAATGCCCCAAAAACAAAGAGCATTCTGTTGCTACTCCGCAACGTTTTGCTTCCACTCTGTCGCAGTCATTCCCATAACCGGCTTAAAGGCAACACCGAATGTGTTGTAATTACGGAAGCCACTCTGGTGGGCCAGTTGCTGGGCGGTAACAGGCTTATGGGTTGCGACTGCCTCACGATAGAGGTTAATGAAGTGTTGGATACGCAGACCGTTGATGTATGCATTGTAAGTGTAACAACTTGCTATCATGTCCATACCTGCCACTACTGAATAAAAAATGGTAAAAAGAGTATCTTCCCGAAGCTGCTCGTACATGAATGGGGACCGTTAAATGGTGTAAAGGTACAATCTTTTTCTGAGTAAAACGTTATTATTAAACATGAAATTTCTTTTCAAGAACAAAAAAAATGATGCAAGAATGATTTACATTGACGAACATATAGACGATTTTGACCTCGAAACGGCACTGCGCCAGATTTCGGCACAGCGGCGCGAACAGGCCCTGCGATTCAAGTTTGAGCGCGGCCAGCGCACCTGTGTGCTGGCCTACCTGTTGCTGAAGCGTGCACTACGCGAGGAATATGGCATCAAGGAGAACCCCATATTTGAATACGGTGAGCACGGAAAGCCTGCCATCGTGGGACATCCTGAGATATTCTTCAACTTGAGCCACTGTCGCGAAGCCGTGGCCTGCGCGGTGAGCGACCGCCCCATCGGCATCGACGTGGAGTCGGTGCGCGAGTTTCACGAAAGTCTCGTGCGCTACACCATGAACGACCAAGAGGTGGCCGCCATCATGGGGGCAGCTCGCCCCGAAGTGGCCTTCATCCGGCTGTGGACGATGAAGGAGGCCCGGCTGAAGCTGACGGGCGAAGGCATCAGCAATAATATGAAAGATGTGCTCTGCGGCAATGCATTCAGATACGACACCGTTGAATGCCTGCAACAGAGATATATCTATACGGTGTGTGAGTATTGTTGATGTTCACTTAAAGACCTACTGCCTCTGAATTTTGGCAAATTCAGAGTTCGGAAAGAAATTAGAAGAAATTGTTCCAGAAATTATTCAGGAATTTCACTGTTTCATTTCAGTGTAAGAAAACAATATTTTTTGGAATAAATTCTTCTAATTTTTAGTAATTTCTTTCCGACAAAATTTTTCGAGAGGAAAATTTTTCTAAGGTTCGGTGGACATTCATCGCCCCGATCTTATAATTGTCAAACACCGTCACTTCACCAGATTGCCCAGAATATCACGTGTCAGCTCTTTGGTGATGGTGCGCGTGGCGGCACTCGTGGCATTCTTCACAACGCGCTCCTTGGCCGACGTGCGCGACTTGGTTTTCTTGCCCGATACCTTCTCGCTGACCCACGACCCCAGTACGGCGGCCAAGGTCGATGTGACGGCTGTCAGAATGGCCTTCATCACCTTGCTCATGATGCCGGGCTTCTCCTTTGGCTGAGCCGTTTCCTTCTGTGCCGCCTTCCCGGCCCTGCCTCTCGTTGTGGGCTTCTCTTCTTCCTCTTCGTCCTGCAACATCTGTTCCTCAGCTTCCTTCATCAGCACCTCGAAGGCACTCTCGCGGTCGACGGGTGTGTCATACTTGCCATAGATGGCGCTCTGCTTGATCAGGTCGAGCCGCTGTCCCTCGGTGATGGCTCCTATCTGCGACAGCGGGAACAGCACCTTGGCCCTTTCCACCATCGTGGGCGCACCCTTCGCGTCGAGGAAGCTCACGAGCGCCTCGCCCGTCTCCAGGTTCATGATGGCCTCGTCGGTCTTGAAGTCGGGGTTTGGTCTGAACGTGTCGGCAGCCGTCTTCACCGCCTTCTGGTCTTTCGGCGTATAGGCTCGCAGGGCATGCTGCACGCGGTTGCCCAACTGTCCCAGAATATTCTCGGGTATGTCGGTGGGACTCTGTGTAATGAAGTAGATGCCCACGCCCTTCGAACGAATGAGTCGGATGACCTGCTCAATCTTGTCGAGCAAGGCTTTCGAGGTGCCGTCGAACAGCATGTGAGCCTCATCGAAGAAGAACACCAGCTTGGGCAGCGGCAGGTCGCCCACCTCGGGCAGCGTGCTGTATAGCTCGCTCAGCAGCCACAGCAAGAAGGTGCTGTAGAGCTTGGGCTGCATCATCAGCTTGTCGGCGGCCAGCACGCTCATCACGCCCTTGCCCCCCTCTTGCTGCATCAGGTCCTGTATGTCGAACGACGGTTCGCCGAAGAACTTATCGGCCCCCTGCGCCTCCAGCTGCAACAGCGAGCGCTGAATGGCACCCACCGAGGCGGTCGATATGTTGCCGTAGCGGGTGGTGTACTCCTTGGCATGCTTCGACACATAGTCGAGCATGGAGCGCAGGTCCTTCAGGTCGAGGATGAGCAGGCCGCGCTCGTCGGCAATGCGGAACACGATGTTCAGCACACCGTCTTGCGTCTCGTTCAGTCCCAGCAGGCGCGAGAGCAGCTGCGGTCCCATCTGGCTCACCGTGGCACGCATGGGGTGACCCTGTTCGCCAAACACGTCGTAGAGGCGCACCGGACAAGACTGGAACACAGGCGTCTGAAGGCCGAACTCCGGCAAGCGTTTCTCTATGAACGAGCTCATCTTGCCAGTCTGCGAGATGCCGCTCAGGTCGCCTTTCATGTCGGCCATGAAGCAGGGTACGCCTGCCTGACAGAATGTTTCGGCCATGACCTGTAGGGTCACCGTCTTACCCGTACCTGTGGCACCGGCAATCAGTCCGTGTCGGTTGGCCATCTTACCTGTAATGGAAAGCGCACCTTTGGCGCAATGGGCGATGTATAGTCCCTGTTCCTTATCGTACATATACAATTCAGTTTTTATTTACGATGCAAAAATAGCGAAAAATCTTCTTTCTGCCAAGCCGAGAGACAGAAAAAGTGTTTACAAACCACCATCAGCTATCCATATATG
>CACXXD010000091.1 GCA_902771445.1 uncultured Prevotellaceae bacterium
CAGCTGCTCCACTGCCAGCCCTCTGAACAGCTCTTTCTGTCCGTCGAAATAGGCGGCAAGCGTAGAGAGAAACAGCGACTTGCCAAAACGTCGGGGACGTGAAAGAAAATAGTATTTTCCTTCCGACACCATCTTATACATTAGTGCCGTCTTGTCAACGTAGGCATAGCCGTCATGCCTTACCTCACCAAAATCTTGTATGCCAATAGGATATTTCATGTTTCTATGCGTTTGTGTAGGGACGTCACATTGTGGCGTCTCCGCTTATGGTTGCAAAATTAAACAAAAATTTCGGGATGACAAGTCTGCTGAGCGAAGATTTTAGTATTATTCCTAAAACAGGAATGTATAAAAGTGCTTCCTAAGTAAGGGCTGGCACAGGGCCTGCCCCTACAAGGATTTGAGAAAAAGGCCGATGCTTTTTTATTGCAGAGCTTCGAGCATGCGCTTCAGCACCACGGAACAGCTGATTTCGCGGTTGGCAGCCTCGGGGATGACGATGCTGTTGGGCGACTCGATCACGTCGTCGGTGACGATGAGGTTGCGGCGCACCGGCAGACAGTGCATGAACTTGCCGTTGTTGGTCCACGACATGTGCTCGGTGTCTACCGTCCATGCCATGTCCTTAGAGGTAATCTTACCGTAGTCGGCAGGGTTGGTGACACCCGGGTTCGACCAGTTCTTGGCATAGATGAAGTCGGCCCCCTCGAAAGCTTTACGCTGATTGTACTCCACACGGGCATTGCCCACGAACTTCGGGTCGAGCTCGTAGCCCTGCGGATGGGTGATGACGAAGTCGACGTCAGCAGCATTCATCCACTGTGCGAACGAGTTAGGCACGGCCTGAGGCAGTGCACGGCAGTGAGGCGCCCACGTCAGTACAACCTTTGGACGGCTGGTTGCTTTGTGCTCCTCGATGGTGATGAGGTCGGCAAAGGCCTGTAGGGGGTGGACGGTAGCGGTCTCCATTGCAAAGACGGGACGGCCACTATATTTGATGAACTGCTGCAAGACCGTCTCGGCATAGTCGTATTCGCGGTCGGTCAGTCCGGCAAACGAGCGCACACCGATGATGTCGCAGTAGCAACCCATCACGGGGATGGCCTCCAACAGATGCTCGCTCTTGTCGCCGTCCATGATGACGCCGCGCTCCGTCTCCAGTTTCCAGGCTCCGGCATTCACGTCGAGCACGATGACGTTCATGCCCAGGTTCATAGCTGCTTTTTGCGTAGACAGACGAGTGCGTAGCGAGTTGTTGAAGAATATCATCATCAGGGTCTTGTTCTTGCCCAGATGCTGAAACTTGAAACGATCGTTCTTGATTTCTTGTGCCTCGGCGAGTGCTTGACGGAGGTCGCCGATGTCCTCCACGTTGATGAATGTATGCATAAGCTAATGTTTTTTTATTTTTACCCTCTCACTTGGCCTTCTCCCTCGATGAGCCATTTGTAAGTGCAAATCTCTTCGAGTGCCATCGGCCCGCGGGGACCGAACTTCTGGGTCGAGATGCCAATCTCAGCGCCAAGGCCGAACTGTGCGCCGTCGGTGAAAGATGTCGGTGCGTTCCAGTAGACGCAGGCCGCATCGACATGGGCCTGAAACTTGCGTGCGCTCTGTTCGTTCTGCGTGATGATGGCTTCGCTGTGGCCGGAGCCGTAGCGGTCGATGTGCTCGAGGGCTTCGTCAAGCGAGCCTACGGTCTTGATGGCCAGTTTGTAGTCCATGAACTCAGTACCGAAACTGTCGTTGGTGGCATGTTCCAGATGAGGATAATGGCCATAGAGGGCGGCATAGGCCTGGGCATCGGCATAGACGATGACGTGCTTCTCAGCGAGGGGAGCTATCAGATTTCCTATACAGTTCAGTCTGTCTACATGAATTAGCAGGCAGTCGAGGGCATTGCAGACCGAGACACGGCGCGTCTTGGCATTGTTGATGATGGCCTTGCCCATGTCCAAGTCGCCCTCTTTGTCGAAGTAGGTGTTCACCACGCCGGCCCCCGTCTCAATGACTGGAATGCGAGCCGTATCGCGTACAAAGTCGATCAGCTTGCGTCCCCCACGCGGAATGCAGAGGTCTACGTAGCCCACGGCATTCAGCAGCTCGCCAGTGGCCTCATGAGTGGCAGGCAACAGGGTGCACACATCGGGGTTGATGCCGAACTTCGTCAGTATTTCATGGATGATTGCCACACCCTCACGGTTGGAGGCATCGGCATCCTTTCCGCCTTTCAGCACGCAGGCATTGCCGCTTTTGAAACAGAGGGAGAACACGTCGTAAGTCACATTGGGACGTGCCTCGTAAATCATGCCGATGACTCCGAAAGGCACTGAGACGCGGCACAGGCGCAGACCGTTGGGCAACGTCTTCTGCTTGGAGATGTGGCCGAGCGGAGAGGGCAGGGAGGCTACGTTGCGCATGTCGGCGGCGATGCCTTCCAACCGACTGTCGGTCAGTTGCAGTCGGTCGTAAAGCGGGTTCTCCGGCGACATCTTCGCCAAGTCGTCGGCATTGGCTTTCAGAATGCGCTCCTTGTTGCCGATGATGGCATCGGCAACGGCATTCAGCACGTCGTTGCGCTGTTGGTCGGTGAGCGTGGCCAGCGCCTTGCTGGCTTGCTTTACACGTTCAAAAGTCTCTTTTAGTTGCATGATGGTATGAATTCTGTGTGAGGTACGTTCTGTTTGTTTTTCACCAAGTCGATGAGAATGTCGTCACGCTCGCCATTGGCAATGATGACGCGGATGCCTGCATGCTGAACCTTCGTGGCGGTGGTGTACTTGGAGTGCATGCCACCGCGTCCGAAGGCACTCTTCTCGGCCTTGATGTACTGCGACAGATCGGTGTCGGGCGCAACCTCGCTGATGAGCTGCGACTGCGGATCGTCGGGATGACCGTTGAAGATGCCGTCGATGTTGGAGAGCAGAATGAGCGTCTGTGCCTGCATCATCTGTGCGATGAGGCCCGACAGCTCATCGTTGTCGGTGAACATCAGCTCAGTGACGGATACCGTGTCGTTCTCGTTGACGATGGGCAGCACGTCGTTCTCCAGCATCACCGCCATGCAGGCCTGTTGGTTCTGGTACTGTTCGCCCGGCTCGAAGTTCTCCTTCATCGTGAGCACTTGTCCCACGTGTATGCCATATTCGCGAAACAGGTCGTAGTAGAGGCCCACCAGCTTCACTTGTCCCACGGCACTGAACAGCTGTCGCTGCTCCACCGAGTCAAGCTCATGCTCCACGGTCAGCTCGCGCCGACCGCAGGCCACGGCACCCGATGAGACAAGAATGACCTCGTAGCCCTCGCGTCGCAGCCATGCCACTTGGTCGACAAGGGCTGACATGCGGGTGACATCGAGCTTGCCATCCTTTCGGGTCAGCACGTTCGAGCCCACCTTGATGACTATTCTGTGTTTCATATCTTTGTGCTAATGTTATTTCTCCGCATCCTTCTTTCTGATCTCCACACGACGAATCTTGCCGCTGATGGTCTTGGGCAGCTCGTCTACGAACTCAACGATGCGCGGATACTTGTATGGGGCGGTCACCTTCTTGACGTGTTGTTGCAGCTCCTTGACGAGCGCATCGCCGGCTTTGTCTTTCCACTCCTTGCCGAGCACGACGGTAGCCTTGACCACCATGCCGCGAATGTCGTCGGGTACGCCGGTGATGGCACACTCCACGACGGCAGGGTGGGTCATCAGTGCGCTCTCCACCTCGAACGGGCCGATGCGGTAGCCGCTCGACTTGATGACATCGTCGATGCGACCTTCGAACCAGTAATAGCCGTCCTCGTCGCGCCAGGCCATGTCGCCCGTGTGGTAGAGTCCGTCGTGCCAGGCCTCGCGGGTCAGTTCGGGATCGCGGTAGTATTCCTTGAACAGGCCGATGGGCTTGCGGTCTCCCACACGTACTACAATCTCGCCTTTCTCACCGTCCTCGCACGATGTACCGTCGGGGCGCAGCAAGTCGATGTCGTACTGGGCGTTGGGTATGCCCATCGAGCCGGGCTTCGGTGTCATCCAAGGGAAGGTGCCAAGTGTCATTGTCGTCTCAGTCTGTCCAAAGCCTTCCATCATCTTGATGCCAGTCTTCTCGTAGAACTTGTCGAACACGGCAGGGTTCAGTGCCTCGCCCGCCGTGCAACAGTATTCCAGACTGCTCAGGTCGTACTTGCTCAGGTCTTCGCGAATCATGAAGCGATAGATGGTGGGCGGTGCGCAGAACGACGTCACGTGATATTTCTCAATCTGTCGCAGCAGCGTGTCGGCATTGAATTTCTCATGGTCGAACACGAAGACCGTTGCTCCGGCGAACCACTGGCCGTAGAACTTGCCCCACACGGCCTTGCCCCAGCCCGTGTCGGCCACGGTTAGATGCAGGCTTCCTTCGTGCAGGTTGTGCCAGAAGACACCCGTGCTCAGGTGTCCCATGGCATACAGGTAGTCGTGGGCCACCATCTTCGGTTCGCCCGAAGTGCCGCTGGTGAAGTACATCAGCATTGTGTCGTCGTTGGTGTTGACGAACGCCGGGCGCTGGAACTTCGGCGCCTTTTGCCATTCAGAGAGCCAGTCGTGGAAAATATCGGAGTACTCAGAATTCTCAGAGTTTTCGGAGTACTCTGAGTATTCAGAGTATTCTGAGCTCTCCGATACCACCACCACTGCCTTCACGGTCTTGCTGTCTGGCAGAGCAGCCCGAATCTGGCTCACCACGTAGTCGTCGTCCACGCAGACGATGGCTTTCACGCTGGCACGTGTGTTCCTGTAAATAATATCCTTCTTGGTCAGCATGTGTGTAGCTGGAATGACGATGGCGCCAATCTTGCATAGTGCCAGCATCACAATCCACCACTCGTAGCGGCGCTTCAGAATCAGCATCACCGGGTCGTTCTTGCCTATGCCCAGCGACTGCAGATAAGAAGCGGCCTGATCACTCTGCTCTTTCAGTTCCTTGAACGTTGCCCTGATTTCCTTGCCCTGGTCGTTGGTCCACAGTAGTGCCAGTCCGTCGGGCTTCTCCTCGGCCCATGCGTCCATCACGTCGTAGGCGAAGTTGAAGTTCTCGGGGATGATGAACTCCAGGTTCTTGTTGTAATCCTCCACTGAGGTGAAGCTCGTCTGCTTCAGGAATCTTTCTACCATAATTATAATATCTAAGTGAATAGTGGAAAAACGGTTTTTCTCACTTTCTTTTTCTATTCTACAGTAAAGGCCAGGAATTTCACAGCCTTTGTGCCAACGGCTAGCATGCCGTGCGGCTTGGTTGAGTCGAAGTAGATGGAGTCGCCTTCTTCGAGCACGATGGTCTTGCCGCCGATGTAGAGTTCCATCTTGCCCTCCAGCACCAGGTTGAACTCCTGTCCGGCATGCGAGTTCTTGTAGACTACGTGTGCCTCGGGCTTCGGTTCTACCGTCACGATGAACACGTCGGCCTTATGGCCCACGAAGCCGCTCACCAGACTCTGATACTTATATGCTTTTGTTCGCTCGATGCTCACGCCCTGTCCGTTGCGCACCACGAAGTAGCTCTTCATGTGTGGCGTCTCGGCGAAGATCAGTTCCTCGGTCGAGATGCCATATTTCTTCGCAATCTTCATCAGGTTCGAGATGGTGATGTCTGCCTCGCCCTGTTCAATCTTCTCGTATTTCTCAGATGTGGTTCCGATGGTCTCGGCCATCTCGCTCACGGGTATGTCGAGCACGTCGCGCAGTCCGCGCAACCGCTCGCCAATCTGTTTCAGTTGATCGTCCATACTTTTAAGGTAAAAGTGAATAGTGAAAAGTGAAAAATTTGCTTCCGCGACATTGTAAGGTAAAAGTGAATAGTGAAAAGTGAAAAATTTGCTTCCGCTCTTCTTTGCTGTCCACTAAATCTTAAATGAATGTGAAACACAGATTTTCTAATTCACGATCACTTGTTTTCATTGTTGTTTTTTGTTGTTTTTATTGATGAAATTAAAAGCGCGAGTAGTTCCTGACAGCCTTTGCTCATGCTATCATATTCGTTATCTTTAAGATATTCGGTATCCCAGCAGAGCGGTAGCAAATTATTCACTATTCACTTTTCCTTTTTCCTTCTATTTGGATCCAGCTTTCAGTCCACGGATGACGCTGGAGGTAAACCCTGCGTGTTCCATCTCGTTCAGTCCCTTGATGGTCACGCCGCCAGGTGTCGTCACCAGGTCGATGGCAGCTTCGGGATGCAGACCGGTGGCTTCCAGCAACTCCACGGCTCCTTTCATGGTCTGCATCACGATGCGCTTGGCATCATCGGCCTTGAAGCCCAGTTCCACACCGCCTTCCGATGCCGCACGGATGTAGCGCATGGCATAGGCTATGCCGCATGAGGCCAGCGTGGTGCCAGCCGCCAGGTGCTGTTCGTCGGTTAGCAGCGTGTGGCCCATCTCGTTGAACAGGCTCACCACGGTGTCGGTCTGTTGGCTGGTGGTTCCAACGGGTACGATGAATGTCATCGATGCCAGTTCGGCGATGGCGATGTTCGGGATGACCAGGAACAGCGGCGGACACTGTGCGCCCAGCCACTCCCTGACGTTCTCAGACTTCACGCCTGCGGCAATCACCACGAGCAACTGACGTTCCGGCTGCAAGGCATCCTTGATGCTGCCAAGCACGCGCTCTACCAGCCACGGCTTTACGCACACGCACACCACGTCGGCCACCGCTGCTGCGATGCCGTTGTCGGTAGTCACGCTGATGCCCAGTTTCTGAAACTTATTGAGCACAGCCTCCGAAGGGTCGCTCACGCAAATATCTTCATTCTTGTGCAGTCCGCTCCTGACCAGTCCCTCTACCGTGGCACCGCCCATAGCGCCTGCACCTATCATTGCAATCTTCATAAGGCTTTCTGTAAACGTTCAATAAACTCGTCGGCCATCTGTTTGGTGAAGGTGAGCGGCGGTAGCAGTCGCAACAGGTTCTGACCAGAGCAGCCAGTGAACACGTGTTGCTCGTAGACCAGTCGCTCGCGCACGGGCTTCTGTTCTTCGGTCAGCTCAATGCCGATCATCAGTCCTCGTCCGCGCACCTCTTTTATTTTTTCATTTTTTAAGTCTTTTATTCTTCCCATCAGATAGTCGCCCACCTCGCGGGCATTCTCCACCAGCTGTTCCTGCTCCATCACGTCGAGCACGGCCAGTGCTGCCGAACAAGCCAGATGGTTGCCGCCGAACGTGGTACCCAGTTGACCATAGACGGGCTTGAAGTCGGGCGAGATGAGCACGCCGCCCATTGGGAATCCGTTGGCTATGCCCTTGGCCACTGTGATGATGTCGGGCTTGATGCCCAGCCACTGGTGGGCAAAGAACTTGCCGCTGCGTCCGTAGCCGCATTGTATCTCGTCGCAGATGAGGGTGGCATGGTAGCGTTTGCAGGCATAGGCCAGCTTCTGTGCAAACTCGGGAGTGGCCATCTGTATGCCGCCCACACCCTGTATGCACTCCAGAATGACTGCCGACACACCGCCACGCGACAGTTCGCGAATCCACGGCTCCACATCGTTCAGGGGCAGGAAGCGCACGTGATGGTTGTCATTGATGGGGGCCACGATTTTCGGATTGTTCGTCACCTCGACAGCCAGTGAGGTGCGTCCGTGGAAGGCTTTCTCGCACGACAATATACGGTTGGCCGTTGGGTTCTTAAACGAGGCCAGCTTCAGTGCGTTCTCGTTTGCCTCGGCACCGCTGTTGATGAGGAACAGCTGATAGTCTTCATAGCCGCTGATGCGTCCCAGTCGTTCGGCCAGCTCCACTTGAAGCATGTTCTTCACGGAGTTAGAATAAAAGCCCAGCGTCTGCAATTGCTGACCAACTTTCTCTACGTAGTGCGGATGGCAGTGACCGATGCTGATCACGGCATGGCCGCCATAGAGGTCCAGGTATTCCTGTCCTTTGTCGTCCCACACCTTGCAGCCTTCGCCCTTAACGATGTTCACGTCGAAGAGCGGATAAACATCGAATAGTTTCATATCTCACTTAATTTTTGAAATTCTGTTGCAAAATTAAGCTAAATATCTGACAATCCGACACAATTTCGCTTTTTTTTAAGCAAAAGTATCAATTTGCTATCCGTCGCATTGTCCTATTTGCATGAATCCAAATCGTCGTGACGTGTCCCATCGTAATAAAAAATAATTCGGGCTGTACGGTTGGGATAGTTTAGAACAAATGATAAAACGTCCCAAGTTTTTTCTATGAATTATTTTGACAAAAACGCTAAGAGTCACCAGACTGTAGTAATCTGATGTGGTACCATTCCCTTAGAACTCTGGCTCGGCTTGACCACGCGTGTAGACTGTTGAGCCGTCATCGCTGTTGTGAGCGATACCGCCCTCGATGCGGAGTGTCGATTCGTCGGCATCGATGAAACGGGCATCCAGACTATATGCTGTAGGAGAAGGCCAGTTGCGCTCATCGTCGAAGGTTGCCGAAAGTAGAAGCCTGTTGCCCGCGAAAGCACCTTCAGTATCCCGTCTCCATGACAACTTCCATGTGCCAGTGAATGCACCATTCATGTCGTCCACATCCTGCCAGTCTGTGTGTTGCTCTTTGCCGTCAATAGTGACAACTTCGCGGCTCTGCATTTTGCGCATCCCTTTCATCGTGCCGTCCTCATTGAACGTCAGGCGCTCAAAGAAACGTCTTTTGTCCTTGACATACTGCATGTGCCAGGTGCCAGTGATGAGCGGTGTGTATTGCTGTCGCAGTTGTTCAGTTTTCTCGTGCGCCTCTTGGTCAGCGTATTGCGGTGAGCTGCTGCAAGAGGCGAGGAAGAGGACTGCAAATGCCATCAGTGTCCATCGTTTCAGTGCTTTCATTATCTGTAGTCGTTTTAGTTGTTTCTGTGATAATAAACGCTGAAAATCGGAAATATTATAGCATTAGTTGTTAATCTTTCTTAATATTTATATGCTAAGTACTGATAAAAAAAGTTGGGACGACTCATTGCCGTCCCAACTTATTTTAGAATGCCGATGCTTTCAGTTGCAGGCCCGTTGTCTCGTCGAGCCCGAACATCAGGTTCATGTTTTGTACGGCTTGGCCCACGGCTCCCTTCAGCAAGTTGTCGATGCAGGAAGTGATGAGCAGTTTGTTGCCGTATTTCTCGCAGTGAACCAGCGCCTTGTTGGTGTTCACCACCTGTTTCAGGTCGAGCGGCTTTTCGCTGTAGTGGGTGAAGGCGGCATCGCGATAGAAGTCCTTGTAGGTCTCCACAATATCCTCGATGGGTGCGGGTGTCTTGACCACTGCGGTGCAGAAGATGCCACGGGCAAACGGACCGCGATAGGGAATGAAGTCGATGTCGGCATCGAGATAGCCCTGCACCTGGCGCAGCGACTGTCTGATCTCTGCGATATGCTGGTGCTGGAATGGCTTGTAGATGCTCAGATTGTCGGCACGCCACGAGAAATGCGTGGTGGCTCCGGGCTTCTGTCCGGCCCCCGTGGAGCCAGTGATGGCATTGACACTCACGTCTTCTTTCAGCAGGTTAAGATGGGCCGCAGGCAGCAAGGCCAGTTGGATGGCCGTGGCAAAGCAGCCGGGATTGGCCAGATGCTGCGATGTGACGATGGCGTCGTGATTGATTTCGGGCAGACCGTAGACGTAGTCGTGATCGCCGGCTATGCGGAAGTCCTGAGCCAGGTCGATGATTTTCACCTCTTCGGGAATGGCATGTTCTTGCAAGAAAGCAGCGCTCTTGCCATGACCGAAGCAGAAGAACACCACGTCTACATCATTGAAAGGCATCTCAGAAGTGAAGCGCAGGTCGGTATCGCCAAGCAATCCCTCGTGTACGTCGCTCACCGGATTGCCAGCATTGCTCTCCGAGTTGGCAAATACAATCTTGGCCTCCGGATGATTGAGCAACAGACGGATGAGTTCGCCCCCCGTATAGCCTGCCGCGCCTAATATACCTACTCTAATCATATATTGGTATCAAAACAATAATTCGTATCAAAGAATATATTGGCACAAAGTACCTTTATGCGGTAGCAAATTATTCACTATTCACTTTTCCCTTTTACCTTTCATTCGGGTGTATTCCGTAGTACACGCGCAGTGGGGTTGAGCTTACCTTGATGAAGCCCTTGGCCTCGTCGGCAGTCCAACCCGTCTGTGTCTCTCCGTATTCGCCCAGCTTGCTCTTGGTAAGGTCGTTGGCAGAGTCGATGCCAACCGTCTCGAATCCGTAAGGACGCAGTTTGAGAATGGCCGTACCCGTGACGTTCCTTTGCGAAGAGGTCAGCATGGCCTCGATGTCGGGCATCACTGGCTCCATGTACTGGCTCTCATGCAGGAACATGCCGTACCAGTTGGCCACCTGGTCCTTCCAGTACTGCTGCCACTTCGACAAGGTCGATTTCTCCAGCAGTCGGTGAGCCTCGATAATGAGTTTAGGTGCAGCTGCCTCGAAGCCCACGCGTCCTTTGATGCCGATGATGGTATCGCCCACGTTGGCATCGCGACCAATGGCGTATGAGGCACCAATCTCCTCAATCTTCTGGATAGCCTTCACACGGTCGGTGAACTTCTCGCCGTTGACGCCTACGATCTCGCCTTTCTCAAACTCAATCTTCAGCAGCGAGTCTTCTTTGGCTGTGACGTGTTTCAGATAGGCCTCTTCGGGCAGTCCTTGCGTGGGGTCGAGCAACTCGCCGCCGCAGATGGAAGTTCCCCAGATGCCCACGTTGTACGAATACTTCAGTTTGGTGAAGTCGGCAAAGAAACCATGCTCGTTCAGGTAGTCGACCTCCTCTTTGCGAGTCAGTTTCTTGTCGCGGGTCAAGGTGATGATTTCCACCCCGGGAGCCATGACGAGGAAGGTCATGTCGAAACGTATCTGGTCGTTGCCTGCTCCTGTTGAGCCGTGGGCAATGGCATCGGCCCCGATCTCCTTTGCATAGCGTGCAATGGCGATGGCCTGGAAGATGCGCTCTGAAGAGACGGAGATGGGGTAGCAGTTGTTGCGAAGCACGTTGCCGAAAATCATGTATTTCAGCGACTTCTCGTAGTATTCTTGCGTCACGTCGAGGGTTACATATTTCACTGCGCCCAGCTTGTAGGCATTCTCTTCGTTGGTCTTCAACTGTTCTGCGCTGAAGCCGCCCGTGTTGGCGCATGCTGCATAGACATCCCAACCGTCCTGGGTCAGCTTCATTACGGTGTAACTGGTGTCAAGTCCACCACTGAAGGCTACTACAACTTTCTTAGCCTCACCCCCGGCCCCTCTCCGAGTGGAGAGGTGAGTGGTTAGTTTTGCTGTTTGGTTATTCTCTTGTTTCTCCATTTTACGTTTGTATTATTTGATTACGTTATTTGTTAATGTATTTATATTGACTTTTTCTATATGCTCCCCTCTCCCATCGGAGAGGGGTTGGTGGTGAGGCTTTATTCCTCAATCTCCTCCAAATGTCTGATTCTTACCAGCACCTCTTCGGGTATCTTGGCAGGCAGATGCTCTTCGGGATCGAACAGCATGCCCGTGCAGATGCAGTACTTTCGGTTGGTGCGATGAAGCACGTCGACGTTGACGCATCCCTCGCAGCCTTTCCAGAATGACTCGTCGTCGGTCAAATCGGCAAAGGTCACGGGCTTATAGCCCAACTGGGTGTTCATTGCCATGACGGCAGCACCACTGGTGAGCGAGAAAATCTTGGCATGCGGCCAGCGCGTGCGGGCCAGTGTGAACGTCAGGTCTTTGATGCGCTTGGCAAGACCCAGACCGCGAAAGTCGGGGTGTACAATCAGTCCGCTGGTGGTGACGTATTGCTTGTTGCCCCATGTCTCGATGTAGCTGAAGCCAGCGAATCGCCCGTCGTCCGACAGGGCTATCACGGCTTTGGCCTCCATCATCTTCTTCGTTAGATACTCGTGGGTGCGCTTGGCTATGCCTGTTCCGCGCACTTTGGCTGCCTCGGCAATGGTGTTGAGTATGGTGTCAACATATTTTTCATGTTCAGGGCCGGCCACTAATACATTAATATTATCCTTATCCATTCTTTGACTGTTATTCGACTTCGTTTTAGTTGTCAACTTCCAACTTTTTCTTACTTGATATTTGGTATGACTACGCTCAGTGCATTGATCACCTCCTCGTGCGGCACACCTTCTTTCAGTGCTACGAAGATGGTGTCGGCACCGGCAATTGAGCCTAACAGTTGGGGGAGTGCGCTGTTGTCTATGTTCCAGGCGATAGAGCTGGCATAGCCAGGACGTGTCTTGATGATGGCCATGTTGCCGGAAAAGCGCAGGCTTACAAATCCTGAAATCTGCATCATCTCACGCACGGTGGATGGGGTTGATACACGCTTGTACATTGATTCGTTGGGAAGCACATAGACATAGTTGCCGCCCATTGTGGCTGCCTTGGCAACTTTCAGCTGCTTGAGGTCACGGCTCAGCGTGGCTTGCGTCAGTTTGAAGCCTTCTTTCTGAAGCGCGTTGAGCAGTTCTTCCTGGCTCCCCAGTTGCTGGCTCGATATGATGAGCCTGAGTGCTTCCAGTCTGTTATTCTTAATCTTCATACTTCTTACTTCTTCTTGTTGCGAATAAGAATATTTATACATGATTTGGCTGCAAAATTAGTTATTATTCTGTTTTTCTCCAAACAATTCTGCATATTTTGTATAAAAAACTGCTTAACAACATAAAAATGACAGTTTTTGTATAAACAGATTGGCGTATTTTTCTGTATAGTGTATATGCGGCAGTTGTTGTCTTTGCTTGTATCCTGCCGATGGGACAAAAGAAAAGCGGCACCCACCGCTTTTGCGCTGAGTGCCGCCTGTATAAAAAGCTGTCAGGCTTCAATTACTTCACCACGACCTTCTTGCCGTTGATGATGTAGAGACCCTTCTGAGCCTTCTGCATCTTCTGGCCGTTCAGGTTGTAGATGGTGCCGTTCAGCAGCTCGTTGGCCTTCACAGTCTCGATGCCAACAGTGCCTACGTGCTTGATCTCCAGCTTGGTCACGAACAGGTTGGTCTGCGTGCGTCCACGAGCGAAGAGCAGCTTGCTGGTGTTGTTGGCACCCTCGGGAACCTTGAACACGAGCGTGTTGGGCTCAGTCTTGCTTGCGTCGTAGTCAGCACCTTCCTCGTTCAGGTTGTTGAAGATGTAGTCGTCGCCCATTGTGTCGCTGTTGATGGTGCTCTCATCCTCGAACTTGAAGATGATGCCCGAACGCTTCACGTCAGCGCCGTTCTTGTCGCGGAATGCGGTAACGCTGATTTCGTCGCCTTCCTTCATTGGCTCATCGAGAGTCAGCTCGAAGTAGTTGGTGCTGAAGTCATTCTTGCCAGAGAGCTGGATGGTGGTGTAGCCACGTTTTGCAACACCGATGTTCGATGTCTCGCCAGCGTTCTGCTCAACGATGGTACCGCCCTTCTCAGTGCCGGCATACCAGTTGTAGAACACGTTCTCCTGTGGCTCTGGAGTCTCCTGCTCACCGTAGTAGGTTAGACGGAAGTTGTCGAACACAACCCACTGGTTGGCTGCGGTGCCAGTCACACCCACGGTCAGCTCTTCACCGTTGAATACGAACTCGATAGGCTCGATGGTGTAGAGACCTGCGGTG
>CACXXD010000092.1 GCA_902771445.1 uncultured Prevotellaceae bacterium
ACACTCCAAAAAGTATTTGGGGTGTCGTTGTGTTTTTACACGAATAAAAAAAGGTCTGTGTGTATTGCAAAAATGTGAAAGGTGCAAGAACATCAGCATTAATTATACTAATTTGTTCGGCTTTTCAACTTTTTTTTGTATCTTTGCACAAAATATAGACCTACATGGATGACGAAATAAAAGATGATATTCTGAAAAATAGCGAAGAGGAAATGGCTGAAAACGAAGAGGGTACTCCCGAAGGACACTCCGACTACAAGCCCGTGAACCGATTCGACGCGGCTGTCGTTCACCACCTGAGCGGCATGTATCAAAACTGGTTCCTTGACTATGCCTCTTACGTGATTCTGGAGCGTGCCGTGCCTCACATTGAAGACGGTCTGAAACCCGTGCAGCGACGCATACTGCACTCCATGAAACGCATGGACGACGGGCGATATAACAAGGTGGCCAACATCGTGGGACACACCATGCAGTTCCATCCCCACGGCGATGCTTCTATCGGCGATGCTTTGGTTCAACTGGGACAGAAAGACCTGCTCGTCGACACACAGGGCAACTGGGGCAACATTCTGACGGGCGACCGTGCGGCTGCTCCGCGATACATCGAGGCCCGACTGTCGAAGTTTGCGCTCGACACCGTGTTCAACCCCAAGACCACCGAATGGCAATTGTCATACGACGGTCGCAACAAAGAGCCCATCACGCTGCCGGTGAAGTTCCCGCTACTGCTCTCACAAGGTGCTGAGGGCATTGCCGTAGGCCTGAGTTCGAAAATCCTTCCCCATAACTTCAACGAGATTTGCGATGCCGCCATCAGCTACCTGCATGGCGAGCCGTTCCAGTTGTACCCCGACTTCCTGACGGGAGGCAGCATCGACGTGAGCAAATACAACGACGGACAGCGCGGCGGTGTGCTGAAGGTGAGGGCAAAGATTGAGAAGCTGGACCAGAAGACGCTCGTGATTCGCGAACTGCCTTTCTCAAAGACGGTTGGCACGCTCATCGAGAGTATCACCAAGGCAATTGAGAAAGGCAAGATCAAAGCACGCAACGTGACCGACCTGACTTCGGCTGAGGTGGAGATACAGATTCACCTGGCACCCGGTGTTTCGTCAGACAAGACGCTCGACGCGCTCTATGCTTTCACCGACTGCGAAATCAACATCTCGCCCAACTGCTGCGTCATTGCCGACCAAAAGCCTCAGTTCCTGACGGTGAGCGACGTGCTGCGCTACTCAGCAGAACGAACCAAGGACTTGATTCGACAGGAACTGGAGATCCGCAAGAATGAACTGCTGGAGCAATATCATTTCTGTTCATTAGAGAAGATCTTCATTGAGGAGCGCATCTACAAAGACAAGAAATTCGAAGAAGCACCCAACGTCGATAAGGTGTGCGAACATATCGACGAGCGACTGACACCTTACTATCCGCAACTGGTGCGTGAGGTGACGAAGGACGACATCCTGCGACTGCTGGAAATCAAAATGCAACGCATTCTGAAGTTCAACAAGGACAAGGCCGACGAGCTGATGGCACGTATCAAGGCTGAGATTGAACAAATAGACAACGATCTGGCCAACCTGACGGAAGTGACGGCACAGTGGTTCCAGTTCCTGAAGGACAAGTATGGCAAGGCCCATCCGCGACTGACGGAGATTCGCAATTTCGACACCATCGAGGCAACAAAAGTAGTGGAAGCCAACCAGAAGCTGTACATCAATCGCAGCGAAGGCTTCATCGGAACAGGACTGAAGAAGGATGAGTTCGTGTGCAACTGTTCCGACATCGACGACATCATCCTGTTCTATAAAGACGGAAAATACAAGGTAGTGCGCGTGGCCGAGAAACTGTTCGTAGGTAAGAACGTGATGTGGCTGGGCGTGTTCAAGAAGAGCGACAAGCGCACCATCTACAACGTGGTCTACCGCGACGGACGCAAGGGGCCATGCTACATCAAGCGATTCAACATCACAGGCATCACACGCGACCGTGAGTACGACTTGACACAAGGCACTGAAGGCTCGCGTGTCATGTACTTCACGGCCAACCCCAACGGCGAGGCCGAGGTCATCAAGATTACGCTCGACGCCTCGGTGCAGGCCATCAATCCGCGCATGAGCATCTTCCTCGAACGCTCGTTTGCCGACGTGCTCATCAAAGGCCGTTCGTCGAAGGGCAACCTGTTGACAAAGAAGCCAGTACACAAAATAGGACTGAAGAGCCACGGTCATTCTACACTGGGCGGAAGAAAGGTGTGGTACGACCCCGACGTGAACCGACTGAACTACGACGAGCACGGCAGACTGCTGGGCGAGTTCTTCGATGGCGACCAGATCCTGGTGGTGCTGCAGAACGGCGACTTCTACCTGACCAACTTCGATGCAAACAACCACTACGAGGAGAACATCCTACGCATTGAGAAATTTATACCCGAAAAGGTGTGGACGGCGGTGCTCTTCGATGCCGACAACCAGGGCTACCCCTACATGAAGCGATTCGTCATGGAGGCCACCAAGCGCAAACAGAACTTCATGGGCGGCGATGCCTCGCCTGCCAAGCCTACGGCCTCGAAGCTTGTCGTGCTCACCGATGTAGTCTACCCACTCGTAAAGGTCACCTACGGAGGAGCCGACGAGTTCCGTGGCAGCGAGGAAATCGATGCGGAACAGTTCATTGCCGTAAAGGGATTCAAGGCCAAAGGCAAGCGCATCTCCACCTGGCAAATCGCATCGATCGAGGAACTGGAGCCGACACGATTCCCCGAAGAGCCGGAGACAGCTGAGGATAGCGATGACGACGAAGCCGAAAGCACGGAGAACCTGGACCCGGATGCGGGCAAGAGCGAACAACAGATTATTGACGAAATGACGGGACAGCTCAGACTGTTCGACGACTAAACTATATGCAAATGACTAAATGCTTGCAGCGATACAGCGGATACTTGCGGAGGCGTCGCACACTGAGTCTGGCCGTCGGGTGCCTCATCACATGGCTCATAGCAACCACCTGCACGGCACAGGATACGGGTCACACCACGACGAAGGGCTATCACCTGGGTGGCGGCTGGACAAACATTCATGACTCCTATCTCATGCAGCAGAAGACGAAAGGAGGCGGTATCACGTTTCTCATCAACTCCGAACGGCAGAAGAACGGTTCCGACTGGTCGACCATCATTCAGAACCAGTTTCACCTCAGCCAAGCAAAGGATATGCGAGGCAACGAAACGATGCTGGAGGGTACATACAACTTCTTCTTCGGGCGCTATCACGCATGGCATCTTGCAGGCGACAACCTGTGCCTGCAAGCGGGAGCTATGGCCACACTGGGTGTGGGATTTCTCTACAACACACGCAACAGCTCGAACAACCCGGCACAAGCACGACTCTCGCTCAACATCATGCCCTCGGGTATTGCCACCTATCACTTCAGCTTGCTGAAAAAGCGATGGGACTTGCGCTACGAGTTCGAACTGCCACTCGCAGGACTCATGTTCAGTCCTAACTACGGACAGTCGTACTACGAGATTTTCTCATTAGGCAACTACGACCACAACATCGTGCCAACAACGTTCGTTTCGGCCCCCAACCTGCGACAGCAACTCTCTTTGTACTGCCATCTCTCACCCAAGTTCACGCTCTCCCTGGGCTATCTTGGCGACTACCAGCAGGCCAAGGTCAACAATCTGAAGCAACACGTCATTTCACATAACATCATGCTCGGCATCGTTGTGAGATACAAAGTGAAACACGAATAGAACAGCTTTTTACACACCATGCGCAAAACTAAATTCAAAAGATACTGCCACTTCGTGATAAGCCTCTTTCTTATCACTCTGTCCTCGGCACTCAACGTGGCCTGTGTCGAGGAGGAACAGTTCGACGACACCCCCGAAGGAAACTTCGAGGCGCTGTGGAAAATCATCGATGAGCGCTACTGTTTCCTGGACTACAAACAGCATGAGATAGGGGTAGACTGGCAACAAGTATACTCGAAATACAAGGTGCGCATCACACCCGACATGAAGAAAGTGCAGTTGTTTGAAGTGCTGGCCGACATGCTGTCGGAACTGCGCGACGGCCACGTCAACCTCTCGGCACCGCACGACCTGGCCCGCAACTGGTCATGGTACGAAAGCTATCCCAGCAACCTGAGCGACTCGCTGTTGCGTCGCTACATGGGTACTGACTACAAGATTGCATCGGGTCTGAAATACTGCATCCTCGACGACAACATCGGCTACATACGCTACGAGAGTTTCTCCAGCGGCATTGGCGACGGCAACCTGGACGAGGTGTTCATGCACATGATTCTCTGCCGGGGCATCATCATCGACATACGAGGCAACGGGGGAGGCGAACTGACGAATGCTGAGCGACTGGCCGCACGCTTCTGCAACGAGAAGACACTGGTGGGCTATCTGCAACACAAAACAGGCAAGGGACACAGCGACTTCTCGTCGATGGAGCCCCGCTATCTGGAGCCCTCGTCGGGCATGCGCTGGCTGAAGCCCGTCTGCGTGCTCACCAACCGCCACGTCTTCAGTGCCGCCAACGAGTTTGCAACGTACATGAAGGCGATGCCCAACGTGAAACTTGTGGGTGACCACACGGGCGGCGGTGCCGGCATGCCTTTCTCCGATGCGTTGCCTAACGGCTGGGTGGTCCGTTTCTCTGCCGTCCCCAGTTACGATGCCAACAAACAATCGACAGAGTTCGGCATCGCTCCCCACTACAACGTTCAACTCACCGAACAGGACTTCAAGCGAGGCAAAGACACCATCATAGAATTTGCAAGAGAAATCATGGTTAAATGAAGAGTGAAGAATTTGCTACCGCTGAAGGTGTCAAGGCCCCAAGTGCGGGAGCAAATTCTTCATTCTTCACTCTTCATTCTTCATTTCCTTCATTCTTTCCAAGAGTTCATCGTTTTCCTCTTTCGTCTGCGAGGCAACGCGGAAATAGTGCTGATCAAGGCCCACGAAGTTTGAGGCATCACGAATCAGGATACCATGTTTCTCTACGAGATGCTGCTTCAGCGAAGCCGCCGTCTGTCGCTCAAGGACACACAACATGAAGTTCGTAGCCGTGGGCAAAGCTCGCACCCCATCAATCTTATTCAGTTCACGATTCAGCCGTTGGGCCTCGCTCAGATAATGCTCCATATCTTTCACAGCCCTGAAATCATGGTCAGCCAACCACTCCGCAGCCAAGGACGCCAAGGCATTGACAGACCACGGACGCACGAATCGGCGCAGCTTTGCTATCACCTGAGGTGCAGCAACCACATAGCCGATGCGCAGGCCGGGGACGGCACATGTTTTGGTCATTGAGTGAATCTGTATGATGTTCGCATGCCTCACAGCCTCAGCAGGCGAAAGCATCGGCTCCAGCGTATAGGCCTCATACGACTGGTCGACCACCAGCATGTCGTACTGGCCGGCCTTTCTGCGAACCTCCTCAATGGCAACCACCCCACCCGTAGGATTATTGGGATTGCAAAGCCAAAACGCACACTTCCCGCCGTCTGCGCGACTGTCCCCACAAGGCAATCCAGCCATCATGCAGGCATCACGGTATTCGCAGAAGGTGGGCTGCGCTATCTCACAGAAGTCGAAGTGTTCACTACGCAACAGCTGTGCCACCAGATAGATGGCCTCGGTAGCCCCGTTGGTCATCAGCACGCACTCGGCTGGCACACCACGCTGTCGGGCAATGGCATGCTCAGCCGAAAAAGGCTCTGGCTCAGGATAACAACTGACGGCATCGAACTGCTGACGAAGAAACGCCTTCAGTTCCTCGATGTCGGCATGCGCAGGGATGTTCGAACTGAAGTTCAGTCGAACGTGGTTGTATAGATAGAGGTCATCCCCATGTCCTGTCAGCATAAGCTTATTTCTTGAATTTCACTTTCAGTCCCACGACCAGCATCCGACCAGGGCTGTAGAGTGCATATTTGCGGTTGCTGCTGTCAATGCGGTTGTCCACCTTATTGAACAGGTTGTCGACACCGATGCTTGGTTCCAGCAATGCCCATCGGCAGAGGTCGAAGGTGTGGCGCGTGTGCAGGTTCCAGATAGTGAAACCCGGCGCATTCTCATAGCTGGTGTAGAACGTCTCCGACTGCAACCGCCCGTTCAGGTTGACGTTCAGCGCATAGCGCCCCCACACCTTGTGATAGTTGGCGGCCACAGTCCCAGCATTGCGTATGCTACGCTCCATGTTGATCCATTCGTCGTTCGTCTTGGTACGGGCATAGACAAAGGCATAGTTGCCCGACAGACTGAACCCGTCGAACACATTGGCCGACACGTTAACCGTGATGCCCTTCACGTCGCCGCAGTCACTGTTCTGATAGAGCGAATAGCGCTCCAACTTCTTGGCTTGCGCATCCGTCATCTCGGGAAACTCGCTCTGCAACATGGCCAGCGAGGCAGCATCGACACCGACATCTTTCCTCACCACCATATCGTTGATGCGGTTCATGTAGCCCGTCACGCTCACGGCCACTCTGTCCGAACGATACTCTGCGTTGAGCGACACATAGTGGCTCTTCTCGGGCTTCAGGCCGTCGTTGCCGAAGATGATCTGAGCCTTGCCACGGTTGACGGAGAAGTAATGATAATGCAGTTCGTCGAGTCCGGGCGCACGGAAGCCTGCCGAATAGCTGGCACGCAGGTTGAAATGGCCCAGCGAGTACATGAGCGAAGCCTTCGGAGTGAAGTGACTGCCGAAGCTCTCATGGTAGTCGTAGCGTGCGCCCACCGTGGCACTCAGTCCGACCACCAATGGCATCTCGTGCTGGGCATAGCCGGCCAGGACGTAGGCATGCTGGTCGATGTTGCCCGACGTGGCCACCATCTTGTCGCGCCGCCAGTCGGCTCCCACGATGGTCACGGCATCGGCCTGGCATCCCTCTTTCGAGAACAGGTGCAGAATGCCCTTCAGCTGTCCTTCCATCGTGCGCTGTTTCTTCGACTGCACATAGTCGCCCACGGCATTGGTCTTGGTCTCCACGTCGTACTGCTTGCCATAGCGCAGGCGGTCTACGGTGAAGTCGGCTTGCAGCGAGTTGCGGTTGTTGAACTTATAGATGCCGCCCAGGCCCCATCGCAGTCCTTTGTAGCGCATCTCATAGTCGGTGCCTCCCGTCACGTCGGCACGGGTGTTGGGCCTGTCGGTCAGCTTGTGGTTATAGCTGATGGCGGCATTCAGTGCCAGCTTCTTGTTAGGCGAGAAGGTGAACTTCTGCGAGATGAGGTTCGAGCGGAATCCCGTAAACAGCGGGGCGATGGTGGGCTGTGTCTGGGTGTCGCTGCCCTTCACAAACTCCTCGGTGAACGTCTGGTAACTGTCTGCGCGGTCGTGGGTGAAGGTAGTATAGGAGCCGAACCCTTTGGCATAGATGTCCAAGTTGACGCTCTCGGTCAGCTTGCCCTTGCCCGACACGTTGGTCGTGTTGGTGATGCTGACAAGCGAGCTGGTGGGCTGGTCGGTGATGATGTTGATGACACCGCCGATGGCATCGCTGCCATAGAGCGACGAGGCGGCTCCGTCGAGCACCTCGATGCGCTTCACGCGGGCCATGCTGATGCGGCTCAGGTCAATGTTGTTCGAGATGTCGCCCGACAGTTTCTGACCGTTGATCAGGATGAGCACATACTTGTTGCCCAGTCCGTTCAGTCGCAGGAACGTACCCATCGAACTGGGTGCCATCGACACCTGCGGCATCATGCGCACCAGGGCATCCTCGAAGGTGGCTATGCCTTGCTCCTCGATCTCCTGACGCGACAGCACGTGAACGGGCGTGGCCGTCGACTTCAGTCGCTGGTGGTGACCAGAGCCGGTGACCACCACCGGGTTCAGGTCCACCATGCGGGCCACCGTGTCGGCTCGCTCCATCAGGTGAATTTGCGAAAAAGCAGTGCTCCCCGAAAAGAGAGCCACTGCAAATAGTAATTGTCGTCTCATTTTAATAAAGAATGAAGAGTGAAAAATTCTTCACTCTTCATTTTTTTACTCTGGGTTCTTTGAATGATAGTAGTCAAGAGGCTCGCCATCGATGGCAGCCTGTGTGTGGTTCATCCATACCTGGCGAATGGACTCCAGCTCCAGCAAGCCCTTCGCAATCACGGTCTCGTCGTTGCAGGTGAGGCCCGACCCCTTGGCACCGAAGTAGACCTTCCAGCTGCAGTCCTCCACTTCGCCCTCTTCGTTCTTCATGTCCTGCAAGTCGTCGAAGGTGTTGCTGCCTTCACTCCATCCCTCAGGCATGTCGTCGCCTCCCATGTCGTTGTGGCCGTGGTCACCGTCGATTGACATGAGGGGGTGCAGATAGATCTTCATGTTCTGGCTGGTCAGGCCCTTGGCATAGATACGGTCATATACATGGGGCTTGAAGTTCTCGGCCATGTCGACCGTTCCCACAAAGTAGTGGTTGTTGATGGCCTGCAGAGCCTCCTCCAGCTGCGTATAGCGCACGTTGGCCTTGTAGGTGTCGTAAGAGTCGGGATTGCCGTGACCCATGAAGGCAACGAGGTTGTTGGCGGCAAGGTCGTGGTAGAGCAAATCCAACTGCTTGGCCACCTCCGGCACATCGTTAGCGGCATCTTGCAGCAAGGGAACACCCAGACGGATGGTGTACTCGCCCGGCTCGCCCTCGTCGGTGAAGGCAAACTTCTTCAGGTAGTCGTCGTTCAAGTCGCCGTTGGCATTGTTCATGAAGTCCTTGATATAGTTAATCACGCGGGTGTACTCCTCACCGGGAATCACCTGCAGCGACTGCACCACGATCTCGCGGTATTCCACGCCGTCGGCACCGAAGGCATTCAGCCAGAAGTTAGGGGCATAGTAGTCGCGCTTCACGCCGTTCTCGGCAGCAGCGGCACGGTTGATGCAGATGGCCGACGAATAGCTCAGGAACACGTCGTAGTCCTTGAAGGCCTTCTTGTAGGCATCCACCGTGGTGTCGAAGGCATTGAAGGCCTGCTCCCACGTTGAGCCGAAAGCCACCAGCAGAATCACCTTGTTGTGCTGCTTGTTCTTCTTCACGTCCTGGTTCACGATGTCCTGATAGCGGCTCCAGTTGTTGTCCACCACCGTCTTCACCTCTTTCGTAATGGTGTCGGTCTTCGTCACAATGCGTTCCGTGATTGTTTCCTCACCGTTCTTGCATGCCGTAAACGACATGGCCACACAGGCTGCCACGAGCGACAGCACAAAAAACTTAATCTTGTTCATTGTTTGATTGATTTGAATTAAACTTATTACGATTAACGTTCGTCATTTTCTTTCCACGACTGAACCGCACCACCAGCGTGCCGTAGACCGTGCGACCAGGGGTCGTCGTACCCAGGTGCAGCAGGTGGGGCGTGCGGTCTACGTAGTTCAGTATATTGTCGATGCCCGCTTCCAACGTAAAGTCAAGACAGCGCAGGGCGCTGAACGAGCAATGCCCCGTCAGTCGCCAGATGTGGTAGCCCTTGCCGTTGCCGTTCAGCTGATAGTAGCGCGTACTCGACATGCGCCCATACAGGCCAGCGCCCACCGAGACGGCATTGCCGCCCTTCCGTCTGGCCGTGCGCTTCCCCAACGCATGGTTCCATGTGGCAAACCAGCTGCCCTTGTGGTGGGCCGTACCGTCTATCACCACCTTCTTCATCACGTCGTGCGTCGTGTCGTATTGCTCAGCATCGGTGTCCAGATAGCTGTAGCTCAGCCCAGCCGACCAGTCGCTGCTGATCCTGTAGCGCACCGACACGTCTATGCCCTTCACCCGCGCCTTCTCCAGATTCTGATACTGCCGCGTCTTGCGCGGGTCGTAGGTGGCTATATAGTAGTCGGGGGCCTGCGTGTTCGGTATGGTCATCAGCGCAATCATGCGGTCCACGTTGTTCAGATAGCCCGTCACCGTCACGTTCAGTCCCTGCCAGCTCCACTCTCCGTTCAGGGCGAAGTAGTTGGACAGCTGTGGCTTCAGCTTCGTGTTGCCCAGATAGAGATAGGTGCCGCCCATGTATCTCACGTAGCGATAGTAGAGTTCCTTGGGCGTGGGGGTCTTGAATCCCTGGCTCCACGTGGCCCGCAGCCGCCAGTGCTCGCCCAGACTGAGCATGGCCGACAGCTTCGGAGTCAGTCGCTGCCCGAACTGACCGTTGTTGGTCAGTCGCAGGCCGCCCGTCAGGTGAGCGGTCACGCTCCCTCCGCAGGCCAGTCGCCACTCGTCTTGCACGTAGAGCGCCTCCGTGTGGTCTTTCACCTCGCCGTTCATCACGCGCATCGGAGCCTTCAGCACATCGTAGCGCCACTCCAGGCCCGCGCTCAGCTGGTTGTCACCAGGCAGGGCGAAGACGCCCTTCAGGTGGGCCATCGTCCGGCGCTGGTCGCTCTGCACCTCCTCGTCGTCGGGAAAATAGGGATAGTATGGGGTATAGCGGCCCTGCGGGTCCAGACCGTCGGTCAGCGTGATGGCCGTATAGTAATAATAGTACGCATGGCGGTTCCAGTCCACGTCGAGTGTCAGCACGTCCTTCTTTCTCTCATCGTCTCTGCCGCCCAGCAGCGAGCCGAACTGCCACTTGCCGCCAGCCGACAGGCTCTGGTTGCGGTACAGCATGTCGTAGGTCTTCACGTCCACCGCAGCATACTTGCCGCTCGGTCGGTAGATGCGCTTCCTGTACACGCTCCCCTCCGCATAGAACTGCAGGCCCTTGGCCGCCTCCAGTGTCAGTCGCTCCGACACCTGCCAGTTGGTGTGCTCGTTCACCGTCTTGTTGCGCGAGTCCGTAATCAGGTGCTCCGTCTGGGCCACGTCCTCAACGCTCGTGTTCTGCCAGCCGTCGCTGTGTTGCAGTTGGAAGTTGGTGTAGCTCTTCAGCCGTCCCACCGAGAAGGCCAGCCCGTTGTGCTGCCGCAAGTCGGCATAGCTGCCCACACGCGACGCGTTCTCCACCATGAAGCCCTCATGATGCTTCTTCGTGATGATGTTAATCACACCCGCAATCGCGTCCGAGCCATAGAGTGCGCTCGACGCACCCTTCACAATCTCAATCTTCTCAATCTGGTGCGGGTCAATCAGGCTCAGCTCGTTCTCGCCCCCATTGTCGCCGTGCAGTCGCTTGCCGTCAACGAGGATGAGTATGTAGCTGTTGCCCAGCCCGTTCAGCTGCATCTGCGCCCCCATGTCGCCCTCGTTGAAGGCGAACGAGGCCGTCAGCCCGCTCAGGATGTCCTGCAGCGAACTGCCCCCATAGTTGCGCAGCATCCTGCTCGTGATCACCTCAGTCTGCACAGGCGCATTCTTCAGCAGATGCTCAGTGCCAGTACCCGTGACCACCACCTCCTGAATGGAGTCCCCTTTCAGCAACGTCTGCGCTTTCACCGTCTGGCCGAGCACACACAGCACCGCCAGCACACGAAGTCCGTTCAACATAACCAAAAAACAGAATTGCTTTCAGCCGCCCATTACCTGTGCGCAGCTTACTCTCTACGATTCAACAATCTCCAATCTCCAATTTTCAATCTTCAATCTTCAATTGTCTCTCTCCCTGGTAGGTCTTCTGGCTCTCCCCAACCTGTTATACCTTCCCGACGCGTTGTCGTCAGTGGCGTTATACTAACAAGTTCCTTCAATTTTCAAAATCTCCGATCTCCAATTTTCAATCTTCAATTTTCAATTTCAAAAAACTGGGGGATTACAGCTGCAGGAACAGCTCCGGAGTCTCACCGGATTCCCTCACGTCGAGACAGCATCCACTGTCTGACTGCCAGGCATTTTTATTTTTTATTTTTTTATTCTTTTATTCTTTTATTTTTCAAAAGATTTGGCTTTCATGCCATTTGCGGCTGCAAAGTTACAAAGTTTTTTATTATTCTTCGCGTTTTTTATTTTTTTTATCCTTTTTCAATTTTCAATCTTCATTTTCTTCAGCGGAAGCAAATTCTTCACTCTTCATTCTTCACTTTTCATTTTCTTCAGTCTTCATTAGCATCAAAGATTTCTGGTGGGAACCGAATCTCATCTTCGGGATCATCCATATATTCATCGTAATGATCCTGAAAGTAAGAAGCCTCGTCCGTAATCTGCCCGATACCACGGCTTCTCACCTCCTCCATCTGTCGCACAATTGCCTTGCGGTGTGCCACCACATAATCATACAGCTGCTGCGTAGAGGTCAGTTTCTCATTGCAATACCATTCAAAATGTCCGCTGATGTCTGGCCAGTCATGCAGCCGCTTCACCAACAGGTTATCGCCCGACTTTCCGACAACCTCAAAGACCTCATCTTCCATTTCATAGCCGGACGCAATATCGATAGTATAGAAGTATTTGCCCAAGTCCAAAGGCCAGTCTTGTAGCGACCGCACCTTTCGTGCCTTAGTATTCTTAGGCCTATTTACTTCTTCCCCTTCAGTTTTAGCTACCGTCATGTCTCCTCTCCTTGCCCATTGCTTTGGCTCGCCACTTCCTAAAGAGTCCAGGATGTGGCAGCCAAGCATGTAAAGGGCAAAGAACAATGCAATAATAACCTTTTCGGTTGTCGTAAGCTTAGAAGTGGGCATTTACAACATCTTTTAGAACCTTCCATTTGGAAAGTTTCTCTTCAAATGAGATTTTATATTTCCCTGATTCATTCTGCTTTGAGGTTTGGGGGAGCACTATTACGTCATAGTTGCTGTAAAGGTGCCTGTCAAACTTGTCGAAATAGCATTTTGTCCATGAGGAGCCATTAAGAACAATATGCTTTATTGTTGGATACTCCTTTAGAAATTCAGAAATGTCGTTAGGTACTTCTGAACCTTTTACTATTTCCTTGTCAGTAGAGCCTTTCTAAAACTATTATTTTTCATCTGTACAACGTTTTCACTATTTCTCTAAATGTGTTTGAATCTTGTGATATGTGACTAATAAATATAAGCAAGTTCTATTTTCTTTTCGTTTCCGTCCTTGGCCTTCTTTATCTGTTTTATCAATGTCTTGTCCATCCAAAGATAGAGTTCCCACATTTGTCGTTGATTATAAACGCTGACAATGCTCAGTTTATTATCGTAAGCATAAACTATAACAGTATCACCACGCTTCAACACATCTACAGTCCTCCCATCTTCCTCCCAATCCTTGCTATAAGGATAACTGTTTCGGAGTTCATAGTCCCTTTCTGCCACAAAAGAAAACTCCTGTGCAAAAGTTGACAATTGTGACATAATAAAAAGTGCAATTGCAATACGAATTCTTCTGGCTTTCATGTCCTGCTTAATTAAAATATGTGATTTGATATTTTTGTGCAAAGATAAGGAACAGCAGCGACAAAAGATGTCGTTGCCTGATAATAATTGCATGTGCATAGGGATAGACTGAGCCAAATTTTGTCAATATAATTCATAAAAAAAAGCACCTTCGGAGAGTGGCATTCTGGAAGCGAGGAACCGCAGTGCTCACGTCGTGTCTTAGCGGCAGTTTTGAGATAGATATTGAATCAAAGTGGGTTTACAGTCATATCAAACTGAGTTTTAGCATTAGTTGCATTCTGTTCTAAGTCATAACTCAGTTTGATATGCCTGCAAACCCACTAGGCCGCTTAAAGCTGTTCGAAAGGCGAAGTCTTATGGAGAGAAATAGTTCTTTTTGCGAAAAAAAATTTCACAACACACTGTAAATCAACGAGATACACAACCCCTCCCAATACTCGCATATTTGCAAGCGACTTTAAGTTTGGTGAATTCCATGCGATTCTCAGAGGGGTGTTTGTCAAGAAAATTCATAATTCTGCTTGTAATAATTTAGCGTGGTAAGGTTGAATTTGTTCGTGCCTTTGCTGCTGTTCGAGGTAGGGGCAGGCCCTGTGCCAGCCCGATTGCCCATCAG